>JBQTJM010000146.1:0-16792 GCA_052387115.1 Gammaproteobacteria bacterium | reverse complement strand
CATGTGCCAGTCGCTGTTTTCACAGGCAATGTGCCCAACGGGGCGCTTCACCGGACGCGCCCAAAAACGGCGCGCCGGTGAGCTTGGTTCGTTGCCGTCGGCGATAGGAGACGATAATTTGGTGGCGGGTCATTCGGCGCAACACCCCTGCGGGGCTTCCGCCCTACACGGGCTTCTAGAGTGTTTCATGGCAGCCTCCGGTTAGCTACTAATGACCATGTGTTCATTATGCGGCCCTGGCCTCGTCGAGGCTAACCCGCGTTTCCGCCGGGGGTCAGCCTCCCTCGGCGGAAGTCATGATGTCTAGGCGGCATATTACGGTTGGCGCACATTAATGTGGCAGCGCGGCCATTGACTTGCGCTCAGATCTAGCACAATAAACACCACGCGTTTCCGCAATACATCTACTGAGGAGGAGACAAAGCTATGAGAAAGTATCAACTGAGCCTCTTAATCCTCGCACTGCTGGCAGCAGCCTCACTGGGTCTTGCTCAACCCGGTCAAGAGGGAAAGGATGGTTCCGCCTCCACTGGCACGCACGCGGCCCATCTGGTCGTCACTCCCGATCAGGTCAAGTGGGGGCCGGCCCCGCCCTCGCTCCCGCCCGGCGCCCAGATGGCTGCCTTAGAGGGTGACCCGTCGATAGCCGGGGCGCGGTTCACCATCCGCGCGAAGTTCCCGGACGGCTACAGAGTCCCGCCGCACTGGCACCCGACGGACGAGAGAATCGTCGTCCTTCAGGGTACGTTTGGGATGGGGTTAGGGGAGAGATTCGACACGGCGGCGGTCCGTGAGTTGCCGGTCGGGTCATACGCGGTGACGCCTAAGGCGGTGCGACACTTCGTCTGGGTGAAGGGCGAGACCGTCATTCAGGTATCCGGCACGGGTCCGTTCGAGATCAACTACGTGAACCCGGCGGACGACCCGCGCAAAGCATCGAAGAAGTAAGAGTGAAGTGGGTGGCCAGTTCCTGTGTTGTTTGGGCACTACCGTTCTTTCACGGAATTGAATCGTTGATCGGCGCTCCACCCGGCACGCTTTCTCATTAGCCCATCATGCGCAGCGTGCCTAACTTTAGCTGGTGCGGACGGGCCGGAAGCGTCGCGCCATCTGGGCCTGCCGACAGCATGACGTTG
Organism: Gammaproteobacteria bacterium; assembly: GCA_052387115.1. Taxonomy (GTDB): domain Bacteria; phylum Pseudomonadota; class Gammaproteobacteria; order JACCXJ01; family JACCXJ01; genus JACCXJ01. The sequence continues at coordinate 15,656 of JBQTJM010000146.1, read as the reverse complement.
AGCGTCAGAACGATGACGGCCCCCTTAGCTAGACTTGTCGATCTTGGGCGCAGTACGCACGCCTCCCTCCACCGGCCCGTTGGGATCTTCCTGCTCCTGGCCGACCCTGTGGGCGCTCTGGATCGCGGGCCCTGGTCGGCCGGATGCCATGGTGGTCGTGGCGGGACGGGGAGCGTGCCTGCGCGCCTTCCGCAGGAGCCACTGGCTGGGGGGCCGCGGTGTTCGCGGGGATGTGGGCCGATTTTCTCTTGCGGCAACGCGACGGCCGCGAGTGACCCCGAGCGCCGTGCTAGAATGGCCGGAGTGGATGGCGGGGGATTCGTTCGGCCCACGCCCGGACCGGGGTGGGGGTGCACGCCTTGATTCGGGCGCGCCGGCGAGGGCCGCTACGTGCCTGAGGGGGATGCCTCGTGGCGCCTCGATCCGGTGAGCGGCTGGCTCGAAGGCGTGCGGCGGGTCCCATCGCCCAACTGTGACGAGCGGCCGCCGGAGACCGACATCGATCTCGTGGTGGTGCACGGCATCAGCCTGCCGCCACGGGTCTATGGGGGGGAGTACATCGACCGGCTGTTTACGAACACGCTCGACCCGGATGCCCACCCGGATTTCAGGTCCGTCGCCGGGCTGCGGGTCTCCGCCCACGTCCTCGTCCGGCGCGACGGCGGCCTGACCCAGTACGTGCCCTTGCATCTGCGGGCCTGGCATGCGGGCGCATCCCGGTTCGAGGAGCGGACCGGTTGCAATGACTTTTCCATTGGTATTGAATTGGAAGGCTGGGACCGGGATCCGTACGAACCCGTTCAATACCAAGCACTTGCCGAGCTCATCGGGACGCTCTCGGCACACTGGCGGGGCATCCGTCCCGAGCGGGTGGTCGGACATAGCGATATCGCCCCGGGACGCAAGACCGACCCGGGGCCGGCGTTCGAGTGGCGGAGGCTGAGAACATTGCTGTCCATATACATGAGTTGAGAATGGCGGAGGAGGCATAACAATGAGACTCTTGATCGTGTTGATAACTACGGCGGCGGACAAGTTGCTGGGAGAATCCTTGGGAAAGTTCAAGGCACTGCGGCGACTCGATTGGTACCACCGCCTGGTGGGCCTGATCGAACAGAAGCTCGGTAGCGTGGAGGTCTTCAAGGGCCCGGCCGGGGTAGCGGCGATGCTGGCCTTGCCGCTCCTCGTGTTCTGGTTGCTCCTGTCGGTGATCGGTGGCTGGCACGCCATCCTGGCGTTTCTCCTCGCGATCGCGATCCTGCTCTATTGCCTGGGGCCCGAGGACCTGGATGACCAGATAAGGGCGCTCATCGCCGCGATCCGCGGGAGCAACGATGCCGAGGCCAACCGCCTCGCGCAGGCCCTCGGGCGTTCGGCCCAGCCAGTCCCGGCCGAAACCCGCGGCCACATGGTGGTCGAGTCGATCCTGACCGAATTCCCGGAGCGGGTCTTCGGGGTGTTGCTCTGGTTCCTGATCCTGGGACCGATCGGGGCGGTGCTGTTCCGGTTCTCGGCGGAGTTGCGGCGCTACGCCATACAGGCCTCGTCGGGCCTGCGCGACTGGGCCGGCCGCGTCTACAACGTGCTGGCATGGCTCCCGTCCCGGATCGTCGCGCTGGGTTATGCGCTGTCCGGCAACCTCACCGGCGCCTTCGAGAGCTGGCGGGTGCTCGACACCCTGACCCTGGAACAGAACGAGGCCGTGCTCCGCCATAGCGGTACCGGTGCCCTGCAGCTCGGCTCCGATGTCGGCGAGGTCGAGCGCATCACGGCTGCACAGGGGCTCGTGACGCGGACGCTCATCGTGTTGCTCGCGATCCTGACGGTCCTGTACGTGATCGCCTGGATCAAATAGCGCTTGCACCGTTCCCGTCACCGTTCCAGTCCGCGGCGAGGGTCTAGAAGGACCTCGCCGCGGCGGAACGGCAGCGCTCCGGTCAATAGGGCATCCGGTGCGGAGAAGGGCCCACACCCGCCCGTTCCGTCTCAGCGGAGAAGGTGGGGCGTCATCGAACGTCAAATTGATATGGAGGGATCACCATGCCCAGGTTCGTCATCGAACGTAACATGCCCGGGGCCGGCAAGCTCGGCCCCGACGCGTTGCAGCGCGTCTCCCAGAAATCCTGCAGCGTGCTCCAGGAGATGGGTCCCCAGATCCAGTGGGTCCATAGCTATGTGACCGACGACAAGATCTATTGCGTATATCTCGCGCCGAGCGCCGATCTCATCCGCAAGCATGCCCAGGCGGGCGGTTTTCCCGCGGATCAGATCGCCGAGGTACGCGCCTTGATCGACCCGACCACGGGGGAAGCGGCCCGGTAGCGAGACTCGCAGCACCCCTGGATATGCAGCACCCCTGGACATATTGAGGGACAGACGATGACACATGCCAAATCGAAGCTCGCCGGCCGCCCCGTGTTCGTGGTGGACGGCGCCCGCACCCCGTTCCTCAAGGCCCGCGGCAGACCCGGGCCTTTCACGGCCTCCGACCTCGCCGTGAACGCCGCGCGCCCGCTGCTCGCGCGGCAGCCCTTTCAGGCGTCGGACCTTGACGAGGTCATCCTGGGGTGCATCATGCCCGGTCCCGACGAAGCCAACATCGCGCGCGTCGTGGCCCTCCGGCTCGGTTGCGGCAACGCGACGCCGGCCTGGACCGTCCAGCGTAACTGCGGCTCGGGGATGCAGGCCCTGGACTGTGCCGTGCGCGACATCGCGCTCGGCCAGGCAGATCTGGTGCTTGCCGGCGGCACAGAAGCCATGAGCCATGCGCCGGTGTTGTTCGGGACGGCGATGGTGGCCTGGCTCGGGCAATGGGCGGGGGCCAAGGGCTTCGCGAGCCGCATGCAGGCCCTCGGCAAATTCCGGCCGGCCCTGCTCACGCCCGTGATCGGCCTCCTGCGCGGCCTGACCGATCCCATCGTGGGCCTCTCCATGGGCCAGACCGCCGAGGTCCTGGCGCACCGCTTCGGGATCACCCGCGAGGCGATGGATGGCTATGCCGTCGACAGCCACCGGCGCCTGGCGGCCGCACAAAATGAAGGCCGGCTCGCGGAAGTCGAGGTGATGTACGACTGGCAGGGCAAGGTCTACGACAAGGACGAAGGCGTGCGGCCGGACAGCAGCGTGGAACAGCTCGCCAAGTTGTCCCCGGTATTCGACCGGCCCTACGGCAAGGTCACGGCCGGCAACAGCGCCCAGGTGACCGACGGGGCGGCCTGCCTGATCGTGGCGAGCGAAGAGGCCGTCCGCGAGCACGGCCTCGAGGTCATGGGCCGCATCGTGGACAGCGAGTGGGCGGGCCTGGACCCCAGCCAGATGGGCCTCGGCCCGGTACACGCCGCGGCACCGCTCCTGCGCCGCCACGGGCTCGGTTTAGATGAGATCGCCTACTGGGAGATCAACGAGGCCTTCGCCGCCCAAATCTTGGCCTGCCTCGCGGCCTTCGCGGACGAAGGCTATTGCCGCAACGAGCTCGGTCTCCCGGCAGCGGTCGGCGAGATCCCGCGCGAGCGACTCAACGTCGATGGCGGTGGGGTCAGCCTCGGCCACCCGGTCGGCACGAGCGGTGCGCGCATCGTCCTGCACCTCCTGCACGTGCTCAAGGCACAGAACGGCCAGCTCGGCATCGCGGCCTTGTGCATCGGTGGGGGCCAGGGCGGGGCGATGCTCCTGGAACGCACGTAGCGACGCACATCGGGGGAACCAACGGGGGAGCACGCCATGCCAGAAGAACAAACCGAGCCCTACCAACACTGGCGGATAGACCGCGATGATGCCGGCATCGCCTGGCTGTATCTCGACCAGGCCGGGACGGGTACCAATGTCCTGTCGTCGGAGGTCCTGCGGGAGCTCGGCGCGGTCCTCGACGAGCTGACGGCCCGCCCGCCGGCGGGTCTCCTCTTGCTCTCGAACAAGGCGAGCGGCTTCATCGCCGGGGCCGATGTTCGCGAGATCGCGTCCATCACGGACACGCAGGCGGCGCTGGCGCTGGTGCAGCGCGGCCACGCAACCTTCGATCGCATCGAGGCCCTGCCGTTCCCGACCGTCGCGGCCATCAAGGGGTTTTGCCTGGGCGGCGGGATGGAGCTGGCGCTCGCGCTACGCCATCGGGTCGCGGTGGACGAGCCCGGCACCCGCCTCGGGTTGCCCGAGGTCCTGCTCGGCATCCATCCCGGCTTCGGCGGGACCATGCGCAGCATCCGCCTCATCGGGGCCCCGGCGGCCATGGACCTCATGCTGAGCGGGCGCACGGTCGATGCGCGCGCCGCCCTGCGCCTGGGGCTCGTGGACCGCGCGGTGCCGGAGCGCCACTTCCGTGCCGCGGCCTTGGCCTGTGCCGCCCGACCCCCGCCCCGCCGCCGGCCGGGCCTCGTGGCACGCTTGGCAGCGATGAAACCGGTGCGACCGCTTCTCGGCGCTTACCTGCGCCGCGAGGTGCAGAAACGCGCCCCGGCCGCGCACTACCCGGCACCCTATGCCCTCATCGATCTCTTCGAGCGTTACGGCGGCGACGAGCGGCGCATGCTCGCCGAGGAGGCGCAGTCCATCGCGAGGCTCGCGACCGGGACGACGGCGCGCAACCTCGTGCGGGTGTTCTTCCTGCAGGAGCGCCTGAAGTCCCTGGGCCGCGGAGAGACCACGGCCAAGCCCCACGTACACGTTATCGGCGCCGGTGTCATGGGCGGGGACATCGCCGCCTGGTGCGCCCTGCGCGGCCTGCACGTGACCCTGCAAGACCGCGCTCCGAAGTACATCGCCCCGGCGCTGCGCCGCGCCAGCGACCTCTATGCCAAGCGCATCCGTGATCGGCGCTTGCGGCAGGCCGCGCTCGACCGCCTGGTCCCCGATCCCCAGGGACTCGGGGTACCCAAGGCCGATGTCGTGATCGAGGCCATCATCGAGAATATCGAGGCCAAGCACGACCTCTATCGCGCCCTCGAACCGCGTTTGAAGCCGGAGGCCCTGCTCGCGACCAATACCTCCAGCATCCCGCTCGAGACCCTCGCACAGGGTCTGCGGCGGCCGGAGCGCCTGGTGGGTCTGCACTTCTTCAACCCCGTGGCCAAGATGCAACTGGTCGAGATCATCTCGACGCCCTCGACCGACCGCGCCGTCCAAAATCAGGCCGCGGGTTTCGCCCGCCGCATCGACCGCCTGCCGCTGCCCGTGCGGAGCGCCCCCGGATTTCTCGTCAACCGCATCCTGCTACCCTATCTCATGGAAGCGATCACCATGCTCGCGGAGGGCGTACCCGCCGCGCTCATCGACCAGGCCGCCACCGACTTCGGTATGCCCATGGGCCCCATCGAGCTGGCCGACACGGTGGGTCTCGACGTGTGTCTCTCGGTCGGCGGGATCCTGGGGCGGCATTTCGGCAGCCCGGTGCCGTCGCGCCTGGAGGAGCTGGTCAGACAGGGGCATCTGGGTCGCAAGAGCGGGCAAGGGTTCTATAAATATCGCAAGGGCAAGGTCGAGCGCCCGGCGGTACCCAAGGACCGCAGCCCCAGCGACGACATCACGGACCGGCTGATCCTGCGCATGGTGAACGAGTCGGTCGCCTGCCTGCGCGAGAGGGTGGTCGAAGACGCCGATCTGGTGGACGCCGGCATGATCTTCGGGTCCGGTTTCGCGCCGTTTCGCGGCGGGCCCATGCATTACCTGAAGGAGCGCGGCCGGGATCGGGTGGCAGAGAGGCTGTCCGATCTCGCGGCGCGCTTTGGTAGCGCCTATCGTCCGGACGCCGGCTTTACATCTCTCGAATAGCCCTGCTTGACGCTCTCGGAAGCCCCTGTCGTTGCCACCCTGAAGAAGCTTGGCCGAGCGGCATGAAGGCGCCCCGCCGGTCACTCGGGCTCGTCCTCGGGGTGCTCGCGCTCGCCGCCGCCTGCGCCCACCGCCCACCCAGCGCTCCGAGCGTCTCGGGGCAGCCGACGGGCACGGCACCCTGGGACCGGTTCGTGGATGGGTTCCTGGAACAGTACTACCAGGACCACCCGAGCTATGCCGTACAGCTCGGCCGCCACGAGCTCGATGGCCGCCTGCCCGATTGGCGCGCCACGGCGCTCAAGGACCTGGCTGCCCGCCTGCACGTTGCACGCAACCAGGCGCGAGCATTCGGCCCCCTGAGCCCCGACGCACGTTTCGAACGGGATTATGTGATCGCACAGCTCGACCGCGAGCTGTTCTGGCTCGAAGAGGCCGAATGGCCCCACAAGAACCCGCTCTACTACAGCGATGCGCTGGACCCCAATGTCTACGTCGTTCGTGCTTACGCCCCGCTCGCCGAGCGCTTGAAGGCCTACGTCGGCTACGCCGAGGCCGTCCCAGGCGCGGTCGCTCAGATCCGCCAGAACCTGGCGGGACCGTTACCCAGGACCTATCTGGATCTCGGCGTGACGGTGTTCGGCGGGCTCGCGGCCTACTACGAAAAAGAGGTACCCGCGGCCTTTGCCACGGTATCGGACGCCGGGCTGCAGGCGCGCTTTCGGATCGCCAACGCCCGCGCCGCGAGCGAGATGCGTGGCCTGGTCGCCTGGCTCCACGGCAAGCGTCGCCAAGCGCCCGGACGCTACGCCCTCGGGGCCGAGCGCTTCCGCGCGATGCTGCGGGCGACCGAAGGTGTGGACATCCCCCTCGAGCGCCTGGAGCAAGTCGGCTGGGACGATATGGCCCGCAACCTCAGCGCCTTGCGGGCGGCCTGTGATCGTTATCTCCCGAGCGACGGGCTCAAGGACTGCGTCGCCCGGATGCGCCTGGCCAAGCCCGTCGGCGGCCCGGTGGCGGAGGCCCGCCGCCAACTCCCGGTGCTCAAGCGCTTCGTGGAGGGCCGTGGGCTCGTCGGCATCCCCGGCACCGAAGAGGCCGAGGTCGCGGAGTCGCCCCCCTATCAGCGCTGGAACCCGGCCTACATCGACATCCCCGGTCCCTTCGAGCACGGCCTCAAGTCGATCTATTACGTCGCCCCGCCGGACCCGAAGTGGTCGCCCTTGGAACGCGCGGCCTATATCCGCGCCGAGGCCGATCTCGTGTTCATCTCGGCGCATGAGGTCTGGCCGGGGCATTTCCTGCAGCACCTGCACGCCCACCGCGCGCGCTCACGGCTCGCCCAGGTGTTCGTCGGCTATGGCTTCAGCGAGGGCTGGGCTCACTACGCCGAGGAGCTCTTGTGGGAAGCGGGGTTCCGCCAGGGCGATCCGGCGGCCCATATCGGACAGTTGTTGAATGCGCTCCTCCGCAACGCGCGTTACCTGTCCGCGATCGGGTTGCACACCGGCGGCATGACGGTGGCGGAGTCCGAGCGTATGTTCCGCGAGCTGGCTTTGCAGGACCCGGCCAACGCCCGCCAGCAAGCGGCGCGCGGGACCTTCGATCCGGCCTATCTCAACTACACGCTCGGCAAGCTCATGATCCGCAAGCTCCGCGACGACTGGACGCGGCGGCGCGGCGGCCGCTCCGCCTGGCGCACCTTCCACGATCGGTTCCTGTCCTACGGCGCCCCCCCCATCCCGCTCGTGCGCCGAGAGATGCTCGGCCCTGCAGCCGGGCCGGCGCTCTAAAACAGTCGGTCGCATCGTCGAGCGAGGCGACGGCCGTCCGGCAACACGAGGAGGCATCGACATCCTGTCGGGCCTCCACAGGATCCATGGGACCACCGCAGCTCAACTGGATCGCCAACTTCATCTGGGGGCATCGCGGACGACGTACTCCGCGACCTCTACGTGCGGCGGCGCGGCAAGTACCCCGACGTGATTCTCCCCATGACCGTCCTGCCTGTTATGGCCTGACCTACATAAGGACGGCCAGGCCACCTATATTATAGGTAGGCTTTAATATAAACTCGGTCGAGCGGCATATTAAAGTCACAACGAGCCATGGAACAACAGACGGAATCATGGGCGCAAGGCCGGGCCGGCACCTACCGCAAGCAGCCGGCAGGCTATCGCGCCTTCATCCCCGCGCCGCTACCGCCCGATCCGCCGATCCAACTCGACGGCGGGTTGCAGGCCCAATTGTCTACGGCCAATCTCGCACTCGGCCGCCTCGACGGTTCGATTCAGACCTTACCGAACCCAGACCTCTTTGTCTTCATGTACGTGCGCAAGGAGGCCGTGCTGTCCAGCCAGATCGAGGGCACCCAGAGCTCCCTTCAGGACCTTCTGGCCGCCGAAGCCAGGCTGCTTTCCTCGGAGATGCCGCGGGACGTGGACGAGGTGATCAACTATGTGCGGGCCATGAACCACGGTCTCGCGCGGCTGGCCGAGCTTCCCGTGTCCGTGCGTCTGATCCGGGAAATTCACGAACACCTGCTGCGGGGCGTGCGCGGCTCGCGCCTCACCTCCGGCGAGCTGCGCCGCAGCCAGAACTGGATCGGTCCCGGCGGCTGCACACTGAACGAAGCCACCTTCGTCCCGCCGCCTCCGGAGGTCATCCCCCAAGCGCTGGCCGACCTGGAGCGCTTCCTACACGCCCCCGACGACCTGCCGCTCTTGGTCAAGATCGGTCTGGCGCATGTCCAGTTCGAGACCATCCACCCGTTCCTCGACGGCAACGGCCGCGTGGGGCGACTCCTCATCACCTTCCTCTTGTGCGAAAAGGGCGTCCTCCTGAAGCCGGTCCTCTACCTTTCACACTATTTTAAGCGCCATCGGGAGACCTACTACGCGCTGCTGCAGAAGACGCGGGATGAGGGCGCCTGGGAGGACTGGCTCGCCTTCTTCCTGGACGGCGTCGCGGAGGTGAGCCGCCAGGCGACCGAGACGGCACGCCGCATCCTCGCCCTGCGCGAAGCTCATCGCCAGAGCGTCACCGAGCAGCTGGGCCGCGCCGCCGGCAACGGCCACCGCGTGCTGGGATCGCTCTACGAGCGGCCGATCCTGTCGGTCAACGCCGTAAAGGAGCTGACCGGCACCAGCTATGCAGCCGCCAACCAGTTGGTCGAGCGGCTGGTGACCATCGGCGTGCTCAGAGAGATGACCGGCCGATCCCGTAACCGGCGTTTCCGCTACGACGCCTACATCCGCCTCTTTGACGAGCCTGGGGTGGATTCGGAAGGAGCAGACGCGTGATAGCCGACCTCAAGCCCTATCCCGCCTACAAGAACTCCGGTGTGCCGTGGCTAGGGGAGGTACCGGAGCATTGGGAGGTGCGGCGGCAGCGACACGTGGTCGAGATGAGGGTCAGCAACATCGACAAGCACTCGACAGAAGGTGAGGTTCCTGTTCGCCTGTGTAACTACGTCAATGTCTACAAGAATGAATGCATTACAGATCGCATCCGCTTTATGCCTGCCACCGCCACCCCGCAAGAAATCGAGCGATTTCGGCTTCGTCTTGGAGACGTTCTGATCACGAAAGACTCAGCGGTGTGGAACGACATCGGTGTGCCCGCCCTGGTCAAGTACGCCGCGGCTGATCTCGTTTCTGGTTATCACCTGGCCCTGCTTCGCCCCCGCGAACACGTGATGTCAGGTCCCTATCTTCTTCGAGTGCTCCAAAGCGAGGGTGTCGCTTATCAATACCACGTTGCGGCGAATGGGGTTACACGATACGGACTTTCGCATACCGCAATAAAACGCGTGCTGCTCCCGGTTGCGCCCCTCGCCGAACAAGCCGCCATCGTCCGCTTCCTCGACCACGCGGACAGGCGCATCCGGCGCTACATCCGCGCCAAGCAGAAGCTGATCAAGCTTCTGCAGGAGCAGAAGCAGGCCATCATCCAAAAAATCGCCTGATCCGAATCCCTCCCCGGTTCAGCTCCCCGAGCCGACCATCCCCCTTGGCCTGCGCCCACCCGAGACGCCAAAACCGTACGAAACATAGCGCCTCGGGCCGATGAAGGGCCCAAAAATACCCCGGTTCCCGGCCGACGACCGCCATGCTTGACGGCTCACGAGCCCAGGAGTACCCTGCCTCTTGAAGAAAAAGGGCGTTTGAAATCCTTATGCTCCCTTATGCTCCATTGAGGTTTCCGGAACTGGAGATGGTTCTGTCGGCGACGGCGCCGCTCGCAACGGTAGTGGTCGCGAACTGCGATAGCGCGGTCACCAACACACTCTTCCCCAGTGGGTGCACTATTGCCGATCTTGTGAGCAACTGCCCGGCAGGAAGAAAGCAACGGGCTTGTGTCACTAAACTGACCGGGCAAATGGCGACTCTCCGTATCCTCACCGGTTCACAAAAAGATGCGATTACAGGGTGTGTGCCATAGCGGTCCTTATCGAGACCGGCGTACATCGCTTCACCCACATAGAGGTAACAAGAGGATACAGGAAAGAAAAGGAGAGCGGAGTCAGTTCTAGCATTCCGATATCAGCCATCGACCTAACATTTCGCTCAACCGTAGCGCGGCGATTTTGCTTCTTTTGTGAATTGCAAAGCTGGTGATGGCCGCGCACGGTTAGCGTCGCGTTAGGCATTTTACCACAATCACAACAGTCGAAAGGAGGATTGGTATGAAATACAGATTCAAGTGGCTTATGGGTTTTGGGCTAATATCAGCCTGGTCCTTGACCCAACGAGTGGAGGCAAATAATGAACATGGCTTCGAGGTCTGGGGCACCGAACAGTCTGGTACTGCCGGCAAGCTGTACATCTACGACAGTGAAGATCTCATCAAAGATCCTTCGGCTGCTGTGCCAGAGGTGGTGGATCTAGGTGGTGCAGTCAGTACTCAGTGCGCGACAGATACAGGCTCGACTCCGACCCGTGCGCACATCGTCCTGTTCAACCCTACTGAGACGGTCGCCATTCTTGCCTACGTGGTGAGTGGTCACGTGGTATTCATCGATGCGGCGACACGGACTCCGATTAAGTGTCTCCGGATGAGCGTAGGGTTTGGAGCCGCTCAGCAGGCCCACGCTGCCTTTCCAGCACCGAACGACAAATACGTGATCGTTGCGAACCAGAACGGGAGACTTCTGGAGCGCATCAATACCGATGCAGACGGGGATGGAACACCGTATGAAGGTGCGAGCGACATCGTGCATGACACGGATGCCACCTTGGATTTGACCTCTTGTACCACGAATACAGCAAGAGCCTGCCAACTCGTAGGCGTAAGGCCGACCAATAACGTTGTCTGCCCGATCATCGATGACACTAGCACGTTGACGTTCATCACGCTCAGTGGTGGCGGCTTGCTGGTGGCAAATACGAGCATGGGTGGCGCACCCCCTCCCATCGTTGCCGAGTATGACGTGAGCACTGTCCGTCCCAATGGTTGCGGCGGCATGCAGGCCAGTACTCAGGCCGCCGGCAGGATTTACATCAACTCTGGTGCTGGTGCGGGGAACACCGATTCGTCTGATCTGTACTCCTTCCCGGCGGATGTCAGTCTTTATTCTTCTGATGCTGCGAACACGCCGGCGCCCACCTTGGTCTACTCCTTTAGCGGAGTTCCTCCAGCAAACGATTCGCACGGCATGACCCTTGTGACCAAGAAGGATCGTTACCTCTGGGTTGACGATCGGGCGACCAACGAGGTCGTAGTGGTCAAAACTGCTGCTGATACTCTTAGCAACATCTTCAGCCTTGTCGGCGAGCACAGCGCTGATCCAGCCCCCGATTTGATGGCCGTCAGCCCCAAAGGCAAATACGTTTTCATCGCCTTGCGAGGTCCCTGCCCGCTCACGGCTAATGTAGCTACGGTCAACAACGCCGTGGGTGCTACGCCTGGGGTTATGGTTGTGAAAGTCAAGGAGGGCGGGAAGGCCGGCGAGGTCGTGGGCGTCGCCCCTATCACCAACCCTGCTCCAGCCGTTTTCGACTGTGCCACCCGTACCGATGACAATGGTGCGCCTTTTATTACGGAGCAGGCTGATCCGCACGGCATCGCTGTTCGGTCCCTTTGAGAGGAGAAAAGGGGTCAGAGCCCTTATAGTGTGATATAGTCTTATTAAGGTCACGGAACGATGGGATCGGGATGCCGCGAAAACCGCGTTTTCATTTGTCTGGGGTACCTGGACACGTGGTGCAGCGGGTGGGGAGTATGTCGTTCACGTGGGTGAACTGCGAGCGGGGCGTCTTGTCGGGTTTGATCTTGGCGGGCCAGGAGATGGCCATCGGGTTGCGGGTTCCGCCCAGGTGCGAGGCCATCTGCTTCATGAACTGGAAGGGGGTGTTGCCGGCCCAGCCCCAGCCGGCGTGATAGATGTTGTCTGTCTTGGCGCTGCCGAGTACGTCGAGACCGCCAAGCTCCTTCAGCACCTGCATATGCTGCTCGACAGTGCTCTTGATCTTGTTCTGGAAGATCAGCTCGGAGATCGAGCCGTTCTGCCCGGCCGTGGCGGCGCCGTTGTCGCCGAACAGGTAGAAGATGATCGTGTTCTCGCGCAGCCCCTGGCGTTCGATCTCGTCGACGATCCTGCCCGCCTCCACATCGGCGTGCTCGACGAATCCGGCGAAGACCTCCATCAGGCGCGTCTGGAACTTCCGCTGGTTCTCCGGGATCTTGTCCCAGGCGGGAATGAAGTCCGGACGCGGCGCGAGCTTCGCGTCGGCCGGAACCCAGCCCATGGCCTTCTGCCGGGCGAAAACTTCCTCGCGCATCCTGTCCGGGTGTCTACGACGTCGCCCATGTGATTGCCTATCTGCACACGGTCGCCTACCCTAAAAGCCCGCCGGTAGGTCATGGTGTAGCCCGCGATGATGTTGGAGATAACGGAGGAGGAGCCGAGCGAGAACAGGACACCGAGAAAGATCGATATGCCCTTGAAGGCATCGGTCTCGGAGCCAGGGATATAGGGATAGGCTACCACCAACGCGAAGACAATGATCAACAGCCGCATCATGCGGTAGGTCGGCCAGGCCCAATCGCGTTCGAAACCGTGCAGGGTAATGGTCCCTTCGGCGACGCCGCTGGGCCTTTAGCCTGTCCAATGCCGGTGCCGTCTATGCCGAATTCCGCAAGGGGCTGGAGCAGCTTGGCGACTTGAACTGGGCGGCGGTGGCGGCAACGGACTTCCGGGATGCGGAAATCAGGGAAGGCAAGCAGGCCGAGTTCTTGGTGCAGGGCTTTGGAGGCCAAGAAGCTCCTACCCAACGCGAGCTACTTCGCCTTCACCGCCACGCCCAAGAACAAGACGCTCGAGATCTTCGGCGATGCGCTGCCGCCCGATGCCGAGGGCAAGGTGCGGCACCGGCCCTTCCACAGCTACACGATGAAGCAAGCAATCCAGGAGGGCTTCATCCTGGACGTGCTCAAGCACTACACGCCCGTCGAGAGTTATTACAAGCTGATCAAGAAGGTCGAGAGCGACCCGGAGTTCGACACCAAGCGTGCGAAGAAGAAGCTGCGCCGCTACGTGGAGAGCCATGACCACGCCATCCGGCGAAGAAGAACTCCGACAAGCAGAACGCCCGCATCGAGCACGACAAGGCGTTGGCAAGGGTGATGACCGCGGTGCTCAAGGACGACACCGAATTGTTCAAGCAGTTCATGGACAACGAGTCCTTCCAACGATGGCTAACGGACACCGTGTTCGGGCTCACCTATGAGCCACCGGTGGCGTGACAACTCACTGGTCCACCACTACCCTTATCCGAGACGAAAAAGGGTGTTATTCTGCCTAATACCCCAGGCCACTGCCCTGTCGGCCCGATTCTTACCTATAGCCTCGCAACTACCGTTTTTACGGCCTATACTTCAGGCAGGTTTCTACCGACATTGTCGCGGGGTGTAACGTCTGTTATCATCGCCGCCTGACACGTACACGCAAAAATGGCGTAACTCAGCTGACAGATTTTTACGGGACTCACGTGAGATGAGGCTGCCACGGGTTGCATTCGGGGTCCCTCTGCATCCCCTTCTGGTGCACTTCCCTATTGCATTTTGGCTTGCCGTGCCGGTGCTGGATCTGGCGGCGCTGTACGCCGGCCCCGAACCGTGGTGGACGCTGGCGCTGGGTGCAACCACCATCGGCATCTTGATCGGCGTGGCGGTCATTGTGACCGGGCTTCTGGAGTACCTCGAGCCGTCGGTCGTCGGCATTGATATAAGACTGGCGGCGCGGCATGGGATAAGGACCACCATGGCTTGGATTACCTTCACATCAAAGATGTTGGTGGCGGTTCTCTCACCGATCACTACATGGTCAATCACCCTTTGCCTTGCGCTGGATTTGATCGGGTGTGTATTGCTTGTGCAAGGCGTTTTTTTCGGCACCAAGCAGGTCTATCAGCAACTCGAGAAATAGTCGATCTGGATTTCCGTTTATCATCGGGTGCCGCCACGTTTTTGCCCATGAAGTGGTGGTTAAAATACGAAGCACGCAAACAAGTTACCCCACTACTACTGGCACGGCGGTGCATCGCGGTCAAACCTCGGCGGCGCGGCGCCGCGGTCGACGGACCAAGTCCCGCCACCAATGCGCCCTCGCCTAAAGTTTTCCTCGGCTCTCTTCCGATAGCAGCTCTCCAAAATAAGAGTCGCATCAGAACCTTCGTTCATCGCGATGCAAGGCTCGCGGTAAACGCAGCTTTCGCAGTTGTGCTTGGAAGGATTGGGATAGGGATGCATCTCGGCGTTCGTCATGTCGAGCGCCTCAAACGCCAGTTGCCTGCTTTGATTCTCGAGCGCAGACCGGCTTCGCGCGACTTGCGTGCGGCGGAAAAACGCGTCGCCATCCTTCAGCGTTAGCTCGCCGTTTTGCACCGCCTTCGTAGTCGCAATGACGTCTTCGCCCTTGAAAGCAGACCCCCCCGGCGCTGCGCGCGAGGCGTGATCTCCTCGCAGCTCGTTGTAGATCACTCCCCCGATTCTAATTCCGAGGAAGTCTTTCTCCCACGCCCAGCAGTACGAAATGCTTTGCTCGTCAAGCAACATCCGTTCAATGCTCGTCCATGCCTCTTGGACGATCCTATGATCCATAAGCCAGTATGCGTCCTGCTGATCCGTCACCAGCAGGTCTATCCACCCTCGGTAGCGAATAGCTTCTCCGCGAACCGCCAGATCGCGGCCGGTGTCCCGCGGGTCGGGGATGGAAACGTCGAACTCGCTTTCGACTCGAATCGGGGAGAAACGGTCGGCCGTAGGCGCCCACTCAAAGTAGTGTTTAAGCATGTCCTCGCCCGAGGCGAGATCCTCGTCCCACTCGCGCTCCTGTTTCGGCGACAGCCTGTGCGCCGCAGTGTAGTGGTCTCGCTGCTTGCGCATCGATTTTGAGAACCCCTCCATCGCCAGAGGCGCCACGATCGCGCGGTCCCATTTCCACATACCTGGGTAGTAATAGACCGCAAGGGCGTCATGGATGGCGCGGTCGAAGTCGAACATGGGCTCGGGTCTGATCGGTTGATAGTTCTGCCGAGCGCGTGCGCCTAAGTCCCAGGCCCGTCGGCAACGTTTGAAAGATTCCCGATCGGACGGTCTGATTACATACACCATGATTAGAACAGCTGAACGGCCCCCATCTCGTAGATCATCGCTCCTCCGAGGGCAACTGTGGCCAACCCGACCAAAGTCTTGAGCGTGTTATGCGCGAACGTTAGGCCTGATTCGGAGTAACGCAGCGGAATAGCGATGACGACCGAAAGTAGCGCCATACCCAGGATGGAACCCAATCCAAACAGCGCGATGTAGAGAAGACCAACTCCCGGCGAAACAACGGTTTCCAGGGTGAGCAGGATCAAGGCGGCGGAGCCGGCCATGCCGTGCATCATACC
>JBQTJM010000145.1:0-19420 GCA_052387115.1 Gammaproteobacteria bacterium | reverse complement strand
TTTCAACATACACTCCGGTTGCTCGTCTCATCCGTGAGACTCGCCCCTTCGGGGCTAAAGCTCCGTTTCGCTCCCGGCGAAACGGTCCTGCGCTCCGGCGGAACGCGACCTCCCTTCGCTCGCGACGGTTTTTTCACAACCTCTCAGCCCGAGTCCAGGGCCGAGCGCTCTGCCGACTCGGCCCCGTCCATCTGCTGCTTCAAGAGATCGCCGAGCTTGGTGGTGGTTATCGCGCCACCCGTCCCGTAGGCCTCCAGTGCCTGCGCCTCGTCTCGTGCCTCCCTGGCTTTGATGGACAACGACACACTACGCTTCTTGCGATCCACGCCCGTGATCAAGGCCTCGATCTCCTGGCCTTCCTTGAGCATCTTGCGGGCGTCGTCGATCGGGTGTCGCGCCAGCTCCGAGGCGCGCAGATAGCCCTCCACCCCGTCGGCCAATCGGACGACGGCGCCCTGGGACTCGACTTTCTCCACCACGCCCCTCGTCAGGGTGCCCTTCTCATGCTCAGCGAGGAAGCCCGAGAACGGGTCCCTTTCCAGTTGTTTGATGCCGAGCGAGATGCGTTCGCGCTCGGCGTCGATGGCGAGCACCACGGTCTCGATCTCCTGGCCGCGCTTGTACTGCCGGACCGCCTCGTCGCCCGTGACGGACCAGGACAGGTCCGACAGGTGTACCAGACCGTCGATCCCCCCCTCGAGCCCGATGAAAACCCCGAAGTCGGTGATGGACTTGATGGTCCCGCTCACCCGCATGTTCTTGCTGTATCGGCCCGCGAAATCCTCCCAGGGATTGGTCAGGCAATGTTTGATGCCGAGTGAGATACGCCGGCGCTCTTCATCGATGTCGAGCACCATGGCCTCGACCTCCTGGCCGACGTGGACGACCTTCGAGGGATGCACGTTCTTGTTGGTCCAGTCCATCTCGGAGACGTGTACGAGCCCCTCGACACCCGGCTCGATCTCGACGAAGCACCCGTAATCCGCGACGTTGGTGACCTTCCCGAAGACGCGCGTGCGCTGCGGATAGCGCCGTCCGAGGTTGACCCACGGGTCTTCGCCCATCTGCTTCAAGCCGAGCGAGACGCGGTTGCGTTCGCGGTCGAACTTGAGCACCTTGACCTCGATCTCGTCACCGACGGTCACGACCTCGCTCGGGTGTTTGACCCTTTTCCACGCCATGTCGGTGATGTGCAGCAAGCCGTCCACGCCGCCCAGATCCACGAAGGCGCCGTAATCGGTCAAGTTCTTCACCACGCCCTTGACCGTCGCCCCTTCGGACAGGCTATCCAGGAGGCTCTCGCGCTCGGCGCCGCTCTCGCTCTCCATCACGGCGCGCCTCGAGACCACGATATTGTTGCGGCGTTGGTCGACCTTGATGACCTTGAATTCCAACGGCTTCCCCTCGAGGTAGCTGGTGTCGCGCACCGGCCGGACATCCACGAGCGATCCGGGCAGGAAGGCGCGCAGGTCCTCGATCTCGACAGTGAACCCGCCCTTGACTTTGTCGGTAATGGTGCCGGTCACGTGGCTGCCGTCTCCCATGGCATCTTCGAGGCGCTTCCAGGCCATGGCCTTCTTGGCCTTCTCGCGCGACAGGCGCGTGGCCCCGAAACCGTCCTCGATGGCATCGAGCGCCACATCGATGCGGTCGCCGACGTTCACATCGACCTTGCCCAACTCGTTTCGGAACTGCTCGAGCGGGATCACACCTTCCGATTTGAAGCCGGCATAGACCACCACGCCGTCCGGTCTCACCTCCACCACGGTGCCGGTGACGATCGTCCCCGGCCGCATGTGTTGGTCTGCCTGCGTCTGTTCCAATAGCTCCGCGAAACTCTCGCCCATATCTCAGTCAAACCTATGTCAATCGAACCTTTTTACAAGAATCGCCATTCGCCAAAAATTGTCATTCGGCTCCTCCGAAAACGTGCCCTCGGCACCCCCAATCCCGTCACGCGCCGGCATTGTACTCCACCGGGCTTCAGCCGCGACCGAGATCACGGTCCAGGACCAGGGCCACGACATGCTCGAAGACCGCTTCGATGCCCAGACAAGAGGTGTCGATCACCACCGCGTCGGGTGCCGGCCGTAACGGGGACACCGTGCGCGCGATGTCCCGGACATCGCGCTCCCCGATGTCCCGGCGAAGATTTTTAAGTATAACATTTATCCCTTGTTGTTTCAACTGGTTATGGCGGCGCTCTGCGCGCGCCTCGGGGCTGGCCGTCAGGAACACCTTGAGCCGCGCGTCGGGAAACACGACGGTGCCCATATCGCGGCCGTCGGCGACCAGCCCCGGGACCTGCCTGAAGCCCTTCTGCGCCGCCAGCAGGGCGGCCCGGACCTCGGGCAGGGCCGCGACTTTCGAGGCCGCCGCCCCGCACGACTCGGTGCGCACGACCTCGGTCAGGTCCTCGCCGCTGCAGCGCACGGTGATGCCGCCGTGCGCCTCTCGGAAGGCGATGTCCAGCTGAGCTGCGAGCCGCGCGAGTCCCGGGCCGTCACCCAGCGAGACACCGGAGCGCTCGGCGAGGGCCGCGAGTACCCGGTACAGGGCGCCGCTGTCGAGGAAATGCCAGCCCAGGCGGCGGGCGAGCCGCACGCACAAGGTCCCCTTGCCCGTACCGCTCGGGCCGTCCACCGCGATGACCGGGGCCGGCGTGCTCAGGCCCAGCGTACCCGGAGTCCAGCGCGCGCGGCCACCTCGACGAAGCCGGGAAAGCTCGTCGCGATGTTGTCGCAATCGGCAACCTCGATGCTGCCGCGGACGGCAAGCCCTGCCATCGCGAAGGCCATCGCCACGCGATGGTCGGAGGCGCTGTCCACCACGCCACCTTGGAGTGCGCCACCTCGGATCACGATGCCCTCGGCGGTCGGGCGGGCCTCGATCCCGAGCGCTTGGAGGCCTCTCGCCATGGTCTCGATGCGATCGCTCTCCTTGTGGCGCAGCTCTTCGGCACCGGACAGGACAGTCTCCCCGCGGGCCACGGCCGCGGCGATGAAGAGCGCCGGAAATTCGTCGATGGCGAGCAGCACCAGGCGCTCGGGGATCTCGACCCCGCGCAGGGCGCCGCCGCGCACACGCACCTCCGCCACCGGCTCACCGCCCTCGTCGGCCCAAGAGGACGAGGGAACGGGTTCCGAAACCGCGATGTCCGCGCCCATGAGACGCAGGATGTCCAGGACCCCGGTGCGCGTCGGGTTGACCCCGACGTGCTCGATCACCAGGTCTGAGCCGGGGCTCATCGCGGCGCCGATCAGGAAGAAGGCCGCCGAGGACAGATCCGCCGGGACGTCGACGCGCGTGGCCTCGAGCGGCATACCGGGCGCGAGTCGGACGACACCCCCCTCGGTGGTGATGGCCGCTCCGAAGCGGCGCAACATACGTTCGGTGTGGTCGCGGCTCTGTGCAGGCTCGCGCACGCGGGTCGTCCCCTCGGCATAGAGGCCACAGAGCAGCACGGCCGACTTGACCTGCGCGCTCGCGATCGGCAGATCGTAGTCGATCCCCGAGAGACCGCGGCCGCCCCGGATCACGAGTGGTGCGGTGCCCTCGGGCGTGCATGAGATAGCGCCGCCCATGCGCTCCAGCGGCGTGATGACGCGGCGCATCGGCCGCCGCGTGAGGGACGCATCGCCGGTCAGGAGGGTATCGAAGGTCTGTCCCGCGAGGAGCCCGGCAAGTAGCCGCATGGAGGTCCCGGAGTTGCCGAGATCGAGCGGACCGGGCGGCGCATGCAGGCCGTGCAGGCCACGCCCCTCGATCCGGAGCCGCCCCGGCCCCGCATGCTCGACCGCCACCCCCAGGGACCGAAAGGCCGCGAGCGTGGCGAGCGTGTCCGCGCCCTCGAGGAAACCCTCGACCTCGGTGACGCCCTCGGCGATGGCGCTTAGTACGACCGCCCGGTGCGAGATGGACTTGTCGCCCGGGACGCGCACACGCCCCCGTAACCTCCCGCCGCCTTCGATGATGAGCCGGCTCATCTGGGGCCTTCTTTACTTGATTGTCATGGGCGGGGCGGGGATGTCCCGAGACGGCGCGATCGCCGCTCGGCGGCCAGGGTATCCCGCACCGTCTTGGCATCGCAGAGGCTCGCGAGCAGCGCCTCGCCATCGCCGTGCGCGATGGCCTCGCGCATCGACTCGATCTCGGCCTGAAAGCACGCCAGGGCCGCGAACAGAGGCTCGCGATTGGCCAGGAAGATGTCGTGCCAGAGCGCGGGGCTGCTCGAAGCGATGCGGGTCAGGTCCCCGAACCCACCGGCGGTGTAGCGCAGCGCCGCCTCCAGACCGCCGACGTGGGTCACGGCATTGACCAGGGCGCAGGCGAGCGCATGGGGCAGGTGGCTGGTCGCGGCCAGTATCTCGTCGTGGCGGTCGGCCTCCATGACCTCGACCTCGGCGCCGGCGGACTCCCACAGCACCCGCACCCGCTGCGTAGCGCTGCGCATCGTTTCCGGCAGTGGCGTCAGGATCACCCGTTGGCCGGCGAAGAGCTGGGCCGAAGACGACTCAAGCCCGCTGTGCTCCGCTCCGGCGATCGGATGGCCCGGTACCACGTATGGCAGGTGCGCGCCGAGCATCGCCCGGGCAGCGGCAACCACCGCGCCCTTGACGCTGCCGACGTCGGTCACCAGGGCCCGTGTTGGCAGCCCCGGGCGGATCCCCTCGAAGACGGCGCGGATCGCCCCGATCGGCACGGCAACGACCACGGCATCGGCCCCCGCCACGGCCGCGTCGAGGTTGGGGGCGCATTCGTCGATAATGCCCAGACCGCGCGCCCGTTCCAGGCGGTCGTGATCGATATCCTGTCCGATGACGTACCCACAGGTGCCGGCCGTCCTGAGCGCGCGCGCCAGCGAGCCGCCGATGAGACCGACACCGATGAGAGCGAGCCGTTCGATCAGCACATGGGCCCTCTCAGTCCGTCCGGCGCGTCAACATTCTGAATCTATACCACGCACAGTCACAAATCGCCCTTTCTTGATCCCCTCACCCTGGCCCTCTCCCGGGAGCGCCCTTGCGAGGGGGAGCCCCCCTCGCCCTCCCCCCTTGCGATGGGGGAGCCCCCCTTTGCCCCCCCCCTTGCTATGGGGGAGGTTAGGAGGGGGTCGAAGCGCTTGGGCTCAAGACGGCGCTCGTCTCAGGCACTGACACCCCTTTTCCCCCTCTAAATCTCCCCCTTCTGTCAGAAGGGGGAGACTTTGACCAAGGTGCTCGCGGCGCCGGTCTGGCGGGCCGCACGGACCCCCGCCCCCGGAAGGAGAGAGGATCTAAGGAGGCGATTTATGACCGTGGTCAGTATCGCTGGGGCCCAGCCGGACCATTCGCCCTTCACCATTCCGCATTTACCCTGGTTCCGACCCCAGGACCCGGGTCAAGGCCGCGGCGAAGCGGGCGTTCTCGGCCTCGGTCCCGACCGTCACCCGCAGGTGCTCGGGCAGACCGTAGCCGGCGATCGGCCGCGTGATGACCCCCTCGTGCAGGAGCGCCGCATAGACGTCGCCGCCCGGCCGCGGCAGGGCGATGCACAGGAAGTTGGCGACCGAGGGGAGGTAGGAAATCCCGAGGGCATCGCAGGTGTCCTCCAGTTGCCTGAGACCGGCCTGGTTGACCCGTCGGCTCCGCGCGACGTGCCCCTCGTCCCCGAGCGCGGCTTCGGCGGCGGCGAGGGCGAGGCTGTTGACATTGAAGGGCTGGCGGACGCGGTTGAAGAGCCCGGCCACCTCCGGGTGGGACACGCCATAGCCCAGGCGCAGCCCGGCGAGGCCATGGATCTTGGAGAAGGTCCGGGTCACGATGAGATTGGGAAATCGTTCGACCCAGGCGACACCATTCGGATAGCCGGGCTCGTCCACATACTCGTAATAGGCCTCGTCGATCAGTACCAGGACGTGCTTCGGCAGGTTCGTCAGGAAACCGGCCAGCGCATCGCTCCCGACCCAGGTCCCGGTCGGGTTGTTGGGGTTGGCGATGAAGCAGAGGCGGGTGCGCTCCGTCACCGCAGCGCGCATGGCGTGGAGATCATGGCCGTAGGCGCGCGCCGGGGTCACGATCGCCCGCGCCCCGACGGCCTGGGTCACGATCGCGTACACCGCGAAGGCGTGCTCCGAGAACACCACCTCATCGGCAGGAGTCACGAAGGTCCGGGCGGCGAGCTCCAGGACCTCGTTCGAGCCGTTGCCCAAGGTGATCTGATCGGCGGTGATCCGATCGGCCGTGATCGCCCGCGCCGCGGAGCATGCTAAAGATGCCCTGGCCGAGAGATGCGCCGCGAGGGCCTTCTTCAGGGCGTAGCCCGAGCCGTCGGGGTAACGGTGCAGCGATCCCAGCGCGGCCCGGATCGCGGCCAGGGCCAGGGTTCCGGGGCCAAGCGGGTTCTCGTTCGAGGCCAGCTTGACGGCGCCCGCGATACCGTGCTCGCGCTCCAACTCCTGGATCGGTTTGCCTGGCTCGTAGGGTTTGAGGCCGGGCACGCCGGGTGCCGCGAGGGAAACAAAATCGCAGCCCGCGGGCGTCGGCTTCGCCATCGAAGGCGAGTCCGCGGGGGGGGCACCCATTACAGGACCGCCCGCGGATAGGAGCCGAGCAGCTTCAGCATGGAGGCGCGCTGTTTGAGCTCCTTCAGGGCCTCGGCCACCACCTCGTCGCGGCCGTGGCCCTCGATGTCCACGAAGAAGAAGTAATCCCACATCCCGCGCCGCGAGGGTCGCGACTCGATGCGCATCATGCTGATCCCGTGCTCGGCGAAGGAGGCGAGCATGCTGTAGAGCGCGCCGGGACGGTTGGGGGTCGAGAAGATCAGGGTGGTCTTGTCGTCGCCGCTCGGTGGGGTAGAGCGGTGGCCGATGATGAGGAAACGGGTGGTGTTGTCGGACTCGTCCTCGATGTTGTTCACGATGCGGGTGAGCCCATAGATCGATGCCGCCGCATCGCCCGCGATGGCCGCCGTCCCGGGCTCGGCGGCGGCGCGGCGCGCTGCCTCGGCATTGCTCGCCACCGGGCAGCGTGCCGCTTTGGCGAGGTGGTTGTTGAGCCAGCGACGGCACTGGGCCAGCGCCTGCTCGTGGCCGTAGACGCGCAGGACACCGCCCAGATGAGCCGCCTTACCCAAGAGGTGATGGTGGATGCGCAGCTCCACCTCGCCACAGATCCGGAGCGGCGAGTTGACAAACATATCGAGGGTGTGGTTGACCACACCCTCGATGGAGTTCTCGACCGGCACCACCCCATAGTGACAGGCCTCGGCCTCGACCTCGCGGAACACATCGTCGATGGTACCCATGGGGAGCGCCTGCACCGAGCGCCCGAAGTGCTTCTGCACGGCGGCATGGGTGAAGGTCCCCTCGGGCCCCAGGAAGCCCACGTTCAAGGGCTGCTGCAGCGCCAGGCAGGCGGACATGATCTCGCGGAACAGCCGCGCCATCTCCTCGTCCGAGAGCGGCCCGCGGTTGCGGGAGATGATCTTGCGCAGCACCTGGGCCTCGCGCTCGGGCCGGTAATAATCGGTGGCTTCGCCGCCCTTGGCCGCGGCCACCGCCTTGGCGAGCTCGGCACGGGTGGTGATCATCTGCAGGAGCTCTGCGTCCAGCTCGTCGATGCGGGCGCGGAGGTCTTGTAGCTCTTGTTCGTTGGACATGCTTTGCGCCCGACCTCGGTGCTCGGTCATGGTCGGCGGCGTGGCGAGCAGATCGGGGCCATACCGTCAAGGTGGAGAAGGCCCTCTTTCCAGGCATCGTACCACACGCCGGCGCTGGGTCGACCCGCGGGAACGCCGCCGCCCCCGTTTCCCCCACATCGGAACGCGCCCGGTTCGGCAACGCTCAACTGAAGATCCCGTAGGGCGGGTTAGCGGCGTCATCGCGTAACCCACCTTCCGGCCAGGTGGCACAGGACCAAGTACTTTCCCACCAAGACTCATCACATTCGCTCGCATGTTCCCGGCGGTTCGTACTTTTTCACGGTGGTCTCGTGTCGTGGCATCGCTTGTGCGCCGCCCGGACCGTCCCCGTGCCAGTGATGAGCAGCAGCCCCACCGCCACAACCACCATGGACACATGAACATAGAAAGATTGTCTTGTAGTCATCATCGTTCTCCTTTCTGGTTGCTTCGTTTGCTTGCTTCGGTTTTTCATGTCTGCTCCCCTCCCACGGTTCGCGGCCCGCCCGGATGCCCCAGACCCCCTATCAAATGATCCAATGATTCAAATGATCCAATGATCGACTACAGCGAGCCGCCACGCACCGCACGCACGTGGAGGGAGACGTCCTTACTGGCGAAGCTCACGACGAACTCCCAGGCCTTCGAGCACGCCATCACGCAGGTGGTGGAGATCGCCAAGCAGAATGAAGGTTGGCTGAAAAGCCAGCTTCAAGGTCAGGGTCATGGCCAGAGCCGGCGGGCGATGCCCGCGGGGTCAGCCGCGCCGGGCGCGCCGTGATCCCGAGTCCCTCTCCCGCCTCGATAAGGGGCGAAGAGCCAAAGCCCCGGGCAGGGCCGAGGCACAAGGGCGTCCTCCCCCGCGAGAGCAGGGCCGGGCGCCCGGGTCCGCGCGTCCCCGGTTGCACCGAAGGCGTCCCGTCAGCGGGCCACCGTACCCGCCATTGTAACGCAGATGGTCGTCATGGCGATCCGCCGGATGAGACACCCCTTCGGCGGTACCGCCTATCGGCGTTCCCGCCCACACGGACTTCTCTCGAGCGGCAAATCAGTCTGCGGCTTCGAGCAACGCGCGGGGATTTTTATGCGCAATGCTGAGGAGCGTGCGGGCCGGCCCCGAGGGGACACGCCGACCCTGTTCCCATTCCTGCAGCGTGCGAAGCGACACCCGGAGCAATCGCGCAAATTCCGGCTGAGATAACCCGACCCGAGCCCGCGTCTCGGAAACCGGTGGAAAGGTGACGACGCGACCGATCTCGCCCCGTTTGAGTTGCCGAATGCCGCGCAGGATTTCGCCTCCGATATCGCGAGGGCGTTGTTTAGTCATCTTCAATTTCCTGTTTAATCTGGCTGAGCACATGTGCTGGAATGTTCTCGGCGACGTTTTTTGGATACAGAGTGAGCATCCAGATCAATCCCTGGCGGGAACGCACATAGTAGATGACACGTAGCCCGCCCCGCTTGCCCCGGCCCGACAGCGCCCAGCGCAGCTTGCGAACGCCACCTGAGCCCGGAATAATCAGTCCGGCTTCTGGGTTCAGCGCGAGTGCCTGTTGAAGCTCGAGATACTCATCGTCGGACAAGTAATCGGCGACGAGACGAGTGAATAATGGGGTCTCAACGAATGCGAACACGCCACCATTATACGTCAATGACGGATAGACGCATTCTAGCCCGGTTCGGGAACGCTCAACTGAAGTTGATCTTGGCCTCGAGATTGGTCCGGGAATCGGCGTTCCTCAACGCTTCCTCGAGGTCGATGCGGCCTTCCTTGAAGAGGTTGTAAAGGGCCAGGTCGAAGGTCTGCATGCCTTTGAAACCGCTACTGTCCATGGCATCTTTGATGCGGTCCAGCTCGCCCTTGAGGATGAGGTCGGCGATGTGGGGGGTGTTGATCATGATCTCGATGGCGGCACATCGCTTGTTGTTCGGCCCGTGCGCGAGGCGTTGCGAGACGATGGCGCGGACGTTGGCCGCCAGGTCGAGAAAGAGTTGTCGGCGGGTG
This sequence comes from Gammaproteobacteria bacterium, assembly GCA_052387115.1. Classification (GTDB taxonomy): domain Bacteria; phylum Pseudomonadota; class Gammaproteobacteria; order JACCXJ01; family JACCXJ01; genus JACCXJ01. Next base: position 9,753 of record JBQTJM010000145.1, on the reverse strand, counting down.
TCGAGCGGAAACAGGTTGATGACCCGTTCGAGCGCCTGGTTGGCGTTGTTGGCGTGCATCGTCGATAGGCACAAGTGCCCGGTGTTGCACAGCTCGAGCGCCGCTTCCATGGTCTCCCGATCGCGGATCTCGCCTATTAATATCACGTCGGGGGCCTCGCGCAGTGCGCTTCGCAGCGCATGCCGGTAAGACTGGGTGTCCACGCCGACTTCGCGCTGATTGACGATGCACTTGACGTTCGGGTGCGAGAACTCGACGGGGTCCTCGATGGTCAGCACATGGCTCGCCGAATGGTGGTTGCGGTGGTTGATCATGGCCGCGAGGGTCGTGGATTTTCCCGATCCGGTGGCACCAACCATGAGGATCAACCCGCGTTTTTGCATGACGAGATCGCCCAGGACGTCGGGCAATTCCATCTCCTCTAGGGTGGGGATACGGATCGGGATGCGGCGCAGACACATGGCCACGTCCCCGCGTTGCCTAAACACGTTGACGCGGAACCTCCCACTGCCATCTGCGAGGGCGATCGCGAAATCGGCCTCCCAGTTCCTCTCGAAACCCGCCGCCTGGTCCGCGTTCATGACCCCGTAGGCCGCGGCCTGCGTCATCTCCGCGGTGAGCGACGTCTTTCCCACCGAGGTCAGCCTCCCTTCGACGTTCAACTTGACCTGGGCCCCGACGGTAAAATGCAGGTCGGAGCCCTGTTTCTCGACCAGGAGCCTGAGGTAGGGGGTGATGTCCATCGGGTTCGGCCGGATCGGATTCAGCAGTTCAGGGCAGTGTGAACGAGCGATGCTGCGTGGTGTTCCGCTAGCGCACCATTACCCGCGCTGTGTCTTCTTCCACTAGACCCATGCCTTCGAGCCCGGCCAGCTTGTCCGCGGCCTTGGCAGCCTTGCCCTCGAGCTTGATCCGCAGCCTCAGCTCGTTCACGGAATCCGCATTCCTGAGGGCGTCGGCGTAGGTGATCAGATCGGCTTCATACAGGTCGAAAAGCGCCTGGTCGAAGGTCTTCATTCCCAGTTCGTTGGAGCGCTGCATGACCCCCTTGATCTCATGTACCTCGCCCTTGCGGATCAGATCGGAGATGAGCGGCGAATTCAGCAGCACCTCGATGGCCGCGACCCTTCCCACGCCGTTGCGCCGCCGCAGCAGGCGCTGTGACAGCACCGCTTTGAGGTTGAGCGACAGGTCCATCAGGAGCTGATGGCGGCGCTCTTCCGGAAAGAAGTTGATGATGCGGTCCATGGCCTGATTGGAATTGTTGGCGTGCAGCGTCGCCACGGCCAGGTGCCCGGTTTCGGCAAAGGCGATCCCGTACTCCATGGTCTTGCGATCCCGGATCTCGCCGAGCAGGATGACGTCCGGGGCCTGCCGCAGGGTGTTTTTGAGCGCGATGTCCCAGTCGTCGGTGTCCACGCCGACCTCGCGCTGCGTGATGATGCAGTTCTTGTGCGGGTGGACAAACTCGATCGGATCCTCGATGGTGATGATGTGGCCATAACTGTTCTGATTGCGATGATCGACCACCGCCGCGAGCGAGGTGGACTTTCCCGAGCCGGTCGCCCCCACCATGATGACGAGCCCGCGCTTGGTCATTGCGATGTCCTTCAACACCTCCGGCAGCCCGAGTTTCTCCAGGGTCGGGACCTCGGTCTCGATGACGCGCAACACCATCCCGGTATAGCTCATGCGCACGAAGGCGTTGCAGCGAAATCGCCCGATGCCGGCCGGCGCGATGGCGAAGTTACACTCTTTGGTGGCCTCGAACTCTTTGATCTGCCGGTCATTCATGACGGCGTAGGTCAGGGCCTTGGTGTTCTCGGCGGAGAGTCTGGTCTTGGATACCGGGGCGATCTTGCCGTCGACCTTGACCGCCGGGGGAAAATCCACGGTGATGAACAGGTCGGAGCCCTTCTTGTCGACCAGGACCTTGAGCAGGTCCCGCATGAACTTGATCGCTTGATCTCTTTCCATACGCCCTCGCTGCGCCTTTCGTGAAAACCCAACCTTTTATTTAATTAGAACTGGTCCTTGTTGACGGCGATGACCCTAGCCTCTTGCTTGCTCACGATGTTTCGCCGTACCAGCTCCTGGAGGCTCTGGTCGAGGGTCAGCATACCGTGCTGGGCACCGGTCTGGATCGCGGAGTACATCTGGGCGACCTTATTTTCCCGGATGAGATTCCGGATCGCGGGAGTCCCGATCATGATTTCGTGCGCCGCGACCCGTCCACCCCCGATCTTTTTGAGCAAGGTCTGGGAGATGACGGCGCGCAGCGATTCGGAGAGCATCGCGCGGATCATGTCTTTCTCGCCGCCCGGAAAGACATCCACGACCCGATCGATGGTCTTGGCCGCCGAGCTCGTGTGCAAGGTCCCGAACACCAGGTGGCCGGTTTCCGCAGCGGTGAGCGCGAGGCGTATGGTCTCCAGATCGCGCATCTCCCCGACCAGGATCACGTCGGGGTCCTCGCGTAGGGCCGAACGCAGGGCCTCGTTGAAACCCAGGGTGTCGCGATGCACCTCGCGCTGATTGATGAGGCACTTCTTGCTCGTATGTACGAACTCGATGGGATCCTCGACGGTCAGGATGTGTCCGTATTCGCTGTCGTTGACATGGTTGACCATGGCCGCGAGCGTGGTCGATTTTCCCGATCCGGTCGGGCCGGTCACGAGTACCACCCCGCGCGGGTAATTAGCGATCTCCGCGAAGATGCGCGGGCACTTGAGGTCTTCGAGCGTCAGGATATCGGACGGGATGGTCCGAAATACCGCGCCGGCCCCGCGGTTGTGGTTGAAGGCATTGACGCGGAAGCGCGCAAGAGCAGGGATCTCGAAAGAGAAGTCGCACTCCAGGAACTCCTCGTAGTCCTTGCGCTGCTTGTCGTTCATGATGTCGTAGACGAGCGCATGGACCTCTTTGTGCTCCAAGGGCGGGACATTGATGCGGCGTACGTCGCCGTCCACCCGGATCATGGGGGGGAGGCCGGCCGAGAGGTGCAGATCAGAGGCCCCGTTCTTGACCGAAAACGCAAGCAACTCACCGATGTCCATCATGATCGCTCACCTCGTATCACCAGGAGGCTTGTCCCCCTTGCTCTCATCCATCTATGATAACGTGCCGCATGGCCGACGCAGCCGGCAACCCCGACGCTATCGACACCGATAGGCAATTCTTGCAGTGGACCACTGCCCTCTTCGATATGGTGAGCGCCCGCCGCCCCGGTCGGCCGATCATCGCTACGCCCCGTCCGTTTTCAGGGACGGGCGGGTGATCTCCCTGTAGCGGCCCCGCCGGTGGACGCGCTGAAACACCTCTTGAGCCGGATCGCCTCGGCCGAGGAGCGGTCTTCGCGCCGGCGCGGATCGGTCGGCTTGATCGCCGTGAGCAAGGCCCGTACGGTCGCGGAGATCCTGTCACTCGCGGGGGGCGGGCAACGCCGGTTCGGCGAAAACTACCTGCAAGAGGCACTTCCCAAGATCAGCGCCTTACAGGGTCAGCTCTTGGAATGGCACTTCATCGGCAGGGTCCAGACCAACAAGAGCGAGCTCATCGCGCGGCACTTCTCCTTCGTGCACACCGTCGACCGCGATAAGGTCGCGGCGGCGCTCGACGCCCACCGGCCGGCCGGCCTGCCTCCGCTCGAGGTGTGCATCCAAGTCGATATCAGTGGCGAGCCGAGCAAGTCCGGCGTCGCCTTGACCGATCTGCCGGCCTTGGCCGAAACGGTGGCCCGCTACCCGCGCTTGCGACTGCGAGGGCTCATGGCCTTGCCGGCCCCGGGCCGGGATTTCGACGGGCAGCGCGTCGGCTTCAGGGCCCTGGCCGCGGCACTCTACGATCTGCGCGGCCGGGGCCATGCCCTCGATACCCTGTCGATCGGCACCTCGGAGGACTTCGAGGCCGCCATCTTCGAAGGTGCCACTCTGGTGCGCGTCGGGACGGCCCTGTTCGGTCCGAGAGGACTCCGCGCGCGGTGACCCGCCGCTGGGCACATCGGAACGGCGCCTCCCGGCATTACTCGCCAACGCATAGCTGATACACTTTCCGGGGCTGGGGGAGCGTGCCGAAACCGCTCCGGCACAAGCACTTGGGCTCTGCATGAAAGAACAAATCTTCGCCTTCATCGGCGGCGGAAACATGGGGCGCTGTCTCGTCGGAGGGCTTATCGGCGACGGCCATCCGTGCGAGCGCCTGCGGGTCTCCGACCCCGACCCCGAACGGCTGCAGGTGCTCCGCGAGCGTTTCGGCATCCGGACCGGCAACGACAACCGTTCGACCATCGCCGGGGCCGATGTCGTGATCCTCGCGGTCAAACCGCAGGTGGTGCGGGCCGTGGTGGAGGATGTGGCGGAGACGCTCCGCGCACAAGGGCCGCTGGTCCTGTCTATCGTGGCGGGCCTCTCGACTCGTGTCCTCCGTCGTTGGATCGGGCCCGAGGTTCCGATCGTCCGCGCCATGCCCAATACCCCGGCGCTGGTCCGAAGCGGCGCCGCGGCCTTGTATGCGGAGGCCGGCAGCGTGGGCCGTGGCCACCGCGATAGCGCCGAGTCCATTCTGCGGGCGGTCGGCTCGACGGTATGGGTCGAGGACGAGGCGCTCATGGACACCGTGACGGCGCTTTCCGGCGGTGGGCCCGCTTATTTCTTTCTGCTTATGGAACTGATTGAAAGCGCCGGGGTGTCGATGGGGCTAGCCCCGGAGTCCGCGCGGCTTCTGACCCTCCAGACCGCCTTCGGGGCCGCCAAGATGGCGCTCGAAAGCGCGATCCCCGCGGCCGCCTTGCGCGCCCAAGTCACCTCGCCGGGAGGCACTACCGAGCAGGCAATCAAGACATTCCGGGACTGCGGCATCGAATCCATGGTCACCCAAGCGCTCCGGGCAGCCGAGGCCCGGTCCAGAGAGCTGGCCGCCTGCCTGGGAGAGTCGTGATGGGCGACTCGTACTTCTCGAACGCCGGGGTCTTCCTGGTCGAAACCGTCTTCGACCTCTACATCCTGGCCGTGATGTTGAGGTTTCTGTTCCAGCTCCTGCGTGCCGATTTCTACAACCCCGTCTGCCAGTTCGTGGTCAAGGTGACGACGCCGGTCCTGCGGCCGATGCGGCGCTGGGTCCCCGGATTCGGCGGTGTGGACCTGGCCGCCGTCCTGCTCATGATCCTGCTCAAAGTGGTGGAAACCTCGCTGAGTAGCTGGATCCAGGGCTATCGGCCCGGCCTCCCGGCCCTCGTCATGCTGGCCGTGGTGAGTCTCCTGCACCTCGCGGTCTATGTGTTCCTGTTCGCTGTGTTCATCCGGGTCCTCCTCAGTTGGATCGCGCCGGATGCGTACAGCCCCGTGAGCACCCTGCTCGACACCCTGTCCGAACCCCTGCTGCGCCCCGCACGGAGGCTCCTGCCTCCCATCGCGGGCCTGGATCTCTCGCCGATCGTCGTGATCATCCTGTTGCAGCTCATCCTGATGCTCGCCGTCGCCCCCCTGAGCGACCTGGCCGGCAGTCTCCTGCGAGCGGGTGTCGGCGGTGGATGAACGCCTGGAGCTATGGTTACGGGTGCAGCCGGGGGCGTGGGGGACAGGAAGGGCTGCGACCCGGAATGAGCCGCCGGTCTAGCTTCTAGACCCAATAGGCCGTGGTCGTCATCACCTTGGCGCTCATGCGCATCAAGCCCTTGATATGAACAGGTAGATCGACCGCGCCGCTGTCCACGGCGAGCGTGGCGTGATGGGACTCGTCTTTCTTCATCTGCTCGATGACACCGCGGCTGCGGATATCCCCTGGCGGCAGGCGTGCCATATGACCCTCGAGATGGGCCACAACCTGTCGCTCGGTCTCGGCCACGAAGCCGAGGCTGAAGCGATCGCCGGCCCAGCCCGCCAGGATGCCGAACGTAAATGAGCCCAGATACCACAGCGGGCATAGATAACTGGTGTGGCCGCCAAGCTCTTCCAGCCGCGCCTCACACCAGGACAGGTGATCGTTCTCTTCGGCCGCGGCCTCCCCCATCCGATCACGCACCATGGGGTCGCGGGCTGTGATGGCTTGCCCATGGTAAAGGGCCTGGGCCGCCACTTCACCCGCGTGGTTGACCCGCATGAGCCCCACCGACACGCGCCGATCCGCTTCCGGGGCATCGTTGTCGGGGGCGCCCTGGCCGGGCCTCGGCCTGCCGCCGCGCGGGGGCTGGCCGAAGACCGTGCGCACGCCCTTGTCTAGATTGACGATCAGCGCATCGAGGGGGGTGTAGTGCCGTTCGGCCACGCGAGTCGTCCCCGTCATCACTCGATTGTAGCACCACGTAGGGGCGCCCCTCGTGGGCGCCCAAAAGCGGCCGCTGCCGACCCACGCCATCGGATCGACCGGCCCGCGGGTCCCGGGGACCGTCACTTGACAGCACTGGTCCCTGCCCACGATGCCGCGCTTTTGATAGATGGCGCCCGCTTTTGATAGAATGTCGCAGTTATGAAGACCTTCGTAGCCAAACCCGATACCGTCACCCACCACTGGTACGTGGTCGATGCAGAGGGTCAGGTCCTGGGACGGCTCGCGAGCGAGATCGCCAAGCGCTTGCGCGGCAAACACAAGCCCGAGTACACACCCCACATCGACACCGGTGATTATATCGTGGTCGTCAATGCCACCAAGGTGAGAGTCACCGGCAACAAGGCGCACGCCAAGATTTATTATTCGCATTCGGGCTATCCCGGCGGCCTCAAGGAAGCGCGCTTCGAGGAGCTACTCGCCAAGGCGCCGCACAGGATAATCGAGAGGGCCGTCAAGGGCATGTTGCCCAAGGGTCCTCTGGGACGCGCCATGTATCGCAAGCTCAAGGTCTTCCCCGGCGCTACGCACAGCCACAGCGCTCAACAACCCCAGGCGCTACAACTGACTTGAGGTCAGAATCCCAGATGACGGTATCCCCAGTGTCAGAATCGCGGCTATCAGAATCCCGAATGGCCGAGTCGGTCTATCAGGCCGTAGGGCGGCGCAAGAACGCGACGGCGCGGGTATTTTGCCGGCGCGGCCAAGGGTCGATCATGATCAACCGGCGCAGCCTGGAGGCCTACTTCGGGCGAGAGACCGCGCGGATGATCGTACGACAGCCCTTGCAGGCCACCGACCTCGACGGGAAGTTCGACTTCCACGTCACCGTCAGCGGCGGCGGTATCTCCGGCCAGGCCGGGGCGGTGCGACACGGTATCACCCGCGTGCTCATCGCCTACGACGAAGGGCTCAAGGGCGTCCTACGGCGCGCCGGTCTGGTGACCCGCGATGCCCGCCAGGTCGAGCGCAAGAAGGTCGGGCTGCACAAGGCTCGCAAGCGGCCGCAGTACTCCAAGCGATAACGCCTGGCGGGACGCCGGGTGCGCGCCTATCCCGGCCGCCTCCAGTGGAGGAACTTGGGGGATCGTCTAGCGGTAGGACTACGGACTCTGACTCCGTCAACCCTGGTTCGAATCCAGGTCCCCCAGCCAAACGTATGGCGGGTCGCGCTCGACGGGGTGCATGATGGCTGTCCGCCCCCGCGATTCTAGCGGCGGGCCTAGCCGTCATGACCAGAGAACAGATCCCTTGCCGGGCATGTGCTTTGCCTCTCTGTTTAGTCGCGGCGAGGACCCGACCTCATCCCGAGGGGTGGCGTATGAAATACTTATGAAATACTTACGGTGGTACTGCGCGGCGCTAGCCTTTCTGTGCGCCGGGGCTTGGGCCGGCTACCCGCGGGTAGGCGACGATGATCTGGCGGCGGGCCCCCAGCACCGGTTTGCCACGATCCTGATCGCCGGCTACCTGTCGACCTATCACTACAAGAAGGTCCCGTTCAGCGACGCGCTCTCGGCCGAGGTGCTCAAGCGCTACATCGAGACCCTCGACCCCAATCGCAGCTACTTCTTGGAGCAAGACCTGCAGGCCTTCTCCGTCCATCGGGATCGCCTCGATGAGGCCTTGCGCGAGGGCGAGATCGGTCCGGCCTTCGAGATCTTCAAGGTGTTCCGCCGGCGTCTCGACGAGCGCATGACCTACGCCAAGACGCTACTGCGGCAGCCATTCGACTTCGGCGTAGACGAAGACCACGTCATCGACCGCAGCAAGGCGCCGTGGCCCGCGAACCGCGCCGAGCTCGACGAACTGTGGCGGAAACGGGTAAAAAACGATGTCCTGGAGTTGCGCGTCGCGGGGAAAGACCCGGCGGAGACCACCAAGACCCTCACCGATCGCTACGCCGGCCTCGTCCAGCAGACCTATCAGCTCAATGCCGACGACGTCTTCGACATCTTCATCAACGCCTACGCCTTGTCCATCGAGCCGCACACGGCCTATTTCTCTCCGCGCAGCTCCGAGGACTTCCGCATCCGGATGAGCTTGTCGCTCCAAGGCATCGGCGCGGTGCTACGCAGCGAAAACGGATACACCGTGGTGCAGCAGGTGGTTCCCGGCGGTCCGGCCGACCAGAGCGGTAAGCTGCACGACGACGACCGCATCGTGGGCGTGGGCGAGGGCCGGCAAGGGGAAGCGGTGGACGTCATCGGATGGCGGCTGGACAAAGTCGTGGACCTCATCCGGGGGAAGAGAGGCACCGTGGTCCGGCTGCGGATCATCCCGAAGGGCAGCGCGCCGGAGGCCGGGGCCACGACCATCACTCTGACGCGCGACACCATCAAGCTCGAGGACCAGGCCGCCAAGAAGTCGATGATAGAGGTCGGCCGGTCGGGTTCGATCAGAAAGATCGGCGTGATCAAGCTCCCGGCCTTTTACATCGACTTCGAGGCCCGGGCGCGCGGGGACCGTCACTACCGGAGCACGACACGCGACGTGCGCCAACTGATGGGTGAGCTGATTCGCGACGGCGCGCAGGGCATCGTCATCGACTTGCGAGGCAACGGGGGCGGATCGTTATTGGAGGCCAATGAGCTGACCGGTCTCTTCATCGAGGAAGGGCCGATCGTACAGGTGCGTGATGCCGATGGCGATCTCGATATCAACGAAGACAACGATCCGGAGATCGCCTACGGCGGACCGCTCGCGGTCCTGGTGGACCGGCAGAGCGCGTCGGCGTCGGAGATCTTCGCCGGCGCGATCCAGGATTACCGGCGCGGGCTCATCGTCGGCGAACCGACCTTTGGAAAGGGCACCGTGCAAAACCTCATCGACCTCGACAGTCTGGGCCGCCGGCGCCGCGGAAACCTTGGCCAGATCAAGGCGACCGTGGCCCAGTTCTTCAGGGTCAACGGCGCCAGCACCCAGCACCGAGGCATAGAACCGGACGTCACCTTTCCGACGTCCCTGCAGTCGTCCGATCAGGGGGAGCGCGGGCTGGAGCACGCCTTGCCCTGGGATCGCGTCGATCCCGCGGAGTACGTCCCCGCAGTGGGGGTGCCGCAGCGTACCCTCTTTGATCTGCGCACGCGTCACCAGCAGCGGCTGGCAAGCTCCCCGATCTTCAAGCTCCTCACCGAGCAAGCGGAGCATGCGCAGCAGATAGAAGAACGGAACCGAGTCACTCTGGCGGAAGACAAACGTCGCGCCGAGCGGAGCGCCTGGGAGGGGATGCGTGCCGAGCTCGAAAAGCAGCTGCGCCTGGCCTTCGCCGGGGGTCCGACCTCCGTGAAGGACAGTGCGGTACGGAAGGACAGCGCGGCGCGTAAGGACAGCAAAGACGAGGTGGATCTCGGCGCACCGCTTCTCCATGAGACCGCGGAGGTCCTATTGGACCTCATCGAGCTGACGAAGCCGGTGACGATCCGCCACGCC
>JBQTJM010000144.1:0-60004 GCA_052387115.1 Gammaproteobacteria bacterium | reverse complement strand
TCAGAGCTTGTGAAAAAATCGTCGCGAGCGAAGGGAGGTCGCGTTCCGCCGGAGCGCAGGAACCGCAGTGTATGTTGAAATACATGAGGATTCCGAGCACCGCCGGAACGCGAGATCCCGAGCGCAGCAGATTTTTTCACAAGCTCTCAGTAGAGGACAAGAACCATGACCCAAGTCGAAACATTTGAAGCAGTCGTGGTCGGCGGCGGGCCGGCGGGTGCAACCGCGGCGACGGACCTCGCCAGATTGGGCCGCTCGGTATTGCTGCTGGACCGCGACGGGCGGATCAAGCCGTGTGGCGGCGCCATCCCGCCCAAGCTCATCGAGGAATTCGCGATCCCGGAAGCGCTGCTGAAGGCGCACGTGACCTCGGCACGTATCGTCTCCCCGTCCGACCGCAAGGTGGACATGCCGATCGACGGCGGCTTTGTCGGCATGGTGGACCGCGACGAGTTCGACGAGTGGCTGCGAACCCGTGCCGCGGCGGCGGGTGCGGTACGACGCACCGGCACGTTCGAACGCATCAGCCGCGACGGCGACGGCGTCGCGGTGATCCACTACCGCAACGGCGAGGCGCACGGCAGCGTGCGTGCGCGCGCCGTGATCGGTGCCGACGGCGCGGCTTCCGGCGTCGCACGCCAGTGCGTGTCGGGTGCCGAGCAGATGCCCTACGTGTACGCCTACCACGAGATCGTACGCTCGCCGCAGAGCGGTGGCGCCGCATTCGACGGCTCGCGCTGTGACGTCTATTACCAGGGCGCGCTCTCCCCCGATTTCTACGGCTGGATCTTTCCGCACGGGGATACCACGAGCGTCGGCTCGGGCACCGCGCTCAAGGGCTTCTCCATCCGCGGGGCGGTCGGTGCGTTGCGCGAGGTGGCGGGGCTCGAAGGCAGCGAAACCGTTCGTCGCGAAGGCGCGCCCATCCCGCTGCGTCCCCTGAAAAAATGGGACAACGGCCGTGATGTGGTGCTGGCCGGGGACGCGGCAGGTGTCGTTGCACCCGCCTCCGGAGAAGGGATCTACTACGCCATGAGCGGCGGTAGGGTGGCGGCCGAAGCCGTTCACACCTTCCTGGCAACGGGTGACACGCGTGCACTGGCGATGGCACGCAAGCGTTTCATGAAAGCGCACGGACGGGTCTTCTGGATCCTCGGCGTCATGCAGCGCTTCTGGTATCGCAACGACAAGCGCCGGGAACGCTTCGTGAGCATGTGCCGGGACCGTGACGTGCAGAAGCTCACCTGGGAGGCCTACATGCACAAGAAGCTGGTGCGCGCCAGGCCGATGGCGCACGTGCGGATCTTTTTCAAGGACCTTGCGCACCTTGCCGGCCTCGTATCGCCGTGACCGCACTGCGGGCCCGCAACTGGAAACCGATCCTCACCGCAGCGGTCGCCGCGATGGTCGTCGCCGGTCTGGGAGGACTGGCGACGGAGCTCAGCCCCTGGTACTACGCGCTGCGCAAACCTGACTGGCAACCCCCGGACTGGCTGTTCGGACCGGCGTGGACGCTCATCTTCGGCCTCATCGCCCTGTCGGCGATCTACGCCTGGGAGCGCTCATCGGATCCCGGCATCCGCGCCCGCGTGGTCGTGCTCTTTGCGCTCAACGGATCCCTGAATATTCTCTGGAGCGTGTTCTTTTTCCGTCTCAAGCGCCCCGATTGGGCGCTGATCGAAGTCGCGCTGCTGTGGCTGTCGATCGTCATGATGATTGTGGTGCTGTCGCGATTGTCCAGAACGGCGAGCGCGCTGCTGGTTCCCTACCTCGCCTGGGTCACTTTCGCGTCGGCGCTGAACTTCGAGGTCGTGCGCCTGAACTATCCGTTCAGAATCCACTAACAACGCGCCGCGAATGCTCGTTGGGCGAGACAGTATTTTCGAGACAGCGTGTACTGGTGAGCGAGTTTTTCACTTCTGGACACGTCGTTGACCCGATTCTCGGGTTGATGTTGCTGGAAGGCATGGCACTCGCGGTCTACCACGTGAAAACCGGTCGGGGACTCACTCCGGCAGATGTGCTGGGCAACCTCCTGGCAGGAGCCTTTCTGTTACTCGCATTGCGCACGGCACTCGTGCAGGCGTGGTGGGGATGGATAGCGCTATGCCTGACGGCGGCACTGCTGGCCCACTTGGCCGATCTCAGGCGCCGCTGGAGACATCCGCAGTAAACGCGAGTAGAATTCTATTCGTGGCGGGAGGTATGAGCATTCAGACGACTATGACGACTGCGAACCTGGCACGACCGGATGTCACGCTACTCCTCGACGCGGAGGGCTTAATCCAGGAAGTGACCGTGTCGGATGCCCTTTCTCAGGAGAGGGTGGATACCTGGATTGGACATCCCTGGATCGACACCGTGGCGGATGTCGGTGGCGACAAGGTGAAGCGTATGGTGGAAGGCGCGCGCACGAGTCGCGTCTCGGTCTTCCGCCAGCTCACCCAGCGCTTCCCCAGCGGTCTGGAAGTGTTGATGGAATACACCACGGTGCGGCTGGGGGACGGCGCCGGCCTGCTGGCGATCGGCAGGAGTCTGCAGGCGGTGGCGGAGCTTCAGTCCCGGCTGATCGCCGCACAGCAGGCGATGGAGCGCGACTACTGGCGGCTGCGCGAGATCGAGACCCGCTACCGCCTCATCTTCAATGCCTCGAGCGAAGCGGTGCTCATGCTCAAAGCGGCGACCCTGCGGATAGTCGAGGCCAACCCCGCGGCGATCCACGCGTTGGGGCTTGCCCTGCAACCGGAGGCGATCGCCGGGCGGGAAATACTTGCGCAGTTGGAGGTGGAGGAGCGGCAGCCTTTACAGGCGATGCTGCAAAGGGTCCGCGAGCAAGGCAAGGCGCCCGGATTCCTCATGCATCTCGGGCCTGAGCGCGAACCCTGGGTGGTCCGCGCATCGTTGATCAAATCCGAGACGGGCCCCGTTTTTCTGCTGCAACTGGCGCCGGTGTGGACGAAGCAATTCACTCCGACCGGAAACGAGCCAATCGCGATCGAAAAACTGATCGAGCGGGCACCGGACGGGTTTGTGGTGCTCAACAGCGAAGGGGTCATCCTGAGTGCCAACCCGGCATTGCTAGACATGGTTCAAGTCGGTTCCGAGCAGTCGGTCGTCGGGGAGCGTCTTGGACGCTGGCTGGGACGGCCCGGCGCCGATCTGACGGTGCTCCTCGCCACCGTGCAGCGGCACGGGGTCGTAAGGCTGTTCTCCACCATTATTCACGGTGAGCTCGGCACCGACACCGAGGTAGAGATCTCGGCGACGGGTAACGTCGATACCGATCCCCAGCACTACGGCGTGCTGTTGCGGGATGTCGGCTGCAGACTCACGAGCCCCAGCGAAAACAAGGGCCTCAGCGCCCTGCTGGACTCTCTCTCCGAGCGGGTCGGCAAGACCACGCTGCGCAAGCTCGTGGAGGAAGCCGTGGCCGTGGTCGAGCGGCATTACATCGACGCGGCGCTGGAGCTGACCGGCGGGAACCGGACGGCGGCGGCTGAGCTGCTCGGCCTCAGCCGTCAGAGTCTATATGCCAAGCTCGATCGTTACCGTATCGACGGGAACGCCGAGAAGGCCTCGGACCTGAGCAACTAACGCCGGGGGAATCGGCACTGTGGAATCCGCTCCCTCCGCAGCGCCTGCCTTTGGACAGGCCGACCTTTCGAACTGCGAACGGGAACAGATCCATCTTGCCGGATCCATCCAGCCCCACGGCGCCTTGCTGGTCGTTCGTGAAACAGACCGTGTCGTCGTACAGGCGAGTCCCAATGCATCCCAGTTCCTCCATCTGCAGCGCGAGGTGCTCGGTCGGTCCCTCGATGAGCTCCCGGGAGATCTCCTCGAACGGATCAGCCCGCATCTGCAGGATCCGTTGCAAGCGATACCCATGGCGGTACGCTGCCGGGTGGGAGAGCCTGCCGCAGAGCTCGACGGGTTGCTGCACCGCCCGCCGGGTGGCGGTCTGGTCATCGAGCTGGAACGCGCGGGTCCGACTGTCGACGTATCCAGACACGTCGAGGGCGCTCTGCACACCGTCGTCACGTCGGGTTCCCTGCCTGTGCTCTGTGACGAAACGGCCAGGATCTTCAAAGACCTTAGCGGTTACGACCGTGTGATGGTCTACCGCTTCGACGACGACGGGCATGGAGAAATCATCTCCGAACGACGGAAACCGGAACTCGAGCCCTTTCTGGGAAATCGTTATCCCGCCACCGACATTCCGCAAAGCGCCCGCCGCCTGTACATGCGCAATCGTGTGCGGGTGCAGGTCGACGTACAGGCGACCCCCTTGCCGTTGACGCCCCGGCTGTCACCGTACACGAACCAGGATCTGGACATGTCGCTGTGCTTTCTGCGCAGCATGTCGCCCATCCATATCCAATACCTGAAAAACATGGGCGTGCGCGCAACGCTGGTCGTCTCCCTGGTGGTCGGTGGCAAGCTCTGGGGCCTCGTCGCCTGTCATCACTACGCGCCGCGATTTGTCCATTACGAGATACGCGTGGTGTGCGAGCTGCTGGCGGAGACCATCGCCACACGGATCGCGGCACTCGAAAGTTTCGTTCAGGCTCAGGCCGAGCTCTCGGTGCGGCGCCTGGAGCAGCGCATGGTCGAAGCCATCTCGCGTGAAGGTGACTGGAGGAGTGCGCTGTTCGACGGCTCGCATTCGCTGCTGCGGCCGCTCGATGCGAGCGGCGCGGCACTGCTGTTCGAAGGCCGGGTGCTCACCACCGGCGAAGTGCCGGGCACGCAAGAGCTGCGTGAAGTCGGCAAATGGCTGGATGAGAAGCCGCGGGTGCCGGTGTTTGTCACCGCCTCTCTGGGCGTCGATGCACCGCAGTTCGAGTCATTGACCCCGGTGGCGAGCGGTCTGCTTGCCGCACCGGTGTCGAGGTCCGCGGGCGAGTACATCATGTGGTTTCGCCCGGAGCAGGTACGCACGGTGACCTGGGGCGGCAATCCGTTCAAGCCGATGCTGGTCGGGGACAACCCGGAGGAACTGTCACCGCGCCGCTCGTTTGCGCAGTGGCATCAGCTCGTGGAGGGAACCTCAGAGCCGTGGACGCAGGGGGATCTCACCACCGCTCGCCTGATCGGCGGATCCGTGGCCGACGTGATCCTCCAGTTCCAGTCGGTGCGATTGCTGATCGCGCAGCATCAACTGGAGCATGTGAGCCGGCAGGTCGGGCACTCGGAACAACCCGTTCTCATCACCGATCCCGCGGGCCGAATCATCCAGACCAACGAGCCGCTGGAACGACTGCTACCTGTCGCGCCGTTGCGATCGTTGGAAGACCTGTCGTCCGCCTTTTCCGAACCCACCAGGGTCGGGCGGAATCTGCGCGAAGTGCTCAGAACCCGGCGCCCCTGGCGGGGTAAAGTGGCGATCAAGACGGAATCCGGAGAGACCAGACCGTTTCTGGTGCGCGCCGATCCGGTATTTTCTTCACCGGACCGGGTGCTGGGTTTCGTGGTGCTGTTCACCGACCTCACCGAAATCAACGCGGCCGACGTTGCCCGCCGGCGATTTCAGGAAGGCGTCATCGAGCGACACCGGGTGATGACGTTGCGGCTGGATTCCACGAGCGACCTGGTATACCGGAACCTGCTGTCATCGGTCGTCGAAAACGCGCAGCTAGCCGCGATGGAGATCACCGACGGCGTCGACCTGTCCCGCATGCCGGAAATGCTCGAGAGCGTGCGGGCATCCGTGGGCCGCACGGCAGAGTTGCTCGAACATGTGCTCTGGCACGCCACCCGCGCCGCGGAAAGCGAGGATGCGCCCGACGGCGAGTCTTGAAGCTCAGATAACCGGAAACCCGTCACGGATCCGGGGTTGCGCCGTCGACGCGCTCGGGAACCGCATGTACCGCTTCGGAGACGTCCATGTTGAGCTGGAAAGCGACAGCCGCCTCCTCTATCACCGGCTCCACATCGATCATCGCGGCGGCGGCACGATTAATGGCGTCACGGTAGGCAAGCTTGAAGCCTTCGAGGTCCGCGATATCGGGAAATTTGTGGAACGAGGGCGTCCCGGACCCCAGACCCAGCGACCGACCGAGCAATCGACCGAGTATCTGACCGCCGCTCAGATCGCCGAGATAGCGCACATAGGCGTGCGCCAGCAATCTTGCGCCGTCTCCCTCGCCCGCCGCCTTGACCCGGCTGGCGTAGCGTTCCCCCGCGCCCAGCAGTGGGAGCAATGCGCGCCAAGGTTGGCCACATAGGGTCACCAGGTCTGACTCGATGGCCCGCGCACGGTACAGCGCTGGCTGCGCGATGACGCCAACGCCCGGCGCATCACGCTGCTGCTCCAGTCCCTGCTCCATTTCCCGATACGCCGGCAGCAGGTTGCGGAGATACAGCGCATACCCGAAGGCGCTGGCTCGCCCGTGCAGGAGCTCGCGGATAATTCCGGATCGCTCGGCCTGCGCATGCAGCGACCCGGTCCGCTTGCGGAACGCGGCCGTGAGTCCGTTACGCCGCGGGGGCCGATCGGGGTGGCCCGGATCCTCATCCGGAAGGTGCCGCGTTGAAGGGTGCATGTCGCTTTGGCCACGCATCAGGCTCGTACAGATTGTACGTCCATCGACGGACAACAGCAAAAGTCACGTGTCGAGACAGACAACAGCAGCCGGATTACTCCAGCTCTCCGGAAATCTTTACTTCGCGATCATCCGCCACCAAAAAAAGAGGGCGACCTTGCGGTCGCCCCGGTGTCGGCGGGAGTGTGGGAGCTGTGGGTGGTTTGTCCGGTTCTACCGTCGAGTGTACGGCGGTCGGGACATCTGCCGGCGGATACCCAGTGCGGGATAGTCCTTGAGCATGTTGGCGCCGTAGAGCGGTTTGTTGACGCCCTGATGACAGGTTGCGCAGTTAATCTTCGGCGCATCGCCGGACGGTCCCAGCCGCTCGTGCGGGAACACCGCGGTGAGCGGGGTGAGGAAGTTGCCGTTCAGATCGCGCACCATCCGGATGCCGTTCCAGGCCGTGGTCCGCTTCGGCGTGCTGCCGTCCCACGCGAAGAACGACCGGCTGTTGTGGCAGAAAGTGCAGTTGACGCCGAGCGACTGCGAGACGTGCATCATCAGTCCGTAGGTCCATTCGGTCCGCATGATGTCGTGGGGATTCCCATCCGGCAGCGGGCTCATCGACTGCACGCGGATCTCGTTGGCCCAGTTGCTGCCCTCGCTCGGCTGGCTCAGGAACGCGGTGAAGGGTTCGCCCGGCAGAGACGTTGAGCCTACCGTCGCCGCGGGAGCGTTCTGCCCCGCCTTTCGGCCCGAGTAGGCCTTGCCGTGGGACGTATCGGTGAACCAGATATCGGCCGGCACGGGTTGCCCGCGGTGGCACGTGTAGCAGGTCACGCCGGTATCGCCGACGTGCCGCTTCCATTCGGCATTGATGTGCCGGGTCATCGCCAGCATATTGCGCGCGACCTTGTTCGTGTACAGATGGTCCGAGGCGTAGTCGTTCGGGTTATGGCAGTAGGCGCAACCCTGTTCCGGCGAAACCCAGTTGGTGATGGCGGTCATGAGCCGCTTGAACTCGCCGGTATCGAGATCGCCCACAACCTGGACGTTCTCGTAGGTGCTCGCCGCGGACGATCCCTCGGAGGGCACCGCCGGAACAAGCTTCGGCGCGGTGTTCATGGCACGCACCGCTTCGACGGTGCGGGGATTGTGGATCGGTGCCATGCCGGTGCCGCGATACCCCGTCTGTTGCGTTGCCAGCGGAGGACGTTCCCAGCCGGCCGTAAAGACCACGGCGATGGTCAGCAACACCGCTACGGTGAGCGCTATCGGTATCCCGATTTTCATGGCGAGACCCCCGAAAGGGTGGCTGGATCGACCACGGGCGTATAGGCAGGATAGACCGGCGCAACCCCGTGCTTGATGGCCCAGAGATACCAGTTATCGACGACCGTGCCGGTAAGCAGGATCCCGATGCCACCGGTCAGCGGGCACAGTACCGCGAACCACCACGCCCAGCGGTGCACGGATTCCATGGTGGCGTTGAAGCCCATCGTCCAGCGCCAGAATAATGCGGCACGTTCGGAGGCGGTGCCGCGGTCGGTGACCTGCTCGATCTCGCGATCGCCGCCGAGACGGCTCACCGCAAGCATCGTGGCTCCGTGCATCGCGAACAACAGCGCTGAACCGTACAGGAAGGCAATCGACAACATGTGGAACGGGTTGTAGAACAGGTTGCCGTAGCGGATTGAAAACGCCGCCGTCCAATCGAGATGCGGGAAGATCCCGAACGGCACCGCCTCGCTCCAACTGCCCATCACCAGGGGGCGGATGAAGCCTAGGACGAGGTACAGCCAGATCGCAGAGGCGAACGCCCAGGCGACATGGGTCCCCATGCCGAGTGCGCGTGCGCGTCGATACATGCGTAGCCACCACAGCAGTATCGATGCGGTCAGGAAGAACCCCGCCATCAGCCACCAGCCGCCCTCGTTGAGTGGCGGGTAGCTCAGCCCGTATTTCGGCGCCGGCGGTTCCAGCGCGAGCCATGGCAGTTGGCGGACGAACTGCACCGGATCCCAGTTCACCGATGCCCACATGTTGAGCCCGATGATCTCGATGGCGACCAGACCGCAGATGATCGAGGCGAACCCCAGGAACCCGAGGTAGATGGGGCCGACCTGCGCATCGCCGATCTTTCCCAGCCAGTAGGCGAAGAACGGTTGTCCCGCCCGCTCCCAGCTGCTCCCCTTCAGCGACACGCCGGCATACGCCGGAGCGTGCACCTGTACCCGTGTAAAGATGTTCTGATATTCGGCCATGACGATCTCCTCCTAACTCCAGATCGGGAGGTTGAGCCACCAGTTCCACCATTCCGGCCAACCACGCGTCCAGAACGGACCGCTGATGACCATGCACACGGCGCTGAAGAACACCGCCGCCAGTGCCAGGAACAGGCCGAGGCGATGAATCCCGAGTGTGCCGACGGAGTAACCGATCGTGTCGCGGAAGTAGGTATTCTCGTGCTCGGCGGTCTTCACCGGCTCACCCCGTTCCGGGTTGGTCGCCGACAGGATCGCCGAGCCGTGCAACGCCAGCGCGAAGCACGTCGCGAAGAAGAAGCTGACCGCGATCATGTGCGCCGGGTTGTAGTGGAAGTGCAGATACTGGTACCCGGTGTTCGACACCCAGTCGAGGTGACTGATGATGCCATAGGGGAATCCATGACCCCAGGCGCCCATCAGCACCGGCCGTATCACGACCAAGGTGACGTAGGCGAAGATCGCGAAGGAAAAGGCGATCGGTACGTGTATGCCGATGCCGAGCTTGCGGCAGATCTCGACCTCGCGCAGCGCCCATGACACGAAGGCCCCCAGCGCGCAGACCGTGATCACCTGCCACAGGCCGCCCTCCTTGAGCGGCGCCAGCGCCAGTCCGTATTTCAGATCAGGCGGCGCAATATTGATCTGCCAGATGTTCCAGGTCGGCCCGAGGGCCGCGCCATAGAGAATCAGGGCGGTGCCGAGGACGGCGAAGAAGATCGTCGTGACCCCGAAGAAGCCGACATAGAACGGCCCCACCCAGAAGTCAAACAGATCTCCGCCGATCAGCGTGCCGCCGCGAACGCGGTATTTTCTTTCAAAGCTGAGCATGGCCATTGCCGTACCCTCTCCTCAAGGAGCCATTTCACCCGCTGCCTCTAAGCATTACCCTTGGGCAGCGGACGAAGGCTCGGGCACATGCCCGCCTGCGTCCGCTGCCGTCGGCAAGACACCTTTACTTGGTCGTGTTCTCGGCCACAGTGGCCGGCGGCGACATCTGCATCGCTGCCGGAGTGCCTGCTTTGCGCGGGCCCTCGATCCAGTTGAACCGGTCGGTGCTGAGCAGAATGAAGTGGATCAGCAACGCCAGCACGAACAGGAAGGTGAACAACGCCACCAGGGTTCTGCGTGGATCAAAAAGAAGCCATAGACGCCACATGTTCAATCCTCCTATGTCACGAACGGAATGATGAGGTTCAACGCATCCTGCGCCCCCTGAATCATCGAGTAGCCTCCCTCACTGGGCAGCCACGGACGCCAGTTCCAGACCAGGATGTGCGCGACGATCGCAATCACCGTGAAGATGATGAAGCTCGTCATGAAGATGGAATGGAACTCTTTTGCCTCCTGTTCCGTTAACCCGGATAGTGAACCGCTTCTTTCAGCCATAGCTCGATACCTCCGTTTGGGCCTTTCGGCCGTTACCGCACACCCGCGGCAGGGATTACCGTGACGTGGATGCGCCACGGCGTCCAATCCACCCGGCGGCGCCGGGCGAATAATTGAATTCAATCGTTCTTCTACCGCTTCTCTACCCCATGAACGCGAACGGCAGGAACGTATGTGCCGCCCGCTTCGCCTCATCGACCACCGACAGGTAGCCGCCGGGGCCGGGCGGCCACGGCTGCCAGCGCCACGCCAGGATGCGCGCGACACTCGCGACCATCAGAAAGATGATGAAGCACACCGCATAGAGCCGGCGAAATTCCCTGACTTCATCACCGCCTTTCAACCCGGACACCGGGCTGCTTGTCTGTCTTGCACTCGCCATACGCATTACCTCCAACATGGTTGCCGACCACGGCGTACGAGACGCCGCTACGCAAATCGCCGCCTGCCACCATCGAGGCCCCGCTCATGCAGGCTCACCCTGTTTCATCGCGGTGCGCAGTCGCGCCACGCGCGCTGCCGTCACCCGCTCCTCACCGGCCACGCGCGCATCGCGCTCGGTGGCATCGCGCAGGCGCTTCGCCGCCGAGATGCGCACCAGCACCGGATGTGACTCCACCATTTCGTCGAGCGCCGCCTTCGCCTCGACATCCCAAGACAACTCCTGGTGCAGGCGCGCGGGCGTGGCTTCGACGCGATCGAGCTCGGTGCCCAGCGGAAGGATGTGGAACAGCGCGTCGAACAGCGCGTTGCAGACCTCCTGCAAGAGGTACGTGGCGCCGGCGTAGCCCATGAACGGCGTACCGGTGTGACGGCGGATGATGGCGCCGGGAAACGAGGCCGGGATGTACATCGCGCGCGCCCCGATCTCGGACAGATACATACGCTCGTTGTAACTGCCGAAGAGCACCAGCGGTGTCTTCTCGCGCACGGCCGCGCGGACGGCGTCGTTGTCGGGCTTGACACCCGCACGCCGGGCGAAAGAGAAGGTACAGGGCAAGCCCATTTCGGCTTCGAGGAAATGGCGCACGCCGCGCGCGTAGGTCTCGTTGGCGACGATGGCGAAGCTCGCGGTGCCGAAGAAATCCTGTGTCACCGAGCGCCACAGATCCCATAGCGGCTTCACCGTGGTGTGCTTCTCACGCTCGATGAAGGGTTCCGGATCGAGTCCGAGGATCTCACCGAGCGTGCGCAGGAACTTCGTGGTGCTGTGCAGCCCGATCGGTGCCTGCAGGTACGGACGGGCTAAGGCTTCGCACAGCATGCGTCCGAATTCGCGGTACATGCAGACGTTGGCGTCGGCATGGATGAGCTTCGGCACGTCGGCCAGGTGGCTGCCGAGCGGGAACACCAGGTTGATGTCGGCCCCGATGCCTTCGATGAGGCGGCGGATCTCGGCTAGATCGCTGGGCGTGTTGAACGTGCCGTAGATGGGACCGATGATGTTGACACGCGGCTTCTCGCCCGGCTTGCGGGCCTTGCGCTCCGGAATGTTCTTGAGTCCGTACTCGGTCCACAGCCAGTACAGCGCACGATTGGCGCTTTGCCATTGATCTTCGTCGATCGTGCGCGGCAGAAAGCGCTTGATGTTGGTCCCCTCTGGCGTGACACCGCCGCCGATCATCTCGGCGATCGAGCCCGTGACCACCACCGCCGGCAGATCGCGATCGAGAGTCTTGTGCGCCCGTTTCATCGCCTGCTCGGTCCCGTGCTGGCCAAGCTCCTCTTCGCCCAGGCCGGTGACGACGATCGGCAATTCGTGCGGCGGCAATGCGTCGGTGTAATGCAGCACCGAGGTCACCGGCAGGTTCTCGCACCCGACCGGGCCGTCGATGATCACTTGCATGCCCTTGATGGCGGTGAACACGTACACCGAGCCCCAGTAACCGCCGGCACGATCGTGATCGAGCACCAGCATCACATCCTCTCCTCGGACTTGGCCGTGTTGGCCTTCGTGGCGAGCCTGCGCGCGTACTGCTCGCGGAACTCCGGGCGATCCTTCGGCACCTCCTCCCAGATTCCGCTCGCGTACCCCGTGCCCACGCCGGCGAAGAATGTTTTCATCGCATCGAAGCGAGCCTTGCCGGCCATCGCCGCGTTGACCACCTGCGCGAGTGAACCGGCGCCGGCCGGTCCCATCAGCGGGCGCGCGGAGATGAGATTGGTGAAATAGAGCGCCGGGATCGCGAGCTCTTTCGCCTTCTGCACGACCGGCGTGGTACCGATGGCCAGATCGGGCCGATACTCCTGCATGGCGGCGATGTCCTGCTCCAGTGAAGCGCGGTAGCGCACCCGCACGCCTCTTGCCTCCAACCAGTCGCGGTCGGCATCGGACCAGCGCGTGCGGGTACAGGCCGTGCCGACATACGGTACCTCGGCGCCGCTTTCGATGAGCAGGCGTGCGACCAAGAGCTCCGAGCCCTCATAGCCCGAAAGCGTGATACGTCCCTTGACGGGTGAATTCGCCAGCGCGCCGCGGATCGTGGGCAGGAAGCGGTTCTTCGCCGCATCCACCCGGGCACGGGCAACGCCGCACGCCTCGCCGATGCTCTCGAGCCACACGGCGGTGCCCTCATGTCCGACGGGTGCCGAACCCACGATGGCACGGCCGGCCGCGTCGAATTCGCGACAGGCGGCGGTGTAAAACGGATGGATGGCGGCGACCACTGCGCCGTCGAGCGCCGCATACAGTTCGCGCCATTCGCGCGTCGGCACCACCGGACCGGCGGCGAGGCCCAGAGGTTCCAGCATCATGCCGATGCCGACCGGATCGGCGGGGAACATCTCGCCGATCAGTGTCACCGTCGGCTTCTCGCTGCGGCCGCCGCGCGGTGCCTGCACCGCGCCCTGCTCGGCCTCGGTGCGCGCGTACTTGAGCATCGCGCCCGCCAGTACGTCCTTCGCTTCCGCATGGGTCGGCACGCCGAAGCCCGGCACGTCGATGCCGATGATGCGCACGCCATTGATCGACTTCGGCAGCAGTTGCAGCGGCACGCCGGAGGCCGTGGGAACGCAAAGATTGGTGACAATGATCGTGTCGTAGTGCTCCGGATCGGCGAGCTTGAATACGGCCTCGCGGATGTCCTCGAAGAGCTTGCCGGTAACCAAGGTCTCGGAGTTGAACGGCACGTAGCCGACGGTGCGGCGCGCGCCGTAGAAATGCGAGGTGAAGGTGAGTCCATAGACGCAACACGCGGAACCGGAGAGCACCGTCGCCGTACGTCGCATGCGCAAGCCCACGCGCAATGAGCCGAATGCCGGGCACATGCTTTGCGGCTGGTCGTGCGGCCCCTGCGGATAATCGGCGGCGTAACGCTCCAGGACTTCGCTCTTGCCGGCCGCGGCGGCAGCACGTTGCATCTCGGCCTTGCCGGCATGACAACCACTGCCGTCACCCTGGGTGGCAGCCATTTCGGTGGTGGCTGGCGGCGTGCTCGCGGACTCCGCCGACAGTTGCCCGTCATTGGTCATCGGCGCACGCGCCGCATCGTCGTAGACGATTTCCGCGGTGGCAGGAACGTTGGGCGGTATCGCAGTCACGGGAGACTCGGCTCGCATTCGGCTCATACCGTGTCGTAGACGACCTCGAGCGACTTCTTCTCGACCTCATGCTTGCCGAGCATGTCGAAGGTCGTCGCCGGCTCGAGCTTCACGCCGCGGCCAACGGCCTCGCCCTTGAAGAGACCGAGGAGTCCGTCCTGGGTCAGCGGCTTGGGGTGCCGCGGCGGCGCTTCGGCGACGTTGGTGGCCAGCTCCTCGAACAACGGGCCCCACTTGTCGCCGGGACGGCCGATGATTTCGTAGCTCGCACTCTTGCGGCGGATCTCTTCATGCGCGGGGATGGCCGCGAGCACCGGGATGCCGACCGCCTCGGCGAAGGCCTGCGCCTCGCCGGTATTGTCGTCCTTGTTGATCACCAGGCCGGCCACACCGACGTTGCCGCCCAACTTGCGGAAATACTCGACCGCTGAGCAGACGTTGTTGGCGACGTAAAGCGATTGCAGATCGTTGGAACCGACGACGATGACCTTCTGGCACATGTCGCGCGCGATCGGCAGACCGAAGCCGCCGCACACCACGTCACCGAGGAAATCGAGCAGCACGTAGTCGAAGCCCCAGTCGTGGAAGCCGAGCTTCTCTAGCGTTTCGAAGCCGTGAATGATGCCGCGCCCGCCGCACCCGCGGCCCACCTCGGGGCCGCCGAGCTCCATCGCGAACACGCCATCGCGCTTGAAGCAGACATCTCCGATCTGCACCTGCTCGCCGGCGAGTTTCTTCTTCGAGGAGGTCTCGATGATGGTCGGACAGGCACGGCCGCCGAACAGCAGTGACGTGGTGTCGCTCTTGGGATCGCAGCCGATGAGCAGCACGCGCTTGCCCTGCTGGGCCATCATGTAACTCAGGTTGGCGAGCGCGAAGCTCTTGCCGATGCCGCCCTTGCCGTAGATGGCGATGATCTGTGTCGTCTTCGTCGGTGCCGCGGTGGGTACCGGGTCCGGTTCCATCGCGGCCTCGGCCCGAAGCCGCACATCCATACGTTGCAGGACGGCGGTCCCAGTACTGCCGCAGGCTGTGCTCATGCGCAGCCTCTCCAATCGAGGATCATCTTGAGACACGCGGGATCGCTGAACGCCGTGCGATAGGCGTCAGCGGCAGATTCGGCGTCGTGCCGATGGGTAATCAGATCGTCCAGCGAGAGCCGCCCCGATTCGGCCAGGTCTTTGACGGCTTCCAGGTCCGGCGCCCGCCATTCGGCGGCAATGCGGATCCGCGCCTCGCGCATGAACGCGGGCGGGAAGGCGAAAGACACGGGTTCGCTGTAGAAACCGGCAAGCACGATCTCGCCGCCGGTCGCGAGCCGCGCCATGAGCGTGTCGAGCAGGGAAGCGTCGCCGCTCACCTCGTAAATAGCCCGATAGTCGCGGCGCTCGTCCCGGGCGGGGTGAATGACCTGATACCCCTCCGCGCCCTGCGCCCGCTCCGGATTGCGTTCCCAGACGACGGGCGGTTCCCCGCCTGCGAGCACGGCCAGTCTGGCGAGGAGCCGGCCAAGCACACCGTGACCGACGATGAGATCCGGCGGCTGCGCCACCGCCGCTGCGGTGGCGTGGTAGGCCGTGGCTGCCAGCGCGAGCAACACTCCCTGCTCGCCCAGTCGCGCGTCGATAGGTACGACCTTGGCGCCGGGCACAACCACCCGTGCAGCGGCGCCGCCAAACAGACCGCGGATCTCGCCGTAGCAGCGTGCACCCGGCACAAACACGCGGTCGCCGATCTGCCTGTCGGTACGCGACCCGACTGCCGTCACCCGACCGACCGACTCGTAGCCCGGCACCAAGGGATAGCCCATGCCCGGGAAGGGGGGCATGCGCCCCGACCACAACAGTTTCTCGGTGCCCGTGCTGATGCCGCTCCACTCGATGTCGACGACAACGTCTTCCTCGCCTGGGGGGGAGAGCGCCAGTTGGGTCAGTTTTAACTGCTCGGGTTGCTCAAGTACAACCGCGATCGTTGTTATATTCACCTGCTTCGAACCCCGAGTGAAGGTCGATTCTGGTTCTTATCCTCTTTGTTTTCCTTAAGCTTTTCGTACTGCTACCCGAAACGCTAGCGGCCCCTCCAGCGTAGCTGTCCTTCCCGTGCT
The DNA here is from genome assembly GCA_052387115.1 of Gammaproteobacteria bacterium. Taxonomy (GTDB): domain Bacteria; phylum Pseudomonadota; class Gammaproteobacteria; order JACCXJ01; family JACCXJ01; genus JACCXJ01. The sequence goes on along the minus strand of JBQTJM010000144.1, from coordinate 44,180 downwards.
ACAGCCACCGCTGTCCAGCCCTGCCAAGCAGTACCACCGCAGGATCCCGCCGAGTCTTCGCATGACGATGTGCCGCCTTGAGCTTGGCAATCTCGGGCGGAGGCAGGAAAAGTTCATCTATTATCTTAGGTTAGTACGCTAACCTACCGATTATTAGTGCATTCCTACCGGAAGCCTGGTTGCGATTGGGATGTCGTCTTGCCCTTTTTCAGGGCCTCTAGTGTCAGTTTACTATGACTGTATGTGATGTCAAGTGATGTTTACGCCTGTCCCCGACATCTTTGCTCTGCCTAAGGACGAGCCACGATCACGCCGGTGGTGAGCGGCATGCGGGTGTGGAGGTGGCGGATATGGCTGAAGCCGGCCGCGCGCAGCAGCTCGCTCAAGCGTTGCGGTGTGCGTGGCCGCCCGCGTCCCATCGCCAGCAGATAGAACCCGAAATACGCATCGCCTATCGGCTCGGCGCCCCGCGCTCCCGACATGGGTTCGGCGAGCAGCAACGTGCCATCCGCCGCGAGCACACGGCGGACAGCGCTCAGCACCTTCAGTGCGTTTGCATCGTCATGGTCATGGACCACCCGCACCAGCGAGACCACGTCTGCGCCCTCGGGCAGCGCATCGGCGAGGAAATCACCCCCCGTTGCCGTGGCCCGTTGAGCCAGACCGCTGGTTGCAAACGTAGCCCTGGCGCGCCCGGCAACCGCCGGGAGATCGAAGAGCATGAGTTTCAGATGCGGATAGCGATCGGCCACCGCAAGCAGAAACGTGCCTTCCCCACCGCCCACGTCGAGCAGGCAGCGATGGCCGGCCAGCGGACAGGCATCGAGGATCTCGTTCGCCACCAGCGGCTGCGAGACCGACATGAGTGCGCTGTATGCCGCTACCTCATGTGCGCTCAGCGATTCGCGGCTCTTGTCGCCGGCATATGCCCAATAGCGCGAAAGCTCGGTGGCGCCCCGGCTGCCGCGCAACAGCGCCAGCGGATCTTGCAGATCGGCGTACAGCAAGCTGTGGTGCTCGATCATCGCGGCCACGCCGGGATTGCCGAGCAGCGCCGCGCCGAGCACACCGAGACCATAGCGCTCGTCTCCGCGGCGTTCGACCAGACGCAGGGAAACGGCGGCAGCTAGTAGACGCGCAGCCGCTTCTTCCGACAGCGACAGGCGAGACGACAACTCGGAAGCCGTGCGCGGCCCTTCGCGCAGCATGTCGAAAAGACCCAGCCGGACGCACGCAAACAGGACTTGCGAGTACACGAAGCCAGCGCACAGATCGAAAAGATCGCGCGCGCGGCGGCGGGCCACGGGCCGCGTCAGCGGAAATGCTGTCGCGCAGCGCTGGAACCGGGGACTGGCAAGCAGACGGTCGCGTAATGCAAGAGCACGATCCCGAAATGACGGGCGCGACAGGACGCTCTCGGAACCTGCACGGTGACGATGCGGACCGAGCCGATCCGTCTCCCCCATAGCGGTCTCCTGCACGGCCAACCTCAAGCGGCGCGTCGCAGCAGCTCTTCCGGTATCAACCGCTCGGCCTCTGCACGGATGAGTGCGCGCAGCACCGCGGCACCCGCGCAGTCGGGTATCGTGTCGATGGCAGCGGCGACCAATTGCTCGAAGCGCTTGAGGGCGCCCTTCAACCCGAAGGCACGCGCAGCGCTCGGACGGCCGAGCACCGCATCGCGACCGACCGGCTTGCCGAGATCGTTGGCGTTGGCGGCCACGTCACGAATGTCATCGGCCACCTGATAGGCCTCGCCGAGTCGATCTCCCAGCACACACCACGGCTGCGCCTCGGCACCGGCAGCCAGCGCCCCCGCCTCCGCCGCCGCGGCAAACAGGGCGCCGGTCTTCGCGCGCTGGTAGTCGCCCAACGGCACCCGTGGCTCGCATTCCCAGGCCTGACCGGCGACGATACCCGCGGGCATGCCGACGCTGCGGCTGACTGTCATCAGTAGTGCCGGCAACGAAGGCGCGGCCGCCGCGCGCCAGGCCAGATTCTGGAAGGCCAGCACGATCAGCGCATCCCCCGCCAGCACCGCGAGGCGCTCGCCGAAAGCCTGATGCACCGAGGGCTTGCCGCGCCGCGTGACCGCATCGTCGAAACAAGGCAGATCGTCATGCGCCAAGGAGGCACAGTGCAGAAGCTCGATCGACACGGCGGCGGCATCGGCGATAGGGTGATCCTGCTCTCCGCAGGCCGCGGCGACCGCCAGGCACAACCGGGGTCTGATGCGCGCGCCGCCTGGGAACACCGCATACCGCATGGCCGCTGCCAGGCCGGGAGGTGCCGCTGGGCTCTCCGCACTGGCAAGTGCTGATGAAATCGCGTGCTCGATGCGGCTGACCGGGTCCATAGCGTGTCTCCCGTGCGGGTGTACCAGTGTAATCTATACTTGACACTATCTACTGTAACATAGTATAGACACATGCCCGTGTCCGGTCAAACCGGTTGATCCATCCATTCAGAAACATGAAGACGCAGCGTGTGGTGGTGGTCGGAGCAGGCATCGCCGGGCTGGTGACGTCACTGGAACTGGCCACACGCGGGGTAGAAGTCATCGTCGTCGAGCGCGCCGACCATCCAGGGGGGAAGATGCGGGAGATCCGCATCGGGGATGCCCGCATCGATGCGGGGCCGACGGTGTTCACCATGCGCTGGGTGTTCGAGGAAATATTCGCCGCGGCGGCGTCATCCCTCGCCGAGCATCTGACCCTCAAGCCGGTCCGCACCCTGGCCCGTCATGCCTGGAGTGAATACGAGCGGCTCGATCTGTTTGCCGACGTGGACGAATCCGCCGCGGCCATCGGCGAGTTTTCGGGTGTTGCCGAGGCACGCCGTTACCGCGAATTCTGTGCACGCGCCCGAGGCATCTTCGACACGCTCGAGGAACCGTTCCTACGCGCGCCCGGGCCCAGTCTCCCAGGGCTGGTACGCCGCGCCGGACTGCACGGGCTGGGCAAGCTCTGGCGGATCTCACCCTTTGCAACCCTGTGGCGCGCGTTGGGAGAGCATTTCCATGATGTGCGGTTGCGGCAGCTGTTCGCACGCTACGCGACCTACTGCGGTTCGTCGCCTTTCCTCGCGCCGGCGACCCTCATGCTCGTCGCCCATGTCGAGCGCGAGGGTGTGTGGCTGGTGGAAGGCGGCATGCATAGTGTCGCCGTGGCGCTGGCCCGGCTGGCCGCCGCTCGCGGTGCTTGCTTCCGTTATGGCGCTGAAGTCGGAGAGGTTTTTCTGCGTGGATCGCGCGTGGGCGGCGTGATGCTTGCCACCGGCGAGCGCATCGAAGCCGATGCCGTGGTGGTGAACGCCGATGTCGCCGCCGTTGCCGCGTCGCGGTTCGGTCATCAGATTGCCGCGGCGGTCGCTCCGGTACCGCCCGCGGCGCGATCACTCTCGGCGCTCACCTGGGCGATGGTGGCTGCCTGCGAGGGATTCCCCCGGTGTACCGATGGCCGCATTGTCCGGGCGGCTCGCCGCCGCCAGCCTGCTTGAGGATCTCGCCCGCCCCTCCTTCAGGGTGGCGCGCGAATGAGCTCGGTGATGCAGCCATCCGGCCTGGTGCGCGAAGGCATTGCCGGACGTGATGCGCCCGATTTTGGCTTCAATCGCAGCGTGCCAGCGAACGGCTATCGGTGGTGGTATGTCGATGCGCTGAGCGACGATGAACGTCACGCGCTCACCGTGATTGCCTTTATCGGCAGTGTTTTCTCTCCCTACTACGCGTGGGCGCGGCGGCGCGGTCCCACCGATCCACTCGAACACAGCGCGATGAACGTCGCGTTGTACGCAGACACCGGCAAGCGCTGGACGATGACCGAGCGCGGGCGCAAACACGTGCACAGCAGTGCGAACAAACTCGTGATCGGGCCCAGTGCGCTGGCATGGCATGCCGACGCACTGCGCATACACATCGATGAAATGACGGTTCCGCTGCCGGCGCGACTCCGCGGCGAAGTGCGGGTGCAACCGCTGGCGATCCTGAACCGGAGTTTCGATCTCGATCCCGAAGGCTCGCACCGTTGGCATCCGATCGCTCCGCGCGCCCGGGTCGAGGTCGCGTTTGAATGCCCGGCGTTGCGCTGGACCGGGACGGGTTATCTCGATTCGAATTCCGGCGATGTGCCGCTGGAGGAGACCTTCACATGTTGGGACTGGTCGCGCGCCGAACTGCGCGGTCGCGACACCGCAGTGCTCTACGACGTGAGCCGCCGCCACGGCGACGATCTGTCACTGGCCCTGCGTTTCGACAAAACCGGGAGCGTAGAACCCTTCGACCCGCCGCCGCGGGTCGCGCTGCGCAACACGGGATGGCGCATCGCCCGCGGCACACGCGCCGAGAATACTTCGCCGGCCAGCGTACGGCGCACCCTCGAAGACACACCGTTTTACGTGCGCTCCATCGTCACCGCGCCGCTGTTGGGCGAGCGCGTCACCGCGATCCACGAGAGCCTGGATCTGGATCGCTTTCGATGCGCCTGGGTTCAGATGCTGCTGCCGTTCCGCATGCCGCGCCGCGCGTTCTGAGGCGTTGCGCGCGTTCAGGCAGATGGGTCATCCGCGTCATCCGCGGCCCTGTTCTCCTTGGCCTTGCGCTTGTCGAGTCGCAGTGCCACCAGCTCCAGCACCGCCCATCCCAGCACGAAGCCGAAGACCAAGAACATTTCCATGAATGCCATCCATTTGCTGCTCATCGCATGCTCTCCGTTGTACGAGTGATCCCGGCCTACATCCCGCCTTCGGCGTGACGCAATTGCGCGCGCCGCTCGATGCGCTCGAATAATTCGATGACCCACACCGTGCGTTGGTACAGGTTCCACCACTGCACTTTTTGCGGACTCCCTGCCGGTTCGCTCAGCGGCGCAGGCGTATTGACCACAGCCTCCACGAGGAACCGGGTCTCAGCGAGCGGCGGATGCGACTCGCGACGCTCGTCAAACACTGTCGCCGCGAAGGCACCTGCGAGCAGCCATGCCTTGCGCGGGAGGGAGACCACGGCGCGCTGCGACACCGAATCGAGTCTGCGCCGGCTCACCTCCCGGCCTATCTCCGCGTACATCAACCGGGCCGTGTGGATGCCCGGGCGGAACGCCAGAGGCAGCCCCGCGATCCCGGCGCTGGCGCGTAGATAAAGCACGTCGGCGGCCCGCAGCAGGCGTCGCACGACCGACCCCAGGGCATCGCTGTACTGCGGTCTCCCCATCCAGGCATCGGCGTCGATGCCGGCCTCGCGCAGCCAATCCAACGGCAGGTAGAGCCGGCCGGCACGGGCATCCTCGCCCACATCGCGCGCGATGTTGGTCAGTTGCATGGCGACCCCCAGATCACAGGCGCGCGCCACCACCTCGGGGGCACGCCTGCCCATGATCAATGCCATCATGGCGCCCACCGAACCGGCCACCCTTGCCGCGTAGGCGTAAACGTCGGCGAGGTCAGGGTACCTCCTTGCGTCTGCATCCCAGGCAAAGCCTTCCAACAAGGCCGCGGGCAGCGTCTCTGGGATCGCGTATTCGGCGACCACATCGGCAAAGGCACGATCCGCCGCAATGGGCAACGGTGTTCCCGCATACACCTGCAGCAGCCTCTCTTGCAACTCAGTCAGCGCGCCATCGCCCCCGCCATCGCCGTCTATGGCATCGTCCGCGAGCCGGCAGAATGCATACAGTGCAGTGGCCGCGTCGCGCACCCGGCCGGGGAGAAACAGGGAGGCGGCGAAAAACGATCGCGATCCGCCCTGCAGCAGCCCCCGGCAGGCGGCGAGATCCGCGGCGGTCGAGCTCCTGCGCTCAGTGGAAGGCGGCGGCATCGGGCACCACGGTATCGAGGATCTTCGCGGAGGACAGTACGCCGGGCAGTCCGGCACCGGGGTGAGTGCCGGCCCCGACGAGATAGAGGTGATCGACCTCCTCGCTGCGGTTGTGCGGCCGGAACCACGCGCTTTGGGTCAGCACGGGTTCGAGACCGAAGGCGGCACCGCGGAAGGACAGCAGCCGGTCCTGGAAGTCCTGTGGCGTCAGCATCCGTGAGGTGACGATCTCGTGCTCCAGATTGGGAAGCAACGCCTCGCTCAAGGTGCGTGCCACGGCGCGCCGGTACGGTTCAGCCCGCTCCCGCCAGTCCGTCCCACTGCCGAGGTGCGGCACGGGTGAGAGCACGTAGAACGCATCGCAGCCTGCGGGCGCGAGAGAAGGATCGGTGGCCGTCGGCCGGTGCAGATAGAGGCTGAAGTCGGCGGCGAGCACCTTGCGCTCGAAGACGTCTGCCAGCAGCTCACGGTAGCGCGGGCCGAGCAGGATGGTGTGGTGCGCCACCTCGGGGTACTGGCGCCGCGTGCCGAAATACCAGACGAACAGGCTCATCGAATAGCGCGAGCGCTCGATGCGTCGATCGGTCCAGCGGCGGCGCACCTCCGGCGGCAACAGGTAACGGTAGGTCCAGGCGGAATCGGCGTTGGAGACCACCACGTCCGCGGCGATTTCCTCGCCCGAGGCGAGCCGGACGCCGGTGGCGACGCGCTGCTCCAGGGTGATCGCCCTTACCTCCTCGCCACACCGGACCACGCCACCCTGCCCCTCGATGAGTCCGACCAATCCTCGCACCAGCCGGCCCGTGCCTCCCATGGCAAAGTGCACGCCCCAGCGCCGTTCGAGAAATACAATGAGACTGTAGATGGAGGTGGCGTTGAACGGATTGCCGCCGACCAGCAGCGGATGAAAGGAGAGTACGACGCGCAGTCTCGGATCCTCGACATACTTGGACACGAGGCCGTAGACGGTACGGTAGCTCTCCAGTCGGACCATGTCGGGGATGACCCGCGCCATGTCCGTCCAGGAGCCGAAATGGACATGGCCGAGTTGCTCGAATCCGACCCTGAAGGTCGCCTCGCTGGCCTGCATGAAGCGTTCGTAGCCGGCCACATCGCCTGGTGAAAATCGCGCCACTTCGGCCCGCATGGCGGCCGGGTCGCCGGTATAGTCGAAAACCTGGCCATCATGGAAGCGGATCCGATAGAAGGGAGAGACCGGCCGCAACTCGACATCATCGGCGAGGCGGCGCCCGCACAGCGTCCACAGTTCCTCGAACAGAAACGGCGCCGTGACGATCGTCGGGCCGGCGTCGAAGGTAAAGCCGTCCTGCCGGTAGACATAGGCGCGGCCACCCGGCGCATCGAGCTGCTCCAGCACCGTGACCCGGTAGCCGCGCGCACCGAGGCGGACCGCCGCCGCGAGGCCGCCGAAACCGCTGCCGATCACCACCGCGTGTGGCGGGCGCCTTCCAGGCAGGTTCACAGACGGTCGTGATACAGTGGCTGTCAACATGACTTAACAATGTAAGGTCACCGTGACACTAGGTTAGTACGACTGAGCTTTACTTGAAAGGGGCGTCGTGGCACAAATCTCATAGGCTACGTGAGCTAACTGCTGTAAATATTTATTTATAAATCAGAAACAACGCTGCCAGCCACCACTAGGGCGACTACAACCACGCCTTGGGGCAGGGAGTAGCGAATGACAGGCCTACCCTCCGATCATCCCGAACGCCTGGTTCTCGCCGAGGAAGTGCATGCGCGGCAATACGATGCGCTCGATACCCCCCAGCGTGCGACCCACGTTGCGGTGCTGGTCGATGTTGGCGATCGCGAACGCGAGCGCGCACACGTAGCCGCGCTGTGCGCGCAGTTCGATGTGGCGCCCCCGAGCGGGAGCACGATCCAGTTCAGCGTGCAACTGGGAGCATTGCGGCTGAAATGGGAGCGGCACGGCGAGTTTTCCGGGCACACGTTTTTCAGGGCAGGCAGTAGCCCGCGGCCGTTCAGTGAACCGGCTACTGATCTTCTCCCTGAAGGGTGGCTTGCCGGGATCCCGGGAAAGACCGTGGTCGCGGCACACACCGAGCTCCTAGCGGCCGACAGCGAGCCGCCCGACGCCGCTATCCTTGCCGAATACTTTGCGGGCCACGTTGCTGTCGGTGCCGAGATCGGCGACGGTGCGGGGCTCGCCTACACCGACTTCAGAATTCACTCCGACGGCTACTCGCGTTTCCTGGTGTTGAGCCGCGAGCTGACACCACGCGAAGCCGGCCGCATGCTCCAGCGTCTGTTCGAGATCGAGGCCTACCGGATGATGGCGCTGCTCGCGCTACCCATCGCGCGCGGACTGGCGCCGCGGATACTCGCGATCGAGCGCGCGCTGACCACCCTCACCACCGATATCGCCGGCGAGGGTGGAGACGACGAGGCCTTGCTCGGGGAGCTGACCAAGCTCGCCGCCGAGGTCGAGAGCTCGCTGGCGGCAAGTCAATCTCGTTTCGGGGCAAGCCGCGCCTATTACGAGCTGGTGCGCACCCGGATGGCCGAGTTACGCGAGCGCCGCCTCGTCGGGGCGCAGACGATTCAGGGATTCATGAACCGCCGCCTGGCGCCGGCGATGGCGACCTGCGCCGCGGTGTCACAGCGTTTGCAGGATCTCTCCGAGAGAGTGGCGCAGGCGAGCGGCGTGCTCTCGACGCGGGTGGATATCGCGCGCGAAAAACAGAACCAGGCACTGCTCGCCTCGATGGAGCGCCGTGCACGGCAGCAGCTGCGACTGCAACAGACCGTCGAGGGACTCTCCATTGCGGCAATCACCTACTACGTTGTCGGGCTGGTCGGTTATGTGATCAAGGCCATCGCGGCGAGTGGGGTTGCCCTCCCTGTCGATCCGGACCTTGCGACCGGTGTAGCGATACCCATCGTTGCCGTGCTGGTGGCACTGGCACTGCGGCGCATACGGCGCAGTATCGCTGACGCAGACGGCGGCCAGCCGCCGCAGAGCGCCCGATAACAGACGGTGGCGAGGCGATGGGCGGTCTGGCGACCGGTCAGAGTGCGGTAATTTCAGGTTGACTGTGCATGCTGATGCACCGTCGCCCGCGCTGCCCGGGAAACCGCTACGGCATCGGCGTGGGGGAGCGGCAGGTAACGCGCATTCATCTCGGTGGCGAAACGTTCCGCTAACGGCTGTGGCCGCGGCGAAGTGTCCACGAGCAGGGCATTCAATCCGGCTGCCCGCATGCGTCGCGCGGCCGCCACGGCCTCCTCTTCGGCGCGTGCCCGTCCCTGACTGCCATCCTGCGCGACATTCGCGCGCCCGTCGGTCAGGAGAACGATCACCGGCGTACCCTGTTTGCGTCGCACCGAATCCGCCAGGGCTATAGCCATATCGATTCCTGCCGCGAGCGGAGTGCCGCCACCACCCGGAAGACCGGCCAGACAGCGTTTGGCGCGCACCAGCGAGCGGGTCGGCGGCAGCAGCAGTGCGGCGCCAACGCCGCGGAAGGCGATGAGTGCCACCTCGTCGCGGCGCACGTAGGATTCGGCGAGCAGCAGCTCCACCGCGCCTTTGGCCTCGGCCAGGCGATGCAACGCAGTGGAACCCGAAGCATCGACGACGAAGATGGTCGTGGTCCGCGTGCGCTGCTGGTAACGGGTGACGCGGAAGTCCTCGCGCCGGATCTTCATCCGCACGCGACCTTGCGCGCCCTCTGCCGGCTGCGCAGTGTCGGAACGGCGCAGCCGCTGCCAGGGTGCCGCCGCACGCAGCGTATCGATGACGCTGATGCGCACGCCGGCGCGCGGTTCACCCCGGCGGGTCCCGACAGGCCGCCCGCGTACACGCGAGATCTGCGCTCTGCCGGCACGTCCCGCATTGCGCGTGCGGAGCGCAGGTCTGCCGCCGGCCATCTGCAACTGCGCGAGCAATGCCGGAGGGATCGCCGCCTTTGCCGCCGCAAGCACGATATCCCGCAGTGGTTGCTCGGTATTCGCGACGGCATCGGCCTGTTCGTCGCGCACGTGCTCGGGATCGTACCGAGGTTCCGGCGCTTGCCGTTTATCTTCCTCTCCTTCATCCGGGTCTTCTTTATCTGGCGGCGGCACGGGCAGCAGTGTTGCCCGCGCGGCGAACACCAGACGGCCGGCCAGCGCCGCGTCGGCCTCCGTGACCGCATCACGCCCGGCGAGCGCGGCGGCTGCACGTCCGACCCGCAGCGCGAGTATCGTCGCGCGCGGTGAGGCGATGCCGAGCGCCATCGCGGTACCGCACAGGGCCTCCACGATCGCATCGCCGGCTTGCACCGTCGGCAGTCTTGCCCGGGCCGAGAGGATGGTGTCGAGACGGAACGGCGACGCTTGCGCGTCGTTCACGCCGATGGCGTGAAGATCGAGATGAAAAGCGAGCCGGTCCAGCAGCGCGGCATGCGGGCGCTCCTCATCGCTCATGCCTTCATCCAGCGCCACCATGCCGAACTGCGTCGGCGTGCGCAGGCCGAGGCCATCGCGCTCCACGAGCACCGCTTGCGTGTCGAACGCCGCGGCAAGACGCGCAACGGTCGATGGGGTCAGCCGCTCTGCCATGGACAGCACCACCACGCCGCCGTCGGCCTCCGCCAAGAGCCCGCGCTCGGCGATCGGCCTGCCCGCCGCCAGCGTCGCGGCGAGATCCAGCCCTCCGAGCAGGCGACCATCGCTCACGTGCAGCGGGATCCGGCGCACGGGAATGTCGGGCGGCAACAGCTCGCGGATCAGGGCGAGCCAGCGGTCGCGGACCGGTCCGGGCAGGGCGCGTACGGCAGCACCGCCGGTCCCCGCCGGATCGACAGCGATCAATGCGGCGGCGAGCGCAGCATCGGACCAGCCATCGTTCATGATGGTGGGCGCGGCGCTTACGCGTCGAACAGCTCCGCAACGGCCCGTTCGACACGCGTCGTCGAGCCGGCATCGTCCAGCGGATTGCGGCGCAGCCGGTGGCGGAGCGCCATCGGGGCAAGCTTGCGCAGATGGGCATCGCTGACCTTGCCGCGTGCCTCGAGGCCGGCAAGGGCACGCGCGGCACGCACCAGGGTCAGCTCGCCGCGCAGACCGTCGGTGCCCAGACTCATGCACAGCCGTGCGGCGTTCTCGAGCACGTCTTCGGGAACGTCGATGGACGATAGTCGAGATCGCGCCCGGCACCAAGCGCGACTTGGCCGCGTTTGCCGCCTTGCCGCCCTGGCATGTCTCGCAGAGGCTGACTACCTCGGCGGGATCGCAGTTGTACGGGCAGTTATCGATCACCCGCATCTTCGGAAGCAGCGCGGCCAGCGCGCGGATCGCCGTGGTCTTGCCGGTACCCCGATCTCCGAACAGCATGACGCCACCAACGGTGGGTTCAATCGCCGCGATAAGGAGCGAGAGCTTTATCTCCTCCTGGCTGACAATCGCTGAGAACGGGAAAACGGGGCGCATGATCGATGACGAAGCAGCGAACGACCGAGAGCGTTTATCGGGCCGAGTCGATGCATACGATACGCCGACCCGGCGGTTATTCCGTCATCGCCGCGTTCGAGATCGACTCCCGGCGCAGAGCGGAATCAGGGAGCCACTCGTACTAAGATAACGGCAGGAGAGATGAGATTCAAATCCAAAGCGGGCATGGCTCGGGTAACAGGTTACGCAGTACACATCACCGACGGACCGGCAACCGGGTACGGGTTGCGCAACCGGGACAGTGGCGTACGCTTGCCGACATGCTGGCGCGGTTGAGCTGGGAACGGGACGGCCGCGACTGGCCGAACCGCGCTTTCAGCCGTTTTGTACTGGCGGGCGGATTGCGCTGGCACGTGCAACAACAGGGACACGGACCGATCCTGTTGCTGGTACACGGCACCGGTGCGGCCACTCACACCTGGCGTGCACTCGCCCCGTTGCTGGCCGAGCACTTCACCGTCGTGGCACCGGATCTGCCTGGCCACGGGTTCACCGAAGCACCACCCTTCGATGCACTGTCACTCCCCGGTATTGCGGATGCCCTGCATGCGCTGCTCCGCGCGCTGGATCTCAATCCCGGACTTGCGGCCGGTCATTCGGCCGGGGCCGCCATTCTGGCCCGTATGTGTCTCGATGGGCATATCGATCCGGCAGGCCTGTTGAGCCTCAACGGGGCCTTGTTGCCGATGCGGGGACTGGCCGCTCAGTTTTTTTCTCCGGCGGCCAAACTGCTCGCGCGCAGTTCACTGGTGCCACGCCTGTTTGCCTGGAGAGCGGCCGATCCTTCCGCTGTCGAACGTCTCATTCGTGGTACGGGCTCCGCCCTCGATGTCTGCGGTGTGGAACTGTACGGACGCGTCGTAAGCAACCCCGCGCATGCCGCCGCCGCCCTCGGCATGATGGCCAACTGGGACCTCGTACCGCTGGCGCGCGATCTGCCCCGGCTCAATCCGCGCCTGATGCTGGTTACCGGCGACAACGATCGCACGCTGCCACCTTCCGAAGCCTTGCGTGTGCGTGCGCTGCTGCCCAGCGCAGAACGGGTATCGCTTCCGGGTCTGGGCCACCTGGCGCACGAAGAACGCCCGGAAGAAGTGGCGCCGCTCTTCGTCCGGCTGGCCCGCACGACGCAAGCGATAGGAAATGCAGCACTAGGTTGATATTTATGGTGCCCGGGGCCGGACTCGAACCGGCACGGGGTTGCCCCCGAGGGATTTTAAGTCCCTTGCGTCTACCTGTTCCGCCACCCGGGCAGATTTAAGAATCAATGGCTTACTACACTATTCCAGTTCAGTGGCGTTTGGACTGGCGGTGAATGCTCCGTCCACGGCCTCGCGCAGGTGGGCCGTCCCGAGGACGGCGTCCGGGTCTGTGGAGGCTGGGGTCGGAATCGAACCGGCGTACACGGCTTTGCAGGCCGCTGCATGACCACTCTGCCACCCAGCCGAAGGGACCCCCGAGCAGGGGGCCGAAGCGAGGGGACGGTGATGGGCCGTCCCAGAAACGACGAAACCCCTTTGCCCCCGCGATCGAACAAGAGGGCCCAGGGGTTTCGTGGCGCACGAACTGGAGCGGGAAACGAGACTCGAACTCGCGACCCCAACCTTGGCAAGGTTGTGCTCTACCAACTGAGCTATTCCCGCCTTTAACCCATTTTAGCCGGGAGCCGGGGTCTGTCAAGCCATGGGCAGGGGCCAGGCCCTCAGGGCTGACGCCGGTGCCCGCGCAGCTCGGGCCATGCCACCCAGATATAGACGCACATCGTCCACAGGGTCAACGCCGCGGCTAGGTACAGGAGCAGGAAACCGACCGTGTAGGTGGGCACGGCACCGATCGGATCGCGATAGAGCAGCATGATGATGGCGATCATCTGGGCCGTGGTCTTGACCTTGCCGAGCGATGACACCGCCACCTTGGCGCGCGCGCCGAGCTCCGCCATCCATTCGCGCAAGGCCGAGACGGTGATCTCGCGCCCGATGATGATCGCCGCCGGCAGCGCCATCCACACCGAGGGGTCCTGCTGGAGCAGGAGCACGAGCACGACCGCGACCATGAGCTTGTCCGCGACCGGGTCCAGGAACTGCCCCAGGGCCGAGGTCTGGTCCAGACGCCGGGCCAGATAACCGTCCAGCCAGTCGGTCAGCGCGCCGAGCGCGAAGATCACGGCGGTGGCCAGATTCGCGGAGGGGAAGGGCAGGTAGAACACCAGCATGAAGATCGGGATGAGCGCGATGCGGACCACCGTCAGTGAATTCGGGATGTTCATGCGCTCGCGTGCAGTTCCCTGTAGATGCGGGCCGCAAGCTCCGTGCTGATACCCGGTACCTGGCAGAGGTCCTCGACAGCGGCCCGCATCACGCCCTGTAGCCCTCCGAAAAAGCGCAAGAGCTCCTTGCGGCGCTTGTGGCCGACCCCATCGATGCGCTCGAGCGGCGAGATGCGCCGGTCGCGGGCACGGGCCCGGCGGTGCCCGCTGATGGCGAAGCGGTGCGCCTCATCCCGGATCTGTTGGAGGAGATGCAGGGCATCGGTATCGGAGCAGAGCGGAAGCACGCGCATCTCCGGACCCACGAACAGCGTCTCGAGACCCGGCTTGCGGGTAGGCCCTTTGGCGATGCCGATCACCGTGATGCCGCGGACGTCGAGCGCGTGCAGGACCTCCAGCGCCTGGGTCAGTTGGCCCCGACCCCCGTCGATCACGAGGACCCCGGGTGGCTCGCGTCCCTCGCGCAGCAAGCGCGTGTAGTGCCGCGTGAGGGCCTGGCGCAACGCGCCGTAATCATCCCCGGGTGCGATCCCTTCGATGCCGAAATGCCGGTAGGCCGACTTCACCGGACCCTCCGCGCCGAACACCACGCATGAGGCCACGGCCGCTTCGCCCTGGGTGTGACTCACGTCGAAGCATTCGACGCGGGTGATCTCCGCCGTCTGGCCGAGGGCGAGTTGTAAGGCGCTCAGGCGCCGGCGCTGCGCGGAGCGGCTCGCGAGCCGCTGCGACAGGCACAGCTCCGCATTCTGCATCGCCATCTCCAGAAAACGAGCCCGCTCACCGCGCACCCGCCAATGGATCGCCATCTTGCGGCCGGCCTGCGCCGACAGGACCTCGGCCAGCACGGCGCCGTTGGCGAGGGGGTGGCTGACCAGCACCTCCGGAGGGATGCTGCGCTCGGCGCGCTCCGCCAGGTAGAACTGCGGCAGGAAGGCGCCCAGCACCGCGGTGGCACGGGACTCCCCGGCATGGTCGGGGAAATAGGCGCGATTTCCCAGGTTGTGTCCGCCGCGCACGAAGAACACCTGAACACAGCAGAGGCCCTCGCGCGCCGCACAGGCGACGACGTCGGTATCGCCGTTCCCGGAGCTGATGCACTGCGGCTGCCGGACCTTTTGCAACTGGCCGATCTGGTCCCGGTAGCGCGCCGCGCGTTCGAAGTCGAGTGTCGCGGCGCTCCCTTCCATGCGCGCCGCCAGGTGCTCGATCACGCGCTGGTCGCGGCCCTCGAGAAACAGGATGGCGTGCTCGACGTCCTCCTGATAGGACTTGGTATCGATCAATCCGACGCAAGGCGCGCTACAGCGTTTGATCTGATGCTGGAGACAGGGGCGGGTGCGATTGCGAAAGAAGGTGTCCTCACAGGGTCGCAGCAAGAACAGCTTCTGCAGGAGCTTCAGGCTGTGGCGTACGGCGCTGGCGTTCGGGAACGGGCCGAAGTAGCGGCC
Organism: Gammaproteobacteria bacterium; assembly: GCA_052387115.1. Taxonomy (GTDB): domain Bacteria; phylum Pseudomonadota; class Gammaproteobacteria; order JACCXJ01; family JACCXJ01; genus JACCXJ01. The sequence goes on along the minus strand of JBQTJM010000144.1, from coordinate 29,176 downwards.
CTTGTCGTTCTGGGCCCCGCGATGAAAGCACAGCCGCGGGAACGCCTGATCGCCGGCGATATAGATATAGGGGTAGCTCTTGTCGTCTCGCAGCACGATGTTGTAACGGGGTTTCAGCGCCTTGATGAGGTTGTTTTCTAGGATTAGGGCCTCGTTCTCCGTGTGTGTGACGGTGACTTCGACGGCCCGCACCTGAGCCAGCAGGGCCTCGGTCTTGGCGCCCAGACGGGCCGGAGAACGGTAATAGCTCGCAAGCCGCTTTCTCAGGTTTCGGGCCTTGCCGACATAGAGGACGGTGCCCTCCCCATCGAGCATCCGATACACCCCGCAGTGCGTAGGGAGCGTGGCACTCAGGGTCTTACCGTCAAAAGCATCTTCGAGCATATCCTGTCGATGACTCCGTGGGATCGCGACCTGGTGAGTAGTGGAGCTGCGTGGACACGAGCGCCAAGCGGCGATCCAAAGGCGTGTGCCTCAGCCGTGAGCGCTCGTGATCGGCGGTATTTCGGCGGGGCGCTGCGAGTCTCGTAGCCATTCCCGGGAACGGGCCCAGATCAGCCGAAACGACGTGGTGAGCTCCTCGGGCCGGTCGATCATCCACTGCGCCAGCGTTTCCGGGCTCGCCCACCGGCCTTCCGCGATCTCTTCCGGGCACAGGACCAAGGGTCCGTCGGACCGACACAGAAAAACCGCGACGAATTCCCAACCCGTATCGGGGCCCGCCTTCAGATACCCCACCTGGCAGAGCGGCGTGGTGGGTGGCAGCCCGATCTCCTCAGCAAGCTCGCGAACGGCGCAGGCAGCATAGCTCTCGCCACTCTGCACGTGCCCCGCGACCGATGTATCCCAAAGCCCCGGGGCACATTCCTTCAACGTCGAGCGGCGTTGTACGAAGACCTCGCCATGGCTGTTCACGACCAGCACATGGGCGGCGCGGTGGCGTAGCTGCCATCGGTGCACATCGTCCCGCCGCATCCGGCCCCAGACCCGATCGTCGTCGTCGACCACGTCGAACAGCTCATGATCACCCTGGGCAGGATGGGCATGCTGGGCACGACAGGCATGATCACTCATGGCAGGTTGGCTCGGGCCAAGAGATTATAATGAAGATATCCCCCATGGTATTGCCGATCCCAACCGGGGCTCGTTTGGATCCGGCGGCGGGCATCGGGTGGGTTCGGGCTTTGCTGGGCCGGAACCCCTCAACTCCCGAATCCTCCACGCCGTTACACCGGTGCGGGCCTATCTGCAAGGATAGCCGTGGACCCCAAGACAAGGATTGTCTCATCAGGACATGGACATGCCAAAACCCCCCCAGCGTGGATCCCTCGTGCAACTCGCCCCGGCAGCCGCCGCCAAGCCGCCGATCCCGTCTCGCGAGGCCCGTAGTCGCCGCGCTCATCTCGGGTCTTCCGCATCGGGATGTACGCGAGGCGTGGCGGTGGATTGGTCGCGCGTGGCCTTGTTCCGCGAGGCCATCGCCTCCGGGACCTACGAGCTCAGACCCCTCCGGGTGGCGGGCAGCCTCATGCGTTTCGAATCATCCCTTTACCATCGCGGGCGACCCCACCGGATCACCATGTCGCGTGGCGACTGCGGAGACTTTGCGTCGGCGGAGGACCTGTTGGACCGCATCTACGAGCTGCTTTGCGAGGAGTCGAGCTACCTCCGCGCGGATCTCCGGGAGTTAGCGCCCGGCCGGCGCCGGCAGACAGAGGCTTCAGACGAAGGGGCCGTGGGCGTACGGCCGCCGGCAGCGACCGCGCATTGACCTTGGTCCTCCCGGGGGCGCCCTCTAGGGCCGCCGCTCCCCCGCTCCGAATCCGAGCCCGGCGAGATCAGCCGGGCGATCGATGTCCTTGTGTACCGGCAGCTCCCAACAGCGCAGGGCCAAGGCCTTCATCCGGTTGCGCGTCATGTTGCCGACCTGCGCGGTCCCCCAGGGGATCCCGGTGAACAGCTCGGGGGCGGCCTGCCTCAGGCCGATGAGGACGTAGCCGCCATCGGCAGCGGGCCCCAAGACCGCGTCGTAGCCCTCGCGGAGGGCACGGGCGGCGGCATCGAGGTCCTCTGCGGTCAGGGCCGGGCAGTCGCTCCCGATGAGCAGTGCCGAACGCGCGCGTTCCAGCACCTTCGACAGCGCCCACGCCATGCGGCTGCCGAGGTCGATACCCTCTTGCCGATGCAGTGACACACCGTAGCGGTCGCGGCAGGCCATAAAAAACGGGTGCTCCGCATCGGGCGCGCACCAGAGCTCTATGTGTTTGATCCGGGAACCCTTGGCTGTCTCGATGGCGTGTCGAACCAGGTCCACGTGCAGTGCACACGCGCGCTCGGCACCCAGGTACGGGATGAGGCGCGTCTTGACCTGTCCCGGCACCGGGGCTTTGGCGAATAGGATGAGCGTGGAGTCCACGGGAACGGCACTATAAGCGCGCCAGCCCCCCGCGGTGGCCACGGCGTTGGTGGTTCAACTTACCCCCGTCCCCGAGCCTGACTGAAACCGCCGCAGCAGGACGTGCCGCAGGCCGACCGCGCTGGCCATGGTCGCGCGGGACCGTTAGAATGGCACGCGTTCCGGGGCCGTAGCTCAGCTGGGAGAGCGTCGCGTTCGCAATGCGAAGGTCGGGGGTTCGATCCCCCCCGGCTCCACCAAATAACTATCCGAGGGTCACGGTTTCCGTGCCATGGCCCGCACGATCCTCGATGAGGTGCTCGGCGTGCGGCCCGACTTCATCGAGCACCAGCTAGCCCACACCGTGCGCGACCCCTCGGGCGGGCATACAACCGCACCACGCACCTGGCCGAGCGGCGGGACATAATGCAGCGGTGATCTGACTACCTGGACGGAGTGAAGAACGGCGCCGACGTAGTGCCGCTGCGTGGCCGAGTGGTTTGATCGAAGCGGTCTGAGCCGTGGCCAGAAAGGACAGGCTTTTCGCGGCGATCCGCAACAGTCACAAGTCTAGCCAAAAACATTTGAAATTTTTCGTCCCTTCCCCCTGGAAGGGGGAAGGTCAGGATGGGGGTGGAGCCTGTCCGATTGGGACGACGCAGCCCGCAGCGCTCAACCCCCACCCTCGCCCTCCCCCTGCTAGGAAGAGGGTCAGAGACTACAGCGGCACTCACAGCTTATTGATATTAAACATGAATGTGGATTTGTTTGAGTGGTTCTGTTCTGTTCAACATTGGAGCCGCAAGTATCTAGCCTGGCATTCACGACCTATCAGGGCGGCAAGCTTTTTTTCCTAGGACTGGATCGCGACGGTAAGCTCTCCGTCTACAACCGCACCTTCAGCCGCTGCATGGGGCTCTCGGGCAGCTCCCAGACCCTCTATCTCAGCACGCTCTATCAGCTCTGGCGTTTCGAGAATAGCCTGGCGCCCAGTGAGCACTACCAGGGGTATGACCGGCTCTACGTACCGCAGCTCGCCTACACCACCGTGGCCTTCTGCCCGGGCTATGCACGGGGACTCTGTCTACGCGGTGACTTTGCGGTGCTGGGGCTGTCCCGCTCGCGCCAGAACCGCACCTTCTCGGGCTTGGCACTCGACGAGAAGCTCTTGGCCAAGGGTGCCGAGCCGCGCACGGGCTTATTGGTGATCGATTTACGCAGCGGGGACACGGTGCACTGGGTGCGCTGCGAGGGGGTGATCGAAGAGCTCTATGACGTGGCCCTACTCGATGGGGCAGTACGGCCCATGGCCCTCGGGTTCCGCACGGATGAGATCCGTCGGCTGATCACCGTAGGCCCGGAAGTTCCCCATCATCAGCAACCAGCAACAAACCGTTAAGCGTTTAGGAATTTATGAATTTAGGAGGATGCAATGAAAACCCGCATAAAACCCGCAAGCCCTGACACCCACTGGTCGAAGTGGGTGTCAGGGCCATGTTGGCTGTATCACGAGTGTAGGGCGCGCGTCCGCGCCAACTCATTCGCCGAAGTCAGCGCTGTTGAGTGGTTCAATGTTGCTTAGCCAATTTCCCGGCAGCCACCCCTGTTTGACATACCGATGGAAGCTCGAATATGGCCAATGGCTCACCTGTGCCACGTACCCATGCTTCAACCGGGTTCCAATGGATGTAATCGATATGCCGGTTGAAGTCGGCCTCATCGCGGATGAGATGCTCCCAAAATCGATGCTGCCATAACGTGCTTTGGTTACGTTTTCTTCGACGCGCGTTCATCCATTCAGGTCGATTGAGTCTCGTTTGGCAGCGTTGCGTGACCAATCCGCTTGATGACACGCCAGCGGTGGGAGAAATCCTCATCTCCGGGAGACAATGTCCAGAGGGCGTGCATGTGGTCAGGCAGCAGCACCCAAGCCTCGATCACAAACGGATGGGTCGAATGAAGCGTTCCGATCGCTTCCCGCAGGGCCGAGCGCACATCGGCATCGGTGAGAAACGTTTGGCGCCGATAGGTATTGACAGTGAAAAAATAGGTGCCACCCGGTACATGGGCGCGACGGTAATCAGGCATGGCCGAATCATACCGCCAATGAATGGCGCGGGCACGCGCCCTACGCTTGTTTTAATCCCGATATCCGCCCGTGATGGCGTTCGTTGTTGGTCACAAGCACCGCGCGCAAGCTGCGCGCGTGCGCCGCGATGAGCAGATCCATGTTGACGATCGGTTGTCCCTTGGCTTCCAGCTCGACTCGCATTTCGGCATAGGCATCCGCGGCGTCCCGATCCCAGTCGAGCACCGACACATGCCGAAGAAAGGCGCCGACCACCGTCCGATTGACCTTCGCGTTGGACGAGCCGTTCATGCGCTTGCGCACTGTCTCGGGACGGTTGCGGATGACATAGGAACAGATGTCCGTATCGAGCAGATAGAGCCCCATTAGAACAGGTGCCGCTCCTGGGGCGAAAGGTCCACGCGTTCAGCAATCCGGAACCGATGCTGGGCTGCTGAAGCTATGTACTTATGTACTTTGGTCCGGCGAAGGTGCATCCGGCATGAATGGGTTCACGATACGCGTGCCATTTACGTCCAGCCCGTGTTGCATGTCTTCCGACAGCAGCACCGCACAATCGGCCATGCGGGCAGCCGCAACGATCTGCGCGTCCCACCACGAGAATCCATAGCGGTCTGACAGGCTCCAGGCGGATTCGAGCAGGGCCCCATCGGTTTTCATCGGATCCCAGGCGAGCAGATCGCGCACATCGCGCCGCGCCTCCGAAGGCGGCAAGCCGGGCTTGAGCTTCTGCGTGACGTTGACGTAGTACTCCTGCAATACCTGGAAGCTCAGGCACCCACGCCGGTCGCGCCATAACGTTTCCAGCCAGCGCCAGGCGACGGGTTGCTTGGCGGGCTGCCTGGAATCCCGGGCGTACAGCAGGACGTTGGTGTCGACAAACACCTTATTGCTCACGCCCTTATCGCTCATGGAGCGATTCGCGGCGTGGATAAGGGCGTTGAGCTGCGGGCGTTTCGGTCAGCGGCGATGGGGGCGCCGAGAGGAAGCTTTCCATGGCCGCGTGATAGCCTTCCTCCTGCCGCATCTTCGCCGCAAGTAGCTCACCCAACATGCGAGAGACGCTCGTTCGATGCCGCGCCGCCCAGACCCGGGCCCACTCGGCAGTAGAATCGTTAAGGGTGATGGTCACGTTACGCATGGTCTCGCTCCATCGGATGCTACACGAGGTTAGTGTAGCACGATTCTAGTGATCCTGCCTGTTGCTCTTCCGCCCCACCCTTTAATGTAACCCATGCGTTGGGCGAGTGCGTTGGGATTCGGTTCCCGTTCCACCACCAAGTCCACACCGTCAGATCGCATGACTTCGCCATCGAGGAGGCCCGCCATGGCATAGGACGTAGCGTGTTTCTTTGCGGCGCGCTTAGTCTAAGATCCGCCCCGTGCTTTCCTCGTGCCTTGCGATGTCTTTGGGTTCCAGGCTCTTGGGTCGCGGGTATGCGCCCCTGTTCGTGTCGCTCATGGCCCTGCTCGCCTCCGGCAATGGGCTGGCGGCGGAAAGCCCGATGGCAGTACGGGCGCGAGAGATTCCGGAATTGATTACGGCGGCCGTGGGCCCTCCGGGCGTGGGTCCCGGGGTGGGGGAGCGTGCAGATGGCCGGGGCGAGGTCGCGACCGATCCGTCCTTGGCCGAACCCGGGGACCGGGAAACAGAGACTATCGGTATCGCGGCGCCACCGACATTGACCTTCCGCGGCCACACGGATGGGGTCTGGGCGCTGACCTACAGCCGCGATGGACAGCGGCTCGCGACGGCCGGTTTCGACGGGACCGCACGCGTGTGGGAAGCGGGGACGGGCCGGGAGTCCCTGAAGATCACGCCCCCCGGCGGGGCGCTCTACGGGGTCGCTATCCATCCCGATCGGTCCCGGATCGCCGTCGCGGGTGAGGACGGCACGGCGCGGGTCTACGACGTCGGGACGGGCCGCGAGAGCCTGACGCTCGAAGGCCCGGACGCGCCACTCTTCGGCATCGCCTACAGCCCGGATGGACGGCGTCTGGCCACGGCCGGCGAGGACGGCGTGCGTCTGTGGGACGCCCTCTCGGGTACGCCGCTGCTGCGTATCGAGGGCCACAGCGGCCGAGTCTACGCGATCGCCGTGAGCCCGGATGGGCAGCGGCTCGCGTCCGCCGGCGAGGACGGCAGCGTGCGGGTATGGGAAGCGGCGTCGGGCACTCCGCTCTGGAAGCGCGCGGGGCAGGAGGGCCGTGTGTTCAGTATCGCCTACAGCCGGGATGGGTCACGCCTCGCCACGGCCGGCGAGGAGGGTATGGTGCGACTCTTCGACGCCGCATCCGGCCAGGCGCTGGGTACGCTGAAAGGCCACGACGCCGCGGTCTATGGCGTCGCGTTTGCCCGTGACGGATCGCTCTGCACTACCGGTGGCGACCGGACCGTACGCATGTGGGCACCGGATTCCGAGAAGGCCCTCTGGAAGGCCAAGGGCCATACGGCCGCGGTCTTCGGCGTCGCGACGGATGCGGCCGGGACCGTCGTGGCCACGGGCGGGGAGGACCACATGGTGCGGCTATGGGAGGCGGGTACCGGGACCGCGCTCGCCAAGCTGCGGGGCCACGGCGCGGCGGTCTACGGCGTGGCCATGAGCTCCGACGGTGCGAAGCTCGTGACGACCGGCTGGGACGGCACGACGACGATGTGGGAGCGCGCCGCCGGGCAGGCGCCCGCGGTCCTGGAGGAAGGCGACACCCCCCGCTACGGCGTCGCCATGAGCCCCGACGGGTCGCGCATCGCGACAGTGGGGGCGGATGGCCAGACACGCGTATTTGACGGCGCCTCCGGAAAGACTGTGCTCACCATCCAGGGCCATGCTGGCGCGGTGTACGGGGTCGTGTTCGCGCCCGACGGCTCGTGGGTTGCGACGGCGGGGGCGGACGGCACGGTCAGGCGCTGGGATGCGGTGACGGGCCAGGCGCAGTGGACGCGGGAAGGCCATCCCGGACGGGTCTATGGCCTCGTCTACAGCCCCGATGGATCGCGACTCGCCACGGCGGGGCGGGACGGGACGGTGCGCGTGTGGGAGGTCGCCACCGGCAAGCGGCTCACCACCCTCACCGGTCATGCGGGCCGCGTTTATAGGGTCGCCTTCAGTCCCGACGGTGCGAGCCTCGCGACGGCAAGCTGGGACGGCACGGTCCGGATCTGGGATCTGAGCGTTCCCGATCCCCTCTCGGCCAAGGACGGGACCGCATGCACCGGGCACGGTGGCGCCGTATACGATGTGGCCGTGAGCCCGGATGGCGTCTCGCTCTACTCGGCCAGCGCGGATGGCAGCGTGCGGGTGTGGGACACGGCCACCTGCAGGGCCGTCGCTCGGTTCGAGGGCGAGGGTGGGGCGGTCTACGGCGTGGCCGTGAGCCCCGATGGCTCGCGATTGGCCTCGGCAGGCGCCGATGGGGCCGTCCGCGTCCGCCCGCTCGCACCCGCCGAGCGCGCCAGTGTCGATGCCCCGGCGGCCGATCCCCCGGGGGTCGATCACCTAGCGGTCGATCCACCTTCGGATCCCTCCGCGGGGACCGAAACGCCCGCGATCAGGAGGATCCCCGGCCGCCCCCCGGTGCCCGCCCCCCGGTGATCCCCCCGGTGATCGCCTCCCCGGTGATCGAGGTACCGGCCCCTTGAGCAGGCGCACCGGAATGCGCGCCTCGCCGGCCGATCGGGGTGGTCGCAAGGACGTCTCAGCCCCGCAACCGGTTTCCGTGACGGAGCCCGGGCCGCGGATCGGGACGATGTCGAATGCGGAGGCGTTGCGGCTCGCCGTCCAGATCCTCGACAACCTGCACGCCCAGATCCGCGCTACGGACGAAAAGATCCGCGCGCTCTTCGCGGGCTCCGCGATCTTCGTCGCCGCGCTCACCTTGACCGGGCAGCAGGCGCTGTCCCAGCTCAAATCGGAAGAGCAAAGCACCCTGATCCCCTTGATCGCCTATGGCGTGCTCCTGGCCACGCTCGCGTTTTCCTTGATCTCGGCGGTCGTCGCACTGCGCCCCCGCTTGACGCATCACGAGGTCGCCGAGCGCTCACTCTTTTATTTTGGCGACATCCAAGGGATGGAGGCCGCCGATTATGTGCGGGCGTTCATGGGCCTCTCGGTAGAGGCCGCGCTCGACCAGGTTTTGACCCAGGTGCACGTCAACGCCAAGATCGTGCAGAAGAAGTACCTGTGGACGCGGCGCGCTGCCACCGGTTTCGTCGCCGCCACCGTGGTGTGGCTGGTCGTACAGCTTGCGTTCTGGTTCCCCTGACGCGCAAGCCCGAGCCAGGCGCGCCCCTAGAGCCTTCGGCACTGGGAAGTGAGTCCTCGGCTCGGCGGGACGCGAGTTGACTCGGTATCGGCACTTACACTAGCATGGCGCGCTGCCGCATCGCGGGGTAGGTTGGACAGGGTCCTACAGAGACTTCTGGGCCTCCAGATCGGCGTGACGGCGGCGGTGGCGCTGGTTTGTGTGATCTACCAACTCCGCTGGGCGCTCTCGGCGCTCTGCGGTGGCGGTATCGGGATCACGGCGACCGCGGCCGCGGCGGTGTGTATTGCGAGAACAAGAGGGCTGTCGCCGGGCGGGCTGCTGGGCGCGCAAGTCCTCGCCGAGCTCGTCAAAGTAGGGGTTACCCTCGGTCTATTCGTCGTGACGTTCCTCGCCTACGAGGCCGTGGCGGTCGGGCCGCTTTTTATCGCCTATGCCGCGACGCTCGCGGCCTATGGCCTCGCGATGTTGGGGAAACAATAGAGCTCGAAGCGGAGTCGTTGGGGAAATAGAACACCGGTCATGGCAGTCGAAGCGCCGCAATCGGCCTCGCAGTACATCCTGCACCACCTGACCAACAACGCGCAGGGCTCGGGTTTTTGGACGGTGCATGTCGATACGCTCGCGGTGTCGGCGCTGGTCGGGGGGCTGGCCTTCGGTCTCATGTATCTCGTCGGCCGGGGTGCGACCTCGGGCGTCCCCGCCGGGCTCCAAAACTTTATCGAGATGGTGGTCGAGCTGGTGGACACCTCGGTCAAGGGGGTCTTCCACGGCCACAACCCGCTCGTGGCGCCGCTCGCGCTCACCATCTTCGTGTGGGTGTTCCTCATGAATGCCATGGACCTCCTGCCCATCGATCTCCTTCCCTGGCTCCTCGGCTACCAGGGCGTCCATTATTTCAAGTCCGTACCGACCACCGATCCGAACCTGACCTTCGCCCTGTCGCTGTCGGTCTTCGGGCTCACGATCTATTACAGTTTCAAGGTCAAGGGGACTCGCGGCTTCGCCCGCGAGGTGATGTCCGCGCCCTTCGGTGCGAAGCTCGCGCCCGTCAACGTCCTGTTTCGGATCATCGAGGACGTGGCCAAGCCCCTGTCGCTCGCCTTGCGACTCTTCGGCAATATGTACGCAGGCGAGATGGTGTTCATCTTGATCGCGCTCCTGCCCTACCCGGTGCAGTGGCTCTTGGGGGCGCCGTGGGCGATCTTCCACATCCTCATCATCACGCTACAGGCCTATATCTTCATGATGTTGACGATCGTGTACCTCAGCCTGGCGCACGAGAGTCATTAGTTGCAAACACCGCTAGGAGAAAAATATGGAACTCGTCAGTGCATTGAGTAACGTCCAGGGGCTCGCAGTCGTCGCCGTGGCCCTGATGCTGGGGCTGGGCGCCCTGGGGGCGGCCATCGGCGTCGGGCTCTTGGGGGGCAAATTCCTCGAAGGGGTGGCGCGTCAGCCGGAGCTCGCCAACCTCCTCATCGGGCGCTTCTTCCTGGTCGCGGGTCTGGTCGACGCCGTGCCCATGATCAGCGCCGCCATGGGCTTGTACGTACTGTTCGCCGATCCCTTCGGCTTCGGCGCGGCGGTCGCGAAGCTCGCCGGGGGCTAGCCCGGGGATCGCGCCCCTGGGGAATTTCGCCATGGATATCAACGCCACGCTCATTGGCCAGATCATCACCTTCGCGATCCTCGTGTGGTTCACCATGCGTTTCGTGTGGCCGCCGCTTACCCAGGCCATGGAAGACCGCGCGAAGAAGATCGCCGACGGCCTGTCTGCGGCGGAAAAAGGCCGGCATGATCTGGAGCTGGCCGAGCACCGCGCCAAGGCGCTCTTGCGCGAAGGCCACCAGACGGCGCAGGAGGCGGTCGCCCATGCGCAGAAACGGGCCGACGAGATGGTCGAGGAGGCCAAGGCCAACGCTAGGGTCGAGGCCGAGCGCATCATCGCTTCCGCGCACGACCAGATCGCCCAGGAGATCCAGCAGGCCCGGGAGGCCCTGCAGCGCGAGGTAGGCCGACTCGCACTCGTCGGGGCCGAGCAGGTCCTGATGCGCGAGGTCGATGCCGTGGCCCACAAGGCCTTTCTCGACAAGCTCGCGGCGCGGCTCTGAACCATGCAGGAAACCGCGACCGTCGCGCGGCCCTATGCCCAGGCCGCCTTCGAGCACGCCCGCGGCAGCGGCCAGGGTTCGGAATGGTCCGAAGGCCTGGCCTATCTGGCAGCCTTGTTCTCGGATCCGATTCTGCGCGGGCTCGTGCATGATCCACGGATCGGTCGCCCGCGCCTGACCGAGTTGATCTTCGACCTGGCCGGCGAGCGCCTCACCCCGGATCTGCGCAACTTCGTCCGGGTGTTGCTGGATGCCGACCGGATCCTGATCGTGCCGGAGATCGCGCGCCTCTTTGCCGCGCTCGTCGCCGAGGCGGCGGGCATGGCGGAGGTCGAGGTGATCTCGGCCTTCGCGTTGGAAGAGGGTCAGCAACTGGCGATTGCGCGTGCGGTGAGACGGCGGGCCGGCAAGGACATCGAGGTCAAGACACGCATCGACCCGGCGCTCATCGGCGGGGCGGTGATCCGCATGGGCGATCTGGTGATCGACGCCTCGGTGCGCGGGCGGTTGCAGCAACTCGCCAGCCAGTTTGCGTAATGTGATTAAGCAGTCAATCAATGTAGATCAATGTAGATCAATGTAGGGTGGGCTAGGGCGAAGCCCGTAACCCACCAAGCGTCGGCCTCACGCGGACTCCTTATTATTTTGCGCAAAGGTGGCGCGCGGCGCGCCGGGCTGGTGGGTTACGGCGCTCGGCGCGCCTAACCCACCCTACATTTAAATGAGATAACCGATGACGATCAGCGCCATAGAGATCAGTGATCTGATCAAAAGGAAGATCCAGGAATACGATCTGCCGACCGAGGCCCGCACCGAGGGTACGGTGGTGAGCCTGACCGACGGCATCGCCCGCATCCATGGCCTCTCCGACGTGATGCAGGGCGAGATGATCGAGTTCCCCGGCAATGTCTACGGACTCGCCTTGAACCTGGAGCGCGACTCGGTGGGCGCGGTCATCATGGGCGCCTACGAACACATCACGGAAGGCGACGTCGTGCGTTGCACCAAGCGCATCCTGGAGGTCCCGGTGGGCGAGGCGCTGCTCGGCCGCGTGGTCGATGCGCTGGGGAGCCCCGTGGACGGCAAGGGAGCGCTCAAGGCCACCGCGACCTCGCCCATCGAGAAGATCGCCCCTGGTGTCATCACCCGCCAGTCCGTGAGCCAGCCGGTGCAGACCGGGCTCAAAGCCATCGACTGCATGGTGCCGATCGGACGCGGCCAGCGCGAGCTGATCATCGGCGACCGCCAGACCGGCAAGACCGCGCTCGCCATCGACACCATCATCAACCAGCGCGGCACGGGCGTGAAGTGCGTCTACGTCGCCATCGGTCAGAAGGCATCCTCGATCAACACCGTGGTGCATAAGCTCCAGGAGCACGGCGCGCTCGATCACACCATCGTGGTCGCGGCGAGCGCCTCGGAATCGGCGGCCATGCAGTACATCGCGCCCTACGCCGGCTGCGCCATGGGCGAGTTCTACAGGGACTCCGGTCAGGACGCCCTCATCATCTACGACGACCTCACCAAGCAGGCCTGGGCCTATCGCCAGGTGTCGCTGTTGCTGCGCCGCCCGCCGGGGCGCGAGGCCTATCCGGGCGACATCTTCTATCTCCACTCTCGCCTCTTGGAACGTGCCTCGCGCCTGAACGCCGCCGAGGTCGAGAAGCGCACCGGGGGCAGGGTGAAGGGCAAGACCGGCTCGCTCACCGCGCTGCCCATCATCGAGACCCAGGCCGGCGACGTCTCGGCCTTCGTGCCGACCAATGTCATCTCCATCACCGACGGTCAGATCTATCTCGAGACCGATCTCTTCAACGCCGGTATCCGGCCCGCCATCAACGCCGGGTTGTCGGTGTCGCGCGTCGGTGGCGCCGCTCAGACCAAGGTGATCAAGAAGCTCGGCGGGGGTATCCGGCTCGCGCTGGCGCAGTACCGTGAGCTGGCGGCCTTTGCGCAGTTCGCCTCCGAGCTCGACGAGGCGACCCGCAAGCAATTGGAGCGCGGCCAGCGCGTCACCGAGCTAATGAAACAAAAGCAGTACGCCCCCTTCACCGTGGCCGAGATGGCCGTCAGCCTATACGCGGCCGACCGCGGTCATCTCGACGATGTGCAGCTCGACCAGATAGGGCCCTTCGAGTCGGCGCTCCTGTCCTTCATGAAGACCGAGCGCCAGGACCTCATGAAACGCATCGACGAGAGCGGCGATTACAACGACGAGATCGAGTCGGGGCTCGAGTCGGCGGTCGAAGAGTTCAAGACCAAGCATGCCTGGTAGGACGGTACGCTGACATGGCCGCCGGCAAGGAGATCCGAACCAAGATCAAGAGCGTGCAGGGCACGCAGAAGATCACCAAGGCCATGGAGATGGTGGCGGCCAGCAAGATGCGAAAGGCCCAGGACCGCATGCGCGCGGCGCGTCCCTATGCCGAGAAGATCCGCATGGTGATCGCGCACCTCGCGCATGCCCACAGCGAGTACCACCACCCCTACCTCATCCCGCGCGAGGCGCGGCGGGTGGGCGCCATCGTGGTGTCGACCGATCGCGGTCTGTGCGGCGGGCTCAACGCCAACCTGTTCCGGGCCATGATCCAAAAGTTGAAGGAGTGGGAGGGCCAGGGGCTCGGGATCGAGGTGTGTCCGATTGGGAAAAAAGCCATCGGGTTCTTCGGCCGCATCGGTGCCAGGATCGTCGCCCAGGCGAGCCATCTCGGGGATGCGCCGAAGTTGGAGGACCTGATCGGGACCGTCAAGGTGATGCTCGACGGCTACAACGAGGGGCGCATCGACCAGGCTTTCCTGGTGTCCAACACCTTTGTCAATTCCCTGACCCAGCGCCCGCGTTTCGAACGGCTCATCCCGCTCGAGCCGGACCCCGCGGTCGAGCTGAAACACCACTGGGATTATCTCTACGAGCCCGAGGCCAAGGAGGTCCTGGACCACCTGCTCCAGCGTTACATCGAGTCGCTGGTCTACCAGGGCGTGGTCGAGAACATCGCCTGCGAGCAGGCGGCGCGCATGGTGGCGATGAAGAGCGCTTCGGACAATGCCGGCAAGCTCATCGATGAATTGCGGCTGGTCTACAACAAGGCGCGCCAGGCCTCGATCACCCGCGAGCTATCTGAGATCGTGGCCGGCGCGGCCGCGGTATGAACATCGATACGGGGATCAAGTCATGTCGAGCAGCGGAAAGGTGGTACAGATCATCGGCGCCGTGGTGGACGCGGAGTTTCCGAGCAAGGCCGTGCCCAAGATCTACGACGCCCTCCTCGTCGAGGAGAGCGGCACGACGCTCGAGGTCCAGCAGCAGCTCGGCGGGGGGGTGGTGCGCACCATCGCGTTGGGCTCGACCGACGGCTTGAAGCGCGGCCTCAAGGCGACCAACACCGGGGGGCCGATCTCGGTCCCCGTGGGGCAGAAGACGCTCGGCCGGATCATCGACGTGCTGGGCGCGCCCATCGACGAGAAGGGCCCGATCGGCGAGGAAGAGAGGTGGCCGATCCACCGCGCCGCGCCGAAGTTCGTCGAGCTGTCTCCTACCACCGAGCTCTTGGAGACCGGCATCAAGGTCATCGATCTCATCTGCCCCTTCGCCAAGGGCGGCAAGGTCGGGCTCTTCGGCGGCGCGGGGGTCGGCAAGACCGTCAACATGATGGAGCTGATCCGCAACATCGCCACCGAGCACAGCGGTTACTCGGTGTTCGCGGGCGTCGGCGAGCGTACCCGCGAGGGCAACGATTTCTATCACGAGATGACCGAGTCCAAGGTGCTCGACAAGGTCTCGCTGGTCTATGGCCAGATGAACGAGCCGCCCGGCAATCGCCTGCGGGTGGGCCTCACGGGTTTGACGCTCGCGGAGTACTTCCGCGACGAGGGGCGCGACGTTCTGCTCTTCATCGACAACATCTACCGCTTCACGCTCGCTGGTGTCGAGTGCTCGGCGCTCTTGGGCCGCATGCCCTCGGCGGTCGGTTACCAGCCGACCTTGGCCGAGGAGATGGGCAGGCTCCAGGAACGCATCACCTCGACGCGCACGGGCTCCATCACCTCTATACAGGCCGTGTACGTCCCGGCCGACGACCTGACCGATCCCTCGCCGGCCACGACCTTCGCGCACCTGGACGCGACCGTGGTGCTTTCGCGCCAGATCGCGGAGCTCGGGATCTATCCGGCCGTGGACCCGCTCGACTCGACGAGCCGCCAGCTCGACCCCCTGGTCGTCGGCCAGGAGCACTACGACACCGCCCGCGCCGTGCAGAAGACCCTGCAGCGCTACAAGGAGCTGCGCGACATCATCGCCATCCTGGGCATGGACGAGCTGTCGGAGACCGACAAGCTCGCCGTCTCCCGTGCGCGCAAGATCCAGCGCTTTCTGTCCCAGCCGTTCTTCGTGGCCGAGGACTTCACCGGCAGCCCCGGCAAGTACGTGCCCCTCAAGGAGACCATCAAGGGCTTCAAGGGGATCGTGGAGGGGGAGTATGATGGTCTGCCCGAGCAAGCCTTCTATATGCTCGGCTCCATCGAAGAGGCGGCGGAGAAGGCCGAGCGGCTGTAGCGGGCTGAGACCGACGGGCTCTCATGACCATGACCATCCACGTCGACATCGTGAGCGCCGAGGCATCGATTTATTCGGGTCAGGCCGAGATGGTGTTCGCGCCCGCAGAGATGGGCGAGGTCGGCATCGCCGCCGGCCATACCCCGCTTTTGACCCGGCTCAAACCGGGGGAGGTCCGGCTCAGGCTCTCGAATGGCGAGGAGGAGGCGTTCTACGTGTCGGGCGGGATCCTGGAGGTCCAACCGCGCGTGGTGACGGTCCTCTCGGACACCGCGGTGCGCGCCCACGACATCGACGAGGCCTCCGCGCTCGAGGCCAGGGTTCGCGCCGAGCAGATGCTCTCCGACAAGAGCGGGCAGATCGACTACGCCAAGGCCCTGGCCGAATACGCCGAGGCCGCCGCCCAGCTCCAGGCGATCCAGCGCCTGCGCCGGCAGGCGGGGCGGTCGTAGCCGCTTCGAGGCCCCGAGCCGCGGACGGTCGCGCGCCTAGACGGAGAGGTGATGTTACTCAGCGTCGTGATCCTGGCCGCCGGGCAGGGCAAGCGCATGCGCTCGACCGTGCCCAAGGTTTTGCATCGCCTCGGTGGTAAGGCGCTCCTGGAGCACGCCCGTCTCGCCGCGCGCGACCTCCATCCCGAGCAGGTCTACGTCGTTTACGGCCACGGCGGCGAGCAGGTCCGCGACGCCTTACCCCACCTCGACGTGAGATGGGTCGAGCAGGACCGGCAACTCGGGACCGGCCATGCGGTGGCCCAGGTCCTGCCGTTCATCGGGATGGGCGACACGGTCCTCGTCCTCTACGGCGATGTCCCGCTCATCACCCCGGAAACCCTCGACCGCCTGGTCAAGGGATCCGGGGGCGGGCGCCTGTCTTTGTTGACGGTCGAGCTTCCGGACCCCTCGGGCTACGGGCGCATCGTCCGGGATGCGGACGCTCATGTGCAACGGATCGTCGAAGACCGGGACGCGAGTCCGGCGGAGCGGGCGATCCGCGAGGTCAATACCGGAATGATGGCGGTGTCGGCCGCGCTCCTGAAACCGTGGGTCGCGCGCCTCGAGAATCGGAATGTGCAGGGCGAGTTTTACCTGACCGACGTGATCGCGATGGCGGTTGCAGATGGGGTCGCGGTCGAGCCCGTCAGCCCAAGCTGTGTTTTCGAGGTCATGGGCGTCAACGATCGGGTCCAGCTCTCGGAGCTGGAACGTCACTATCAGCGGCGCCGGGCTGACGCCTTGATGCGCGACGGCGTCACCTTGCTCGATCCGACGCGCTTCGATCTCCGTGGGGAGCTGGAAGCGGGGCAAGACGTGGTCATCGATGTCAACGTGGTCCTGGAGGGCCGCGTGCGCCTGGGCGATCGCGTGAGCATCGGCCCCAACAACTACCTCCGGGACGCCGATATCGGCGACGATGCGGTGGTCCTCCCGAACTGCGTGATCGAGGGCGCGGAGATCGGCCGGGGGGCGCGCGTCGGTCCGTTTTCGCGCCTCCGACCCGAGACCCGGCTGGCGGAGGCGGTGCACATCGGCAACTTCGTCGAGGTCAAGAAGTCCTTGGTCCGGTCCGGCACCAAGATCAACCACCTGAGCTATGTCGGGGACGCCGAGATCGGCCGCGATACCAACATCGGGGCCGGCACCATCACCTGCAACTACGACGGCGCGAACAAGTACAAGACCCTCATCGGCGAGGGGGTCTTCATCGGCTCCGATACCCAGCTCATCGCCCCGGTCAAGGTCGGGGACGGGGCCACGATCGGCGCCGGCACGACCCTGACGCAGGACGCACCGGCCGGACAGCTCACCGTCGGCCGGGCACGCCAGAGGACCATTGCCGGCTGGGAGCGGCCGAAGAAGAAAAAGTAGCGCGCTCGAAAGGCATCCCGGCAGCACCCGCTACGATGCGCGTCGGCTACTACCAGTTCCGCCCCTTGTTCGCAGAGCCCCGGCGCAATGTCGCCAAGGTCCTCGCCGCCCTCGCCGACGCCGAGGCCGATCTCATCGTGCTCCCCGAGCTGGCGTTCACGGGGTATCACTTCCGGGATCGCGAAGAGGCCCTGGCCTTGGCCGAAGACCCCGCCAGCTCCGAGACCGTGGAGTCGCTGACCGCGCTTTGCCTGAAACGGGATCTTCATCTGGTTACGGGGTTCTGCGAGCGGTCCGGCGAGCGCGTCTACAACAGCGCGCTCCTGATGGGTCCGAAGGGCGTCGAGCATGTGTACCGCAAGCTCCACCTCTTCGCCGAGGAAAAGCGCTACTTCGATCCCGGCGATTGCCCGCTCTCGGTCCAGGAGGTGCGAGGCGCGCGGATCGGTCTCATGGTTTGCTTCGACTGGGCCTTCCCGGAGGTCGCCCGGGTGCTCGCGATCCAAAACGCCGAGTTGCTCTGCCACCCTTCCAATCTGGTCCTGGGTTTCTGTCAGCAAGCGATGCTGACCCGCTGTCTCGAGAACCGGGTCTACGCCATCACCGCCAATCGCTTCGGGCGCGACCAACGGCCCCACGGCGAGCTCTGCTTCACGGGCAAGAGCCAGGTGGTCGCACCCGGCGGGCGCTTGATCCACCGCGCGCCTTCCCAGCGCGAAGAGGTTTACATCACCGACATCGATCTCGCCGAGGCCCGCAACAAGCGCATCACACCGTGGAACGACCTCCTGTCCGACCGGCGGCCGGCGTGGTATCGAGATCTGGAAGCTATCGGCTCACTCTGATGCTGTACGAACCGGTGCCGCGAGCCTTATTAAAATGCCGGATTGGGACGAAATATTGGCCTGGGATTATGTCGGCAACGATTCTCGCATTTAGTCCGACGCCGCCGTCGTCATCCTCGGCGATCAAGCTGGTTTGGCTGTTAGGGCCGAACAGCTTCATCACAACGTCGGTCTGGCCGCCGGTCTCGATAGTATGGCGACCGCCGGAGGTCACGGTGAACTTGAAAAGGTCTTCCTCACCGGGTACGCCGATCTTCGCTGGCGCGGGTGCCGCATTGACGCCTAGCTCCACCGCCTGAACCGCGACGCGCGGATACGCGTGGGCGCTGGCGATAAACTCCTTGTCCAGGTTCGACAGCACGTCGTTCTCCTTAGTACCTTCGCCGCTCTTGACCCAGGTGTCGGGAAAGAAGTAAAGCATGATCGAGTCGCGATCGAAGTCCGTCCCTCGGATTTGATCGGCTCTATACTTTTCGAGGACGTTGTGCCTGATTTGCTCTGGACTCCAGGAATTGGGTGGGCCGCTCAAGTCGCGGAGGACCACCTCTTCATTCCATTCGATACCTCCTGCCGGATTTTGGTGCTCGTGCGCAAGGCCGATCGCGTGGCCGAATTCGTGAGCCGCCGTGCCGCCATCGAGGAAGCCGAGGTTCATTGTCGGCTGATTAGTTGGAATCGAGCTGGCATCGGTGCCAACAAATGACCACGCCCCATCGCTGCTATCGAATGTGACGCGAATCTCCGCGTTCGGGGTGTTGTCGAACACCAACGTCAGATTTGCGTGCTGAGTCCACCACCGCGCTTGCTCTTCGGCGAGCGCCTGCTGGGCGGGGGTTCCTCCCATAAATCGCACATGGAGCTTCGACCCGTTGATCCAACGTTTGAGGGGGACGATGATCGCCCGACTCGTTCCCTCTCCCATACGCATGGTCCGTTGCGGCCGCACCAGATCCCTCGGCAGAAGCCTGTCTTGACATACTCTTAAATATTCGGTCATGGTTATCTCCTTACATTAAAAAGCCGAGCTTTCGGCAGTGGATGATGACAGCCTCATTCACCCTCGAGGGAATACTGCGCTGCATCGGGCGAGGAAGGCTGATGGTCCTTCGTGCTGGTGGAGTCGTTATTGCGCAATCTCTCGATCTGTGATTCAGGCACCTCAACCGAGGTATCGGTTCGGGCAGTCTCTCCTCGCTCAACGTCTCGTGCGGAAACCGTCTTGACCCGGGCGAGCCGTTCAGTTGGCGCGATATCGCTCTTGGCTTCGTCGTAAAGGTCGAACCAAGGTAGCCCGTGCTCAGTATAGGTCTTAGCATCGATGGGCGTCGGCAGCGGCTCGTGCCCGGTGATCGCGAAAAACTCCGCGCTGTTGATGACGTGGACGAAGATCCGCCCATAATTGTCCTGGTCCCAGGCGTCGATGCCATACGGGTCGGAGTAGATCTTTTGTTTCATCATGCCCCCGGCACCAAGCCCCATCGGTGCGACCCCGCCCGGCCTTGGCATGGCGGCGCGGACGGGACCGGTGTCGGGCGTGACCGGAGGCTCATCGGGGAATTTACCTGGCTTTGGCTCGAAGACGGTGATTTGGATGCCGCCCAAGGTTTCCGCTCCCGTCATTGAGGCCTCGATCGTGTAGCCGAGTCCCAGCGGCATGGCAACGAACTGCCGGACCGAGGCCTGCCCGGTGTGGAGGCCGTCGAGCCAAGGCTGGTCAGGGCAGATGAGATAGTCTTGGGGATCGGAATGAAGCGTCTCATCGGAAGGCTCGCCGGAGATCGCGTTGATCCCGCCGACCGCGATCTTCACCGCGTTCGGTTTCCAGGATGCCGCGTGGAATCCGAGCCACAACGCCTCCCGTTGGTACATGGGAATGAATACCCCGCCTTGCTCGCGCCACAAGGGTGGCACGTGGTCGAGAAAATTCTCCACCTGCAAAACCGGGAACCTGCCGAGCCCGGGCGGCAGCGGGTAAGCGCGGCCGTCGTCAGGAATGCGAAGCGTGCGCTGGAAGGAGACGGCAAACCGCTCTCCGATCCTGATGATTTCGTTGTCGATGGTCACGTCAAGCATGGTTTATCATCTACAAGAGGGGTCGGAAAAGCGACGGCGATCCACAGCGTCGGCTGCCGCGCGTGAGTTGGGCCAAGGCGCCCGGAGTATCCCACCGGGGAGCTCCGGAGACAAGCGGCGATGGGTTTGCGGTGAAGCGCTGAAGAGCCGCGCGGAACCCTGGTGCTGTTGGCTGGGCGCAGCCGACCACAGCGCGAGCTCGCGGGACCCGGATAAGATCCCATCGAGAGGGCCTCCTCGGCGATTTTCACCTCATCACGCGCATAGGGGAAGCCCGCCTCGCGGATGTCGGGACGAAAGTCCTTCGCCATCTTGAAGCGATGGTATCCTTTGGTGATGCCATACACGCGCTGGACCGAACGCGCCGCACGCGAAGCATCAGTGACAAAACATGCCGCCGACGGAGTGCGCGAGACGGTGGATGCCGTCTACCGCTCAGACTCGCGCCGCGTCTTCGCCACCCTGGTTCGCCTGCTCGGCGATTTCGACCTCGCCGAAGAGGCGTTGCACGACGCCTTTCGCGCCGCGCTGGAGCAATGGCCACGCGATGGTGTGCCCGCCAATCCGCGCGCATGGCTCGTGTCGACCGGTCGCTTCAAGGCCATCGACGGCATCCGACGACGAGCCCGGTTCGCTTCGCCGCTGCCGGAGGTCGTCGAGCCCGGTGATGCTGCGGATCGGGACGACGAGGGCCATGATCGTCACGACGCCGCCCCTGCGGAACCCGCAGCCGAGACCATCGACCGCATAGAGCGGGACGACGAGGCCATCGAGGACGACCGCCTGCGCCTGATTTTCACCTGCTGCCATCCCGCGCTGCCGCCGGCCGCGCAGGTGGCGCTCACGCTGCGCGAGGTTTGCGGGCTCACGACCGAAGAGATCGCGCACGCGTTCCTCACGGCTGCGCCCACGCTGGCCCAGCGCATCGTGCGGGCCAAGGCGAAGATCCGCGACGCGCGCATTCCCTACCAGGTGCCCACCACGGCCGAGCTGCCCGAGCGGCTGGATGCCGTGCTGCGTGTGATCTACCTGGTGTTCAATGAGGGCTACTCCGCATCCTCCGGTGCCGCGCTGACGCGGCACGATGTGTCGGGCGAGGCGATCCGCCTGGGAAGCCTGCTGGTCGAGTTGCTGCCGAAAGAACCCGAGGCGATGGGACTGCTGGCGCTGATGCTGCTGCAGGAATCGCGACGCACCGCGCGCACGTCGCCGAGCGGCGATCTGGTGCTGCTGGACGAGCAGGACCGTTCGCTATGGAACCGCGAGCAGATCGCGCAGGGGTCGGCACTTGCGCAAGAGGCACTGTCGTCGCGCCGCTTCGGTCCATACACGCTGCAGTCCGCGATTGCAGCGGTGCATGCCAACGCGCCCGACCCGGCGGCGACGAACTGGGCCCGGATCGTTGGGCTGTATGACGTGCTGGTGCGGGCCGACCCGTCGCCGGTGGTCGAGTTGAACCGCGCCGCGGCGGTGGCGATGCGCGACGGGCCGCCGGCCGGCCTCATCCTGATCGATGCCATCCTGGCGCGCGGCGATCTAGCGGATTACCACCTGGCGCACTCGGCACGGGCGGACCTTTGCCGGCGGCTGGGGCGAACGGCGGAAGCGCGGGCCTCCTACGAACGCGCCCTCGGCCTCGCGCGGCAGGAGCCTGAGCGACGCTTTCTCCAGAGACGGCTGGCCGGTCTGCTGCAACGAGACCCGGGCTAGCACGCGCCTGGTAACTCTAGGAAACCCCAACGCCACCCGGATGGAGGGGTTCGTAACCCGATCCTAGTCTGGCGAGCGGCCGGGAGGCACACCAGGCACCGACATCGCCTCAGAACGGCGGTATCCGTGGAAGGTCATGCATCCCTACAAGTCCCCCTAGAAGTCTGATTGCCGCCCGTCGGTCCGTCTTGAGATTAAAGTCACCCTGGGTCGAGTAGACGTCTTGGCGATGCATACGTGGTGCCTGCATTCCGGGCAGCAATACTCCTGAGTATCCTTATGAGACCTCGGCCTCTCGAGCTCGACGCGGAACACGCAACCACAAGAGCCGCAGGTCTGGTTGAGCTCGCTATTGGGGGAGAACGCGGGGCCGGTTTCATCTGTCATCATAGGCGTTTTTTTTCCCTTTCAACTTTCTTTTCCCATCGCTTTGTGGCGACAGCAGCGGGCGCACTTCGAAATGAAGCGACACGACGGGCAGGGAGACCACTGGCCATGGCCACCTAATAATTACCGCGCCACCCCCCGCCTTTACCGCCACCGCCGCGTTGCTGATACCCACCCCCCGCTTCGCGCGGTTTCGCTTCATTGACCTTGATGTTGCGCCCATCCATCAGCGTCTTGTCGAGTGCCGTGATCGCCGCTCTCGCGCCGTTATTGTCCATGGTAACGAATCCAAAGCCACGGGATTCACCGGAGTACCGATCGGTGAGGAGATCGACGGTGTCGACCTCACCATGCTGCTCGAACAGCTTGCGGATCTCCTCTTGGGTTACCCGCGGCGACAGATTTCCGACATAGATTTTCGTAGGCATTGCTAATAGCTCCCTATCCGCTCGAAATGCGGATGAATCAAGTAAACCGATCTTCGGTTGTATCAATGTTTGGAGTGACCGCCGCATAGTTGGCGGCTCCAGCTTGGGCGCAGGGTATAGGGCGAGGATTTCAGGTAGGGAGCGGCAACCGACGCACGCTATGTCCACGAGGTAAATCACCAGATGCCCGACTGACGCCTCGGTATATAGTAGCACATTACGAACCCTTGTTCCAGCGCCTGGGGGTGCCCCAATTGGCATGGGATCGTGCCCTCGGCAGGGTCGACCCCGAGAGTGCTTACGGTGCCTGGGTGGCCGGTGGGGCTTTGGCGGCTGCCGGCTCATTGGTGAGCGCTGTTGCGCTCTCGATCACGATGGAGGTGAGGGGCACGTCTTGGTGAGGGCCACGGCTCTTGGTGGGCACCTTCCGGATCTGGTCGACCACGTCTATGCCCTCGACGACCTCGCCGAAGACGCAGTAGCCGAAGCCGCTCTGCGTGGGCGCGGTGTGATCGAGGGAGGCGTTGTCAGCCACATTGATGAAGAACTGCGAGGTGGCCGAGTGGGGATCCCCGGTGCGCGCCATGGCGAGCGTGCCGCGGGTGTTTTTCACACCGTTGCCGGCCTCGTTCTCGATCGCGGCATGGGTCTGTTTCTGCACGAAATCGGCTGTGAAACCACCGCCTTGGATCATGAAACCGTCGATGACCCGATGAAAGATGGTACCGGTGTAGAAACCCTCGTTGACGTATTGCAGGAAGTTGGTGACGGTCTTGGGCGACTTGTCGGGATACAGAGCGACCACGATGTCGCCCATGCTGGTCTTGATCTGCACACGCGGCGGCGTGTCGGCGATCGCCGGGGACGTCCCCATACCGATGCCGAGCCCGACCAATGCCGCTCTATAGCACTTGCTGATGAGATTCATTGCGCGACCTCTGGTGATGACAGGAGATACTCTAGCACGCCGGTACCGGAGGCCCGCCGGCCGCCTGGCCGACCCGACTGCGGTGGTCGCGTCCGAGTGCCGCGCTGATGAAGCGGCCGGTCTCGATGCCCATGCCGCCGAGCAGATAGGCGACGTCCTCGGTCGCGACGCAGCATGCCGGGGCAGGCTCTGCCGGCAGGACGCATCTGCCGGAAGTGACTGACTGCTGCTAGTCGGCCCTGACCAGTGATTCGACCGGCAGGAGGCTCCCGGACTCCCGCGCGTCATACCCCGGCAGGCCCGCGGCATGTTCCCGGAACAGCTGGGATTTCAACAGCGCGATGAGCTCGGCGACCGCGGGGCTCGCCAGGGTGTCGCGGGCTAGCGCGAAGAAATAGCGTTCGCGGGTCACGGGGAGGAAGGGCAGGCCGAACTGGTGTGCGGCGGCCTGGATCCCGAAACCGCAGTCGGCCGCGCCGCTCGCGATGAGCGCCCCAACGGCCAGGTGGGTGAACTCCTCGGTGTGGTAGCCCTGGATCTCCTCGGGCCGCACGCCGGCCTCTTCGATGAGGGCGTCGAAGAGCAGGCGTGTCCCCGATCCGGCCTGGCGGTTCACGAAACGCAGCGGGCCCGCGGCGAGATCGCGCAGCGAGCGGATGGGCCGCACGGGATGCCGGGCGGTGATGAGGCCCTGTTGGCGGTGCACGACGTGGATCAGGACCTGGGCCTCGGGGCGCAACCAGCGCCGATAACGCGGCGCCAGGCGCTGTCCCAGTGGGCCGTCGGCGATGTGGAATCCGGCCACATCACAGCGCCCGGTGTGCAGCAGGCGCAGGCTCTCCAGGCTCCCGCGGAACTGGAGGTCCAAGACGACCCCGCCGCGGGCGCGCATGAGATCGCGTAGGGCGGAGATGGCGAGCCCATGACTCGCGAAGATCCGGAGCGGCGGATCGGCCGGCAGGGCCGTGGCGGCACGCAGCTCGGCGCAGAGGTTCGAGGCCAGGCCCTCGAGCGTGGGCGAGAGGCTCGCCGTGATGCGCCGCCGGCCCCACAGGAGGCCCTCCCCCAGGGCCGTGAGGCGCGCCCCCCGGCCGCGTTCGAGCACGCACAGCGGCCCGCCCAAGAGACGCCCCCACTGCTGTACGAGTCCCCATGCGTAGCGGTAGGACACCCGGCAGCGGGTCGCTGCGACCCGAATCGATCCGCCCTGCTCGATGGCCTCCAGCAACTCGAAGAGCACGGGCTCGATGTCCTTGGCATCGCTGCCTCCGAGCCGCCAGCGGACATCAAGGTGCAGGTCCACGGTCCGCGATGCCCTTAGAGCTTGGGAATCAATCTATTGCTCTCGGGATCCGGACCTCACAGCGACGGGCGGTGTCGGTGCCCGCCGAGTGGGTGTTGAGCCGCCACGCGGGCCGGCTTGCCTCGGATGACCGATCGCTCCAAACGCCAAAGTGCCGAGGGGCCGGGGCCGTTGGGACATGCTAACAGCCCGCGAACGGTCCCACCGTGATCATCCGCTGCACCTCCTCCGTGCGGAACCCGAGCGCCATCGGCCGCACCACCCCGGACAGCGCTACCACATCATAGAGCTCCGCGATCACGCCGGTGATGCGCAGCCAGTGCGGCACATCGCCCGTCCGCAGATCGATGACCAGGATCCCGGTGCGGGCCTCGGCTCCCTTGGCGAGCAACGCCTCATCCAAGGTCGAAGCGCCAGAGCTGAAACAGCGTGCTGAGGTAGAGCGTCTGGCCATCGCCCCAGAGCCCCATGCAGCGGCTGAGCGTACGGTTGAAAATGGACAGCCTGGCGACGGGAGTGAGCCCGATCAAAAAGAGCTTTCCCGCCTGATAGGTGGTGAAGGCGAGGCTCAGGCGCTCACCGGCGAGCCAGCCCGTGAAGTGGCGGGAGCAGAAGACCTCGAAGGGGGCGGTCTCGGTTGCAGGGCTCGGCGCTCGGGGCTGCGCGTCGGGGTTTGGGCTCATGGTTGCTCGTGCCTGTAGCGAGAGAGGATCCCGTGCCGTACCGACCGAAATGCCAGACAATGCGCGCGAAGCCGTGTACCGCAGAGCGGCGCCTAAGAATAGGATAGGCAACGCGGTTTCACAACGAATCAATCGACTGCGCTCCGGCTCGCGCTGACGATTTCTTCACAAACGCTCAGGTCCGGCCATGGATCAGGGAACCCGCCCCCGGACCTCGCAGCGCCGGGCGGTGTCGGTGCCCGCGCCTCCGTCACACCGGTCTCGACCCGTGCCTCCGTTCAGCGCATCGCCCCCGTTGTCGCCGAGGAGCTCGTCGCGGCCTGCGCCGCCGAACAGCCGGTCGCGGCCCGGGCCGCCGAAGAGCCGATCTCGGCCGTCACCGCCGCAGAGCACGTCGTTGCCGCCGAGGCCGCGGAGCACGTCGTTGCCACCCCGTCCGTCGATGACGCCGTTGCCGGAGGTCCCGATGAGGGTCTCGCCGTCGTCGGTGCCCTGGATCGTGACGGGCAAGCCGTTGCAGGTGCCCGGCGGTGGGGGCGGTGGTGGCGGCGGTGGGGGCGAAGGATCGGACGGACCGGTGTCGAGCGTGAGCTTGACGTTGTCGGCCGTCGCCGACGAGATCGTGTCCGCGTCGGTCGAGGTCAACGTCACGCGGACCCGGCGGGTGCCGATCGGCACGGGCGCGCTGTCCGCCCGGTGCAGCAGGGTCGTGAGGTTCTTGCGGTCCTCGTTCGTCACGGGGCCGATCTGGAGCGCCCCCAGGGTCGCGTCGGTCGCGCTCAGGAACTCCGCGGTGGCGCTCATGTGGTCCGGGTAGAACAGCGCGCCGCCGAGGTAGGCGGACAGGTTGGCGGTTGCGTTCCCGGCGTCGATCGGCTCGGCCGAGCCGGACACGTCCACGGTCTGGGACGCCGTCGTGACGCCGCCGAGGGCGAAACTGTCGCCGCCCCAGAGGAAGTTGAGCCCGCCCGTGGTGTAGCGCGGCGAATCGAGATGGGAGGGAAACCCGAAGTGCGGAACCACCCCGTAGCGGACGAACGTCATCCCGCCGCTGGTGGTCCATCCCGGGATCGCGGGCGACTGGGTGGGCAGGCGAGCGGCCAGCCCCTGCTCGAACCCGCCGTTTATGAGCAGGTTCCCCCCGAGCGGCGCGGCGCCGGACCCCAGCCGCAGGCTTACCGTGGCGCCCTTGAGGTTGCCGACCGCGAGGTCCCCCTTGCCGTCCGCGTCGAAGTCGCCGAGCGCCAGCGTGATGGGAAAATCGCCGACCGCGACCTCGCCGCCGTCGCGGAAACTGCCATCGCCGTTCCCCGACGCCACCCGCGAAGGTGCCGTTCCCGTTGCCGAGGCGCACGTGCACCTGCGAGAAGCTGGTGGCCGCCAGGTCGTCCCGGCCGTCGCCGTTGAAGTCGCCGACCGCCAGCGATTGGACGACGGCGTCCTGCAGCTTGAATCGGAAGCAGCTGCTGAAAGGAGCCGTCGCCGCGCCCCCGCAGCACCGCGATTGATCACGACGGTTCCGATTGGGGTCTGCGCCGGTTACGCGATGCGCATGCTTCAATCGGGGGGATACGGTAGGCGGTGCGCCTTACCGGATGATTTCAAACCCGGACAATTTGCGTACAATTGCAACCGTTTCGGTTACAGTTGTAACGGAGTAGCGGAGACGATGAGTGCAAATGATCGGCTCAGGGGCTCGCGGATCGATTGGAGGTAGGTTCGGGATTCAGCCATTTGAAGCAGATAGAATGACCGAGTCGGGGATGCGGGGGGCGCCCGCGACCGCATTTCGGGTTTACATGATCCGGAGGAACAACTTCCAAGCGCGCGGCTGATGCGTTTAGGCGGCGCGGCTGTTCCAATGTTTGCGCGATGGCCTCGGCGATCTCGCGCGATTGCAGGGGTTTTTCAGCACGGTGCTGATCCCACCTGCTGCGCCTCCTGCATTAACCATGGTCCGCTAAAACCACTCATCAGCAGGATCGGGAGATCGGGGCGCAGCTAATGCACGGGCGCTGCGAGCCGGCGCATTACCGAGCTATCATGCCAACGCGCTCGGACAGGCCGACACCCTTCTCCACCGCACCCGCTCTACCTCGGTCTCGGGGCGACTGACACAGCACAGCGGGCTGCCTATCGGTCGCTATTCCGTCCCCCATTGGACGCGGAAGCCATCGGCGACATCCGCATGGCGATCAACCAGAGCCAGCCCCTGGGCAATGAAAGCTTCTATGCGCGGATACAGCGTATGACCGGGCAACGGCGTGAGGCGAAGCCGCGTGGCATGCCGAGGCTGTAGGAGCCCACGAACGATGCGCCCGTACCGGGACAAGGGCGGTTGGGGTCGTGATCGATAAACGCCAGCTTGGCCCATTTATTTACCCATTTATTTGCTCCGCACCGTTTCGGTTACACCTGTAACCGAAACGGTTTCAACTGTAAGCAAATTGTCCGGTCTTGAACGATCAATGGCACCTCCGGCCCGGACGTGATCCAGGGCGCGGGTGGCAATGATGTGATCCGGGGTCTGGGAGGCAACGACGTTATCTGCGGCGGGCTTGGTAACGATCGCCTATTCGGCGGCCCTGGCAACGATCGGTTGTTCGGCGACGGCGGTACTGATCAATTGAACGGCGAGCTGGGTTTCGACCGCTGCGACGGCGGTTCGCCAGGCACCGGCGATACGGCCGCTAACTGCGAGCAAGTGGGCAACGTGCCGTAGCCGGATGCAGGCCCCGTATGGTAGTGCGGGGTAGGCTCCGGCCCGACAAAATCGTCTGGAACGATTTTGAACAGCGACAACTGGCCCGTGGCGCGCGCCAGGGAGGGTGCGCGGAATGCGGGACCCGGCGGAGGCTAGCCCGTTATCCTGTACTTGATTGCAGTTCGGTTCTTTCTCTGTCGGCTCATACAGTCCACGTCCGTGCGGAATCACGGTGAAGTCTGCACGCGGACCGTTGCGGATTAGTCATGGGGTGTGCACCGCGCCGTTTGCGGTGCGCACGCGGACCCGGGCTCGGCGCACTTATCGTTGCGAGTCCGCACCGAATTTCTTGTCGACGCTCAAAGCGCCGGCGATGGCCTGGGCCGGGCCAAGGTGATCGGAAAGTATCCCGGCCATAGGTTGTGCGCAAAGCGCAGCGCCGGGCGCTCGGGCGCAGGCGCCTCGGGCGCCGAGCAAGCCCCGAGGAGAAGGGCGGCGAGTGTCAGAGCGATGGGATAGCACGTCGACGAAACGGCGTGCCTTGCCATCCCGAAACGGCTAATCAAACGTCGAGGAGAACGAACCTGTTGATTCATTCACAGGGCGGGCAGACAACCGGTTCTTCTGGCTTTATTCCGCCAGGGGATCGGGGGATTTTCTACCGTGACCACCCTCCAGGAGACCTCCGCCGGGATCTTCGAGGCGGTGACGTCATGCCCCGCGCCGCCGTCCTGCCCCTGAGCACGCGGCGCCCCGGGGCGCCGCGGATCCTGGCTCAATAGGCATAGCGGGTCAAGAGCCGGCGGCCCTTGCTGGTGATGAAACCCTCCGTGC
>JBQTJM010000143.1:0-4887 GCA_052387115.1 Gammaproteobacteria bacterium | reverse complement strand
GCGCAGCCTGGGCCGACAGCCGGCCCTTCGCGTCGAACACCGCACAGGAGAAATCCAGCCGATCACGGATGTTCGGCGAGAAGGCCGTACGTCTCAACGCCGTGCCCATCTCCTCGCAGATCGCCTGGAGCCGACTGGCGAACAGGCTAAGCTCGATCGGTTCCATCACGGCGGGTGCGCCACCCCATGGACATGAGCGGGGAACCTGGGCTCGTCGTCGATTGATCCGTCGCTTCCGCAAGATCCGACCAAACGCTACCGCTCGAAGGCCCGCTGATAAGTGCTTGCATGGTCATGATTCGACGAAGTCTATCCCGCACGATGGGATATCAGGCTGGATCACAAGAATACGTCAGCATGCACCTGGAAGCGTCGGCCCAGGCGCTTTGCGATTTCCTTGCTGATGGCGCACCGGCCGTTCAAGATATCCGAGATTCGACTTGGGGGTGCGCAGTCTGGGAGATCTTCGTGCTTCAGCCCGTGCTGCTCCATCAGCAAACGCAACACCTCGCGCGGCTCGGCTTCCGGGATCTGAACGTGCTCGTCCTCATATTCTTGTACTTGTTCACCCAGATAATGCAGCACCTCGGCCAGGGGGTGATTCTCATTGTCGCCAATTTCATCGATCAGCACGTCAATCGTCGCACAGGCCTGCGCATAATCAGCTTCGGTGCGAACAGAGGTTACGCCGACCAGCTCCTTGAATGGTGTCCACGCCCTGAGGATAGCCTGCGGTTCGGGAACCCTCTTGATTGGATAACTCATCATTTCCTCCGTTTCCAGATGCCACGGTCATACTGTGCATGAGTGAGAACCGCACGGATATAAACCTTGCGCCGGTTGTAGTGAATAGAGGCCATCAAGCGGTACTTATTGCCCCGGATGTTGAATACCGTCAGACCACCCACGTAATCCGCGCTCGCAAACGTTTTCCGCAGATCATTGAAATCGGCAAACACCTCGGTCTCCATGACCCGATACCATGCCCGAAGTGGGTTCTCTGCATCGGGATGCTCTTTCCAAAACTCGACGAGCGCAGGCTTTGCTATGACGTGCATTCGTCGCAATAATATACCAAACTGTCTACGGCCGCCGTGTCCAGGCACGCGATCACCTGGACATGGCACGGTATGCGTCATTCTGGCAGGGCTTGGGGCTGTCTCATTCGATCACAGAAGAGGATGACCGTCCGTAGCTTGGCCCAGTAGACGCGATCCCGATACGCTATGCTACCCGCAGGCCCACTCGCCTGTGCGAACCTGGAGCGTGCGTGGAGGGAAGTGAACCGACGAGCACGCGAGCCGGTCACTGACTGTTGGGTGGAAATGCCAGTTTTGAGGCCTGTTCATGATGAACGAGATATCGGGATCGGTAGAGCCAGCGGGCGGGGCCTTCTTCCGTGACACGGTCACGGCCGGGACGGTCATCGGCCGCGATCAGATCATCGTCATCAACGGCTTCGACGGGGCGCAGCTCGAAGAGGTCATGGGGCGGCTCATGGACGCGCTCGGTTCCGGGCGAGCGGCCGTCTGTTACGAGCAGGCTGGGGACCGGCTGAGGGTCGCGGGTGGGGGAGGCCCGACCATCGTCCTCTCCAAGGAAGCGGCCGAGGCTCTGTCGCCGGTCGCCGCACGCCAGGGACATGCACAGGCTTATCTCACGGCCCTGCTCGTGAACCCGCGTTTCCATCGATTGGGCGCCCAATTCGTGCCGCTCTCGGGCACCCTGGCGTGGAGGGAGCATCCACCGGGCTGGGAAGACGTCCCGCCCGAGTTCGCCTTGCTCGATCCCGTGGGGGAAGGCGCGCAACGGCAGGTCCGGCGTACCCCTTTGGACGACATCCACGAGGCCACGCGCCTTCACGACGCCCTGGTCGTGCTCGGTGCACCCGGATCCGGCAAGACGACCGCACTTTGTAAGCTGGCCTTCGAGGCAGCACGGCAGCGCTTGGATGGTGGTGATGCCCGCTTGCCGATCTTCGTCTCGCTCGCCGAATACCGTGGCTACCCCTCTCCCTACTCCTTCCTGGAGGCGGAATGGCGCCGATTGCTGGACAGCCTGGACCTCGGGGAGCACTTGCGCGGCGTGTCCAAGGTGCAGGGGGCCCTCCTTCGCGAGATGGGCGATCCCGAGGTCCACCTGCGGGCCCGCCTTGCGGCCGGTGAGGCCCTGGGCTGGCTAGGTGACCCGCGCTTCGAGGGCGATCAAGGTGAATGGGCGGCGGGTGCTGGTCCCGTCGTTCGTGCCAATCCCGCCAGGGTCATCGCCCAGCTTGGGTGCGCATGTCGCCAAAGTCGCCATCGCCGCCTTCGGCTGGCGACGTGCCGGGCAACCTTAGGATAATCCGCTAACGGCGTGGCTCGCGCTACGCAGGCGCTTCGCCGTCACCCGGTATTGCGGCCCTCATGCCTCGCGTTTTTTTGTAACGTAAGGTGACCAACCCCGTCGGGCTTACACTAGGTGACGAACAGCACTCGCATACCGCCCTGGCATGCGATATAAACACACCGTGACGAAAGACAGCGTTCTCGTCGTTGACGATGATCGCGAGATCCGGACGCTCTTGTGCGATTATCTGGAGCAGAACGGCTATCGTGCCAATGCGGTGCCCAACGGAAAAGCGATGTGGGCTGCCCTTGAATCGAGCCATGTGGACCTCGTCGTGCTCGACCTCATGTTGCCCGGCGAGGATGGGCTCGCGCTGTGTCGCGAGATCCGAGCACGGATGGACACGCCGGTGATCATGTTGACCGCGCGTGGCGAGGAGATAGACCGCATCATCGGCCTGGAAATGGGCGCCGACGATTACTTGCCCAAGCCCTTCAATCCGCGTGAGCTCTTGGCGCGCGTGAAGAGCGTACTGCGCCGGTCCCGGAGCCTGCCCCGCAACCTACAGCCGGAAGACGCACGATTGATCCGGTTCGCCAGTTGGACCTTGGATCCCGCCCTGCGCCTGTTGACCTCCGCCGACGGCGTCGTCGTTCCACTGGGCGGCGCCGAATACCGGTTGCTGCGGATACTACTCAATCACTCTAATCGTGTTTTGAGTCGCGACCAGATCATGGAGCTGACGAAGGGGCGAGAAACCGATCCCTTCGAACGCAGCATAGACGCCCAGGTGAGCCGGCTGCGCCAGCGGCTACGCGACGACCCGCGGGAGCCTGCCATCATCCAGACCGTACGCGGGGAGGGATACGTGCTCTCCGCTAGAGTAGACGTAGTTAGATAGTGCTTCCCAAGTCTCTGTTCGGCAGGATGATCCTGATCCAGGTGCTGGGCCTCCTGGTGGCGGGGGGGGTCGGCGCGGCGATCCATTCCTGGGAGGTGGACAGGGTCTTTGCGCACACCGACGCGGCCCAGGCGGCCCAGCGGATCGCCGACATCGTGAGTCTGCTCGACACGCTGGCGCCCGCCGAGCGCGGGAAAGTCGTCGCCATCCTCAACACCCGCCGGTGGTTTGCTGCGCTCGATCCGGCGGCAGCACAAGGCACCAGGGCCGGCGGACAACAACATTCCGGGCTGGCGAGATTCGAAGACTGGGTGCGCCGAGCGCTCGGCAGTCGCGCCCTCGAGCTCGCCTTGAACAACGCCCATGGCGGCGGGCTTGAAGCGCTCCTCACCCTCCCGCGTGGTTTGAGCCACTCGGGTCTTGAGCACCGGTAAGAACCGATGACGAGCCGGACCGTAAGCAGCGTGTGGCGGTCGCGATTACTCGCGCTCCTCAGGCTTGCCGTGCCGTATGTCCTGTTGGGGGTCATGGGGCCGGCAATGGCGGGAGGTTTTTTTGACCGCTTGCGTGTGGCCGATCCGTTCGACACCGAGACCGAGACCGCACCGGCACCCGAGCTCCCCTGGCAGGCCCGCGAGCCGCTTCCGAAGGTACCTGAGCCGAGGCTCGGCAGCGGCGCGGAGATCTCAGGCCCTCTCTCTCTCGCGCAGATCACCGACCTCGCCCTTATGAATAACCCGGACACCCGAGAGGCGTGGGCCGTGGCACGCGCTCAAGCCGCGGAGCTCGGGATCGCGCGCTCGCTGTACTGGCCGCAACTCAACGGGCTCGCCAACCTCACACATAGCAGGTCGCTCTCCAGCGCCGGTGCGTCCATTCCCGAGCAGACACGCTACGGCCCTTCGGTGAGCCTGGCCTATGTCCTCTTCGACTTCGGCGCCCGCGAAGGAGAGGTGGAAGCCGCGCGCTACCGGCTGCTGGCGTCCAATCTCCAACAGAATCGCGTGTTGCAGGATGTGGTGCTGCTGGTCGAGCAGACCTACTACCAAGTGCTGGGCGTGGAGCGGCTCGTGTCGGCCAACGAAGAGGCATTGAAGAGCGCCAACGCCAGCCTGAGTGCGGCAAGTATTCGGCGCCAGGCGGGCCTGGCCACCATCGGTGATGTCTACCGCGCCGAGACCGCCGCGGGTCAAGCGCGCCTGACCGTGCAGCGCGCCCAAGGGGAGCTTTCCAAGGCACGGGGCCAGCTCGCGGTAGCGCTGGGGATGCCGGTCACTACGCGGGTGAACCTGCTGCCCTGGCCCGTTCAACCGCCGGTTGCAAAGATCACCGAATCGCTGGATCTCATCCTCGATCAAGCCAAATCGATGAGGCCCGATCTCGTGGCGGCCGAGGCTGAGGTACGCGCCGCTCGCGCCGGGGTGCAGACAGCAAAGGCGGCGGGACTACCGACCTTAGAGCTCGCCGTGAATGGCGGCCGCACGGGGTTTCTCGACGATGAGCGGGTGACCTCGAACAGCTACAGCATCGCCGTCAACCTGCGGATCCCGCTCTTCACCGGCTTTCGCGATACCTATAGCGTGCGCCTCGCGGAGGCTGAAACGGAGCAAGCCGAAGCGGCGCGAGATGGACTGCATCGCCAGAGCTCGCTGGAGGTC
>JBQTJM010000142.1:0-23470 GCA_052387115.1 Gammaproteobacteria bacterium | reverse complement strand
CAGGAACAGGAGGGCTTATGCGTTCATCGACACTGATAGTGGGTCTCATGCTCTTCATCATGGGCGACGCCCATGCCTATCTGGACCCGGGTGCCGGGAGCATGATCTTGCAGGGCATCATCGCGGCCATCGCGGGGGGCTTCGTGGTGTTGCGCATCTACTGGGGCAAGGTGAAGCAGCTCTTTACCCGGCGCAAGGCCGCAGATCTGGGCGCCGAGCCGCGCGACTGAGGCCTCTCTGGCGGGCTCGGGCGGGTTTTTTCGCTTAGCCCGCCTCCTCAGGGATTAGAGGCAGGACTGGCCCCGCCACCAGCTGGCCGTCCTGCCTCGCTGCATGCGGTGTGATACGCGTCGCTGTTCCGGCTTAGCCGGCTAGCTAGTACAAGGCGAGGAGGGGGGATGCCGCCATCGGGGAGCGCCGCGAGTTCCTTCGCGAGGCCTGAACCGCCCGTCGGGTGGCGCGCGGTGTTGGCCGCGACGCTCGCGGCCTCGTTCGTCCTGCTCGTGTTCCTGCCGACGATCGTCTATTTCTTCAATTCGTCCTTCGTCGAGTACAGGTCGCTCGAGCATGATGCCGTCGCGCTCCCGGCGACCCTGGTCCTTGGCCTGGTCCTAGCGGCCCTGGCGTTAGTCCCGCGCATGCCGCGCGGCCTCATCGTCGGCGCGTGCCGATTCACGGTCATCTATGTGGTCGTGGCGGCCGTGTTTTTGCCCTCGTGGACCCCCGCCCTGGATGGCCGCGAGCACTTCGCTCCGTCGCTGAGCCGCGCCTCGATACAATCGCATTTGCTGCTCGGCGGGCTGGCCTTATCGACCGTGGTCGTGCTCTTGAGGCGGCCCGACTGGGCGCGGGGCCTGGCCCAGGGTCTGTTCGTCACCGCGCTCTGCTTCGTCGCCTATGTCGCAGTCTCCGACACCAAACCGGCCGGTTCCCACACCAGCGCGGCGCTTACGCAGGATATCGGGCGCCTCCTGACCTTCTCCGGGCGGGGCGACATCCTGATGGTGTTGATGGACCAGTTTCAGGGCGATGTCTTCGCCGAGTTGCTCGACGAGGATTCGGGGCTATTCCAAGCCTTCGAAGGGTTTTCCTATTACCCCAACATCACCAGCGTTTCGCCACAGACCCTCTTGGCGCTCCCGGCGATCTTTTCGGGACATATATACCGAGGGGGCAGCATCAAGAAACTCTACGTAGACGCTTACCAGGACAGCCTGTTCGTCGACGCCCAACGTGCCGAATATTCGACTACGCTGTACGGGAGCCGGTTTTTCGATTGTCCCGCCGCGATCTGTGTCAATCGCTCGGTGCTGTTGCGGGGTCTGGTCCAATCGGTCGTGGCTTCGTACCTTGGTCTCGTGGATTATGGCCTGATGCGCATCTCCCCCACCTCGCTGCATCCCGGGATGTTTCAAAGCGGCGTCGGTCTGCTGAGACGTTTGACGCCTAGCCACTACACCATCGATTCCCTGCGCGGGCTCGCGAGCTTTGTGGTCCGGGCGCGGGTTGAGCAGGGTCCGCCGACCTTGAAGTTCCTGCATCTCATGAACACGCACAAGCCTATCAACATCGACAAGCTCTGCGGTCTCGATGCGGCGCTACCCCAGACCCGAGAACACTATAAGGTCCAGGCGCGCTGCGGTATCGACGGGTTCCTGGACCTGCTGGCGTTCTTGAAACGGTCGTCGCTCTACGATCAGACCCTGGTAATACTGCTCTCGGACCACGGCGCGACCCTCGGCGCGCCCGCAACACCCTATGCGCTGGACGGGGCGGTCAAGCTGCACTCGGGCCGGACCGGTCAGTTCGTGCCGTTGCTCCTGGTCAAGCCGCCTGAGAGCAGGGGTCCACTCAAGATCTCACAGGCGCCGGCCTCGCTCATCGATGTGCGTGCGACCGTGTGCGAGGCCGCGAAGATCTGCGATCCCCCGCCGGTCGGGCGATCGGTGCTGTCGCTGGCGGAGGGCGTGCCGCGCGAACGGCAGTTCATCGAATACCGGACCTTTGCGCGCGAGATCGTGGCGCACGACAAGCTTACCGAGGCCGAGATGCGGCGTTTCGCCACGCGTGCCCCGGTCCGGGATCTGGACCTCGTCACCGATGCCGGCGGGAGGCCTATCGTAGAGAAGACCGTGCCCGGCGGGGTCTCGGTGCGCTAGCCAGGCCTCGGCCTCACTTGAACCGCAGCTCGACGCCGGCGCTTCGACCGTCTTTTCGCGGGTGAACGCCGCATCCGCCGACCCCGGATCGTTCAAGGACCCGAGCGGCAGGGTCTACGAGATCGATGGGGAGATCCTGCGTTCCGTGGCCCCTTGCGCCGCGGCTGACTATGATTTCGTAGCCGCAAGCGGTGTCCTCGAAACGCTCGCCGATCGCGGTTGGCTGGTCGGCAGCACGGAAGTCGACAAGGCGCGGCTCGGGGCGGCCGGTGCCCTCGCGCACCGCGTCGTCCGGCACCCGCGCCTGGCGTTCGTATCCTATCCCTACGAGTGGTCGTTCCCGCTCTTACAGGCCGCCGCCCTCTTGCACCTCGATATCCAGATCGAGATACTCGAACGGGACATCGCGCTCTCGGATGCGAGCGCCTACAACATCCAGTTCGATGGGGTCCGGCCGGTTTTTATCGATGTGCTGTCCCTGCGCAGGTATCGCGAGGGGGAGTTCTGGATCGGGCACCGCCAGTTCTGCGAGCAGTTTTTGAACCCTCTACTCCTGCGCGCCCTCTTCGGGATCAGCCATAACGCCTGGTTTCGCGGCAGCCTGGAGGGGGTCGACACCACGGATCTGGCGCGCCTGCTGCCGTGGCACGGCCGAGGCTCGTGGCGCCTTCTGGCCCATGTGGTTCTGCCCGCTCGCTTTCAGCGCCGGGCCCTCGAAGACGGTTCCGATCTCGAGAAGCTCAAGCGTCGGCGTCTGCCGAAGGGTAGTTATCGCAACATGCTGGTGCAACTCCGCCGCTGGATTGCGGCGCTCCATCCGCGCGACACGGGTCGAACGGTGTGGGGCGATTACCAGGAGGGGCACAGCTATGGATCGGAGGAGGAGTCGGCCAAGCGGCGTTTCGTCGCCGAGTTCTGCGACGCGGTCAAGCCGGTGCTCCTGTGGGACCTCGGCTGCAACACCGGCGAATATGCCGAGGTGGCGCTCGCGGCCGGTGCCGCCCGGGTCATCGGCTTCGATCTTGATCACGAGGCGCTCGAGCGCGCCTATGCGCGTGCGATCCGCGGATCGCTGCCGTTGCTGCCGTTGTTCCAGGACGGCGCCAACCCGAGTCCGGGTCAGGGTTGGAACACCGTGGAACGCATGGGGCTGTCGGATCGCGCCCGCGCCGATGCGCTCCTGGTCCTGGCCTTCGAGCATCACCTGGCCATCGGCCGCAACGTTCCGCTCGACCAGGTCGTGGCCTGGCTGGTGTCCTTGGCGCCGCGGGGCGTGATGGAGTTCGTGCACAAAGGCGATCCCACCGTACAGCGCATGCTCGCCCTGCGCGAAGACATATTCCACGAATACACGGAGGAACACTTCGTGAGCGCTCTAGGGCGACGCGCCCGGATCGTGCGCTCCGCGGTCGTTTCCGCGACCGGCCGAACGCTCTATTGGTTCGATCGCGGCTAGTGCGCCCGATGGTGATTCCGCGGTGCGCGCGGGGCACACGAGGGTGCTGGACCGTAACGAGCTCGACCTGCCGAGCCGGCGTCGATGACGAGCCATTCGACAGCATCGTAGCCGGCAACCTGGCGCGGCAAATCGCCGACCGTGACATTCCTCGGCGCGTTAAAGGGCTTTCCCGAGTGTGGCCGGCAACCTGGCGCGGCAAATCGCCGACCGTGACTGCCAGTGCTTCAGCCTCGTTGCAACACGGGACCTTGGATGCGGGGCTGATTTTCCTCGCGGTCCTTGCAAGCGCTCGAGTGCCGGCGGCGATCGTGCCACGACATCTCCGCCCGGTTCGGTGGACCTGGCGCGAGGCGCTCCGTAGACGCGATCGTCCCCCCGCCCAGACACTCCTCGCCCTGGTAGAACACCACCGCCTGCCCGGGCGTGACGGCGCGCTGGGGCTCTTCGAACACCACGTGCGCCCGGCCCGCCTCCAGGGCCACGATGGCACAGGCCTGGTCCGGCTGGCGGTAACGCGTCTTGGCCCTGCACGCGCAGGGTAGCCGGGGGGCCGTCCCGGCGACCCAAGACAACTCCGTCGCCGTCAGGGCACGGCTCATGAGGAGCGGATGCTCATGCCCCTGGGCCACGACCAGGACGTCGTTGTCGAGGTCCTTGGCCACCACATACCAAGGTGATTCCGCGGCACCGGCGACCCCTCCGATGCGAAGCCCGGCACGCTGGCCGAGGGTGAAATAGAAGACACCGGGGTGCTCGCCCACGGTCTTGCCTGCCACGGTCCGGATCGCTCCCGGCCGGGGCGCGAGATAGCGGGCCAGGAATGCCCGGAAGGGGCGCTCGCCGATGAAGCAGATCCCGGTGCTGTCGCGCTTGTCGTGCACGGACAGACCTACCTCGCGCGCCAGGCGCCGCACCTCGGGCTTGGTAAGCGCGCCGAGAGGGAACAGCGCGCGGCCGAGTTGCGCCGGTCCGAGCGTGTAGAGGAAGTAGCTCTGGTCCTTGTCGTGATCCACGCCCTTGAGCAGGCGATAACGGCCGCCCTGCCTCGCGATCCGCGCATAATGGCCCGTGGCGATGCGCTCGGCGCCGCGGGCGAGTGCGTGGTCCACGAACAGCTTGAACTTGACCTCGCGGTTGCACAGGACATCGGGGTTCGGCGTACGGCCCTCACTCAGATCCCTGAGGAAGATCGAGAAGACGCGCTCGCGGTACTCGGCGGCGAAGCAGACGGCATCCACCTCGATGCCGATGCGCTCGGCCACGGCCACGGCGTCGATGAGATCGGCGCGCGCGGGGCAGTGGTCTTCGCTGTCGTCGTCCTCCCAGTTCTTCATGAAGACGCCGGAGACCTGGTAGCCCCGACGCTTCAAAAGCAGTGCCGCGACTGCCGAGTCGACGCCACCCGACAGCCCGACGGTGACGGCCGCGGCCGGACAGGGCTCACACGACGGGATCACGGCAGGCCCGCGAGATCCGCGATGACCGCGAGCGGAAAGCGCCGGCCGGCCAGGTAATCGTCCAGACAGCGTAGGACCAAGGAGGTGCGCAGGCGGTCGCTTCGTCCCACGACCTCCGCGTAGGTGAGCCACACCGCCCGCGCGATCTCCGCATCGAGCGGCCGGGCCGGGTCGTGCGCGACACAGGCGCCATGGAAGCACACCCGCAAGTAGGTGATGTGGCTCCCTGGGTTCCGGTACAGGTACAGCCCCACGAGCCCCGCGGGCTCGAACCGATAGGCCGTCTCCTCCAGCACCTCTCGGCACACGCCCTCGACGAGCGTCTCGCCCGGCTCCAAGTGCCCGGCCGGCTGGTTCAACACCAGCCCGCCCGCCTCGATGGCCTCCTCTACCATCAGGAAGCTGCCGGCGCGCTCGGCGATGGCCGCCACGCTGACGCGAATGACGGGCTCGGCCACGCTACGGAACCAGGCTCCGAGGCCACATGCGACGGAAGAGACGGTCGCCCGGTCTCACGGCATGGGACACGGCCGCCAGCGCGTGCACCCCGACCAGGACCGCGAGCGTGATGGCGCTGGTCTCGTGGATATCGCTGAAAAGCTCGTTCAGGAACGGCTCCTTCCAACCCCAGTGCGGCAGGGGAAACCCGAAGAAGCCGGTGCGATAGCCACTGAAGGAAGACGATAGGTACCCCGAGATCGGCTGCAGGAACATAAGACCATACAGCAGCTTATGATTGCCACGCGCCAAGACCTTTTGCCACCGGGGTAGCGACGCCGGTAACGGCGGCGGGGGGTGGGTCGCGCGCCATACGAGCCTGAGCGCGGCAAGCAGGAATACCGTGAGCCCGACCGACTTGTGCAAGGCGAAATAGGTGCTCCGATCCGGCCCTTCCGGCAGGCCCTCCATGTACCAGCCGAGTCCGAGCTGAAAAAACACCAGCACCGCGACCGCCCAGTGCATGAGGACGGCGAGCGGGGTATAGCGTTCCTGCGGTAGAGCGTCATGCATGTGTCGCATAATAGCGTAGACGGCGCGGTGAGAAAGGGGGAAGGCGCCCGGAGAGGGTCTTATGGGGACATCATTCCTCTTGTGAGCTACGGGTCTTAGTGAGATGATTGATAAGCGTTCCTGTGATCCGACAAACGAGCAGTGCCGGGTGGCGATGTTCCCAAGACCATCTGCACTCCCGCGGGGCGTCGTGTCGGGGATCTCACTTTGCTCGAGCTTTGCTCGAGGGTGTTCTCGTTCGGGTTGGAGACAGACCGGGGGTGGATATGCGATGGGGTCGATGGGGTTGGGTTGGCTGGGCGCTGGTCGGGGTGGGTGTGTTGGCGGGGACGCCTCTCCCCACGCCGCTCGGGGCCATCGGAAATTACGAGATCGAGATCAGAAAAGCCGAGCGGACCTTGCTGCTCAAGAACGGGCTGCGAATCCAGAAGGCCTATCGGATCGCTTACGGGCGCGGGGGATCGGGAGACAAGCACCAAGCCGGGGACGGGGTCACGCCGGTCGGCAGCTACCGCATCGTCAAGATCAAGAACAACAGCCGGTTTCACATCTTTCTGCACCTCAACTACCCGAACCTCAAAGACGCCTTCCTGGGCCTGCGCGATCACGTGATCTCGGAGCCGCAGTTCTTCCAGATCCTGAGCACGCTCCGCCGCCAGGACATCCCCTTGCAGAACACCCCGCTCGGCGGGGCGATCGGCATCCACGGGATCGGTGAGATCACCGATGAGAAGCTCGAGATCCACCGCACGGTCAACTGGACCAAGGGGTGTATCGCCCTCACCAACGACGAGATCGACGACCTCATGCACTACATCGGGGTCGGCACCAAGGTCGTGATCAACGAATAGCTGAACTAACTACGATTGGGGCGTCGGCGATTGGGGCGTCGGCGCCCATGGCCGGCAGGCGGCGCCCACAGCGCTTTGCTCCGCTACCCGCGGTGGGACAGAATGAGCGGCATGTGGCGGGCATCGACCGGCAAAGCGTGCCGCTTGGCTTGTGTCCTGGGAACCCTCGCGGCTCAATCCGTCCAGGGTCTGGAACCGGCCGAGGTCGTGCGGCATAGCTGCGCCCAACCAGGACCCGATCGCGTCGAGTGCGAGTATCGCCTGTCGATCCCGGGCCGCGTCCCGACGGTGACGGCGAAGGTTGCTGACCTGGCCCTGCCGCCACCCTTGCACCTCCCTTACCCCTATGACCAGAGCATCACCGCGCTCCTCATCGTTATCGATATTGGCGCCCTGGAGCGACCGGACGGTGGCAGCAGGATCCCGGCGCATATCGAACGCATCCTGTCTGTGGTCAAACCCCACCACCGCGTCGGCGTGGCGACCTTCGAAGCCCAGCCGCGGGTGTCGCTGCCGCTCGGGGCCGGCGCGGAGGACATCGTGACTGCGGTCCAGACACTGGCCCGGGAACCGAGCCCCGTCGCGCTGTCACAGGACGCGATGGCGGCCGTACGCAGCCTCGCCGTGTCCCCCGCGGCCCGCAAGGCCATCCTGTTCTTCGGCGACGAATCGGCCAACCCGGATGCCTACTACCACGAGAAGCTCATCGCCGCGGCCCGCGATGCCCAGGTCGTGGTATTCGGCGTCGTCTATCCGAGCACCGATCCGATGGCGCCGGCCTTGGAGGCGCTCGGCCAACTGGCGAAGGAATCGGGCGGCGATCTGGTCATCGCCCGGCCGCCCGACTACGAATTGCCCGAGGCCTTCGCCACCGATCCCTTCGCGGCCATCGACAGCGGGGGCCGCCTCAGCATCGATCTGACCCCCGCCATCGGCGCGCGCCTGACCGGCCCACAGACCCTGACCTTGAACGTGGCGGCCGGGGACCAAGCTCTGGCGATCGAGGTCCCGGTGACCATCGGCCCGCCCACCCCGCCGCCACCGAAGGCCAAGGCCGGCGCTGCGATCGTGGCGCAGAGCGGCATGCCGCCGTGGATCTGGCTGTCCGCCCTGGCAGCGGCGTTCCTCGCCCTCAGCGCCATCCTCTTCCTCCGGACACAACGCCGCGGCATGGCGGACTCGCCCAAGACCGGCCCGCCCGCGGCGCGTGCCTATGTCACGCGCTCGGACGGGGACGCCGGCCGGCTGCTCGTGGCCACGACCCCGTGGCGGATCGGACGCGGCAAGGACAACGAGCTGGTGCTGCGTGACAACTCCGTGTCACGACACCACGCCGAGATCGTGCGCGACGACAGCGGCCACTTTGCCATCAAGGACCTGGATTCCCTGAACGGCGTGTTCGTCGACAATAAGAAGGTTCAATGGACAGCGCTGTCCGATGGTGCGCAGATCGATATCGGCGATCTGCGCCTGACGTTCTCGACCGACGGCGGATCGCCGCCCCCCGATCCGGAGCGCGAGGGCGGCGCCCCCACCGAGACCAGGACCAGCGCGTGATCGAATGGAATGAATTCTATTTTCAACTTCTATCGGGCTACCGGCCCCCTGCCGCCTTCCATCGCAATACCCAACCAGGCTCCCCCGGGCCGGCCGCGAAGGGCTCGCACACCCACAGCCCGGCCGCCGCCGCGAGTTGATCGCCGAGATAAACGAGCGGTAGGCGATCGCGCCGCCAGGGGGGGATGCCGGCCTCCTGGAAGAGGTGCTTGAGCGGGCGCGTGTGGGGGTTGCCGGTGGGCCGGCAGCGTTCACCACCCCCTCGCCAGCGTACCGTGACCGTCCCGGGCCGGCACAGCGCCTGTTTCAGCCCGGCGCCGACCGCGGCCTCGGCATAAAGCACCCCGCAGGGCAGCGCCAAGCGCTCGCGCGGGTCCCAGGGAAACACTGGAACGGGATCTGGCGCAACCAACGCGGGCATCGCATGGACGGCATCGCGGTAGCGGCGCACCTCCACGCCGGACCAAGAAACCCGCGGCTGCCGATCCCGAGCGGCGTCGAGGAACGGCCCGGACAGCTCTCGGAGCCGGCCGGCGGGCGGTGGGGGGAGCCCGGCCGCGCGCAGCCACGCACGCAGGAGATTGCGGCGCCGTGGCGGAGATAGCGCGCGCAGGGCGCTGGCCGAGAGCGCCCCCTCGCACCCGCAACCTACCGCCTGCAAGTCCTCGGAGGCCATGGCGTCGAGGACCGCCGCCGCGTCCGCCTGCCGATCCGCCGCCTGTGCCAAGGTTCGGGCGATGGCCGGCCAGCGCCGTCCCAGGATCGGGATCACCTGATGGCGCAGGAAATTGCGCTGGAAGCGGGCGCTATCGTTGCTCGGGTCCTCGATCCACCGGAGCCCGCGGGCTCGTGCGAATTCGCGCAAGGCATGGCGCGGGAAATCCAGGAGCGGCCGGCAGAGCCACGCACCTTCCCAGCGGGTGCAGCGCGGCATGGCGGCGAGTCCGTGGGGTCCTGCGGAGCGCAGGAGTTGCAGCAGGACCGTCTCGGCCTGATCGTCGCGGTGATGGCCGGTCAATAGCAAATCGCCCGCCCCGACGACTCCCCGCAACGCTTGGTAGCGCAAGGTGCGCGCGTAGGCCTCGGGGCTCGCACCGGGCGGGGCGCGGGCATCCATTCGGAGCGTGTGCAGCGGCACTCCGAGCCCTGCACAGACGTCTTCACAGAGCGCCGCCCAGGTACCGGAGTCCGGGTGCAGGCCATGGTCCACATGCGCGGCAGAGAGCGGTGCTTCGAGCACCGCACGGAGCGCGGCCATGGCTTCGAGCAGCACCCGCGAGTCGAGACCGCCGCTAAAGGCCACCCAGTAACACGGCGTCTCCGGCAGGTCGCGTAGGACCGCCAACAGCCGCTCGGGTGAGAACGCCGGCACGCCCGTAAGAACCTGGGGAGGGGTTCGACCGGGGTGGTTACTTACTGTCCTTGACGTGGCCGATGGCCATGAGGCGGTCGTAGCGCTTGCCGAGCAGGGTCTCTAGATCCAGTGCCGACAGGGGCGTGAGCTGATCGATCAGGACCACCTTGAGCCGGGCGGCCATCTCATCGATGCCCCGGTGCGCCCCGCCCAGGGGTTCGGGGATGATCTCGTCGATGAGGCCCAGCTCCAACAAGCGCTTCGAGGTCATCCCCATGGCCTCGGCGGCCTTCTCGGCCATATCCGAGCTCTTCCACAGGATGGACGCACAGCCCTCGGGCGAGATCACCGAATAGGTGCCGTACTCGAGCATCAAGACCCGATCCGCGACCCCGATCGCGAGCGCGCCGCCCGAGCCCCCCTCGCCGATCACGGTGGCGATGATCGGGACGCGCAGGCCGGCCATCACCAGGAGGTTGTGGGCGATGGCCTCGCTCTGGCCGCGTTCCTCTGCATCGATGCC
The DNA here is from genome assembly GCA_052387115.1 of Gammaproteobacteria bacterium. Lineage (GTDB taxonomy): Bacteria > Pseudomonadota > Gammaproteobacteria > JACCXJ01 > JACCXJ01 > JACCXJ01. The sequence continues at coordinate 13,099 of JBQTJM010000142.1, read as the reverse complement.
GGGGAAAGCGCCGGGGGTATCGATGAAGGTCAAGAGGGGCAGCCCGAACTTCTCCGCGAGGCGCATCAGCCGCATCGCCTTGCGATAGCCCTCGGGGCGCGGCATGGCGAAATTACGTTGCAGGTTCTCCTGGGTATTGCGGCCCTTCTGGTGGCCGATGAGAACCACCGCCCGGCCGTCGAGTTGCGCCAGCCCACACACGATGGCGGGGTCGTCTCCGAACGCGCGATCGCCGTGCAACTCGTGGAACTCGGTGCACATCCGCTTCACGTAGTCGAGGGTATAAGGCCGTTGCGGGTGGCGCGCAAGGCGCGAGATCTGCCACGGGGTGAGCGACGCGAATACCGACTCGGTGAGGTCCTTGGAGCGCGCCTGGAGGCGCTGGATCTCTTCGGTGATGTCGATAGCCGATTCGCTGCTCAAGAGCCTGAGCTCCTCGATCTTGGCCTCGAGCTCAGCGATGGGCTGTTCAAAATCCAGGAAATTGAGGTTCATCGGCCGGGCCTACGTTACCGCGCCGCGGCATCGCGACGCAACCCACTCCGTGCCCGGAGGACTGGAATCGACCGTTGCCATACTACGGGGGAATCCAGGAGGGAGACGACCCCGGGGCGGACATCCCAAGATGGAGACAACCAGGCGGACACGGGGGTCCGCCCCTAGTGCGCGCTATACTGCCGGACGGGATCTCATGATGACGACGGCGTGTGTGCGGCAAACCTCTGCGCCGACCGTTGATACACCGGCCGGGCCGCGGCCTGAGGGAAAGAGCTAAGCATGCCCCCGGCCTTTCGTCCGGCCTGGTGGCTGCCGGGTCCCCACGCCCAGACCATCTGGGCGGCGTTCTATCGCGGACCCCCGTCCGTCCCACTCAGGCCCGAGCGCCTGGAGCTGTCCGATGGCGATTTCATCGACCTCGGCTGGACCCCGGAACCGGGGCCGGGGCTCGTGGTGGTCCTGCACGGCCTGGAGGGATCGGCGCACTCGGCCTATGCGCTCGCGACCCTGGCCGCTGTGCGGCGCCACGGCTGGCAGGGGGTCGTCATGCACTTCCGCGGCTGCAGCGGCATGCCGAACCGCCTGCCGAGGAGCTACCACTCCGGCGAAACCGGCGATCTCCGCTTTCTCATCGAGACCCTGCGCGCCCGCCACCCGCACCTGCCGCTGTGCGCGGTCGGTTACTCGCTGGGCGGAAACGTGCTCCTGAAATACCTCGGCGAGCGCGGTGACCTTGCCGGGCTTGCGGGGGCGGTCGCGGTCTCGGTGCCGTTCGAGCTCGACAAGGCCGCGCGACGCATGGAACGTGGCTTCTCGCGCCTCTACCAGTGGTTCCTGGTCGGGAAGCTCCGGGCCAAGACGGCACACAAGTTCGCGGCCATGCCAAGCCCCATAGATCTACGCCGTCTCGGCGCCCTGCGGACCTTCCGCGCCTTCGACGGGGCCGTGACCGCCCCGCTGCACGGGTTCGACAGTGCCGAGGACTATTATGCGCGTTCCAGCAGCCGGCAATTCCTGCGCGCCATCACCGCGCCGACCCTGATCCTGCACGCCAGCGACGATCCCTTCATGACTCCCGACGCGGTTCCGACCCCCGCCGAGCTCGCGCCCAGCATCCACCTCGATCTGCAGGCCCACGGCGGGCATGTGGGCTTCGTAGCCGGCAAGGTGCCGGGCCGGCCGCGCTACTGGCTCGATGAGCGCATCCCGGCGTTCTTGAAGACCGTGCTGCCCAGCCGGTAAAATTGCCTGGAGGTTGGAAACTTGAGACTTGAGGCTGTACTCCTCCAGCCTCCAGCCTCCAGCCTCAAGTCTCAAGCCTCCAGCCTCAAGCCCTCAGCCGACCTAACCTCATGCCCAGCACGCGCCTCATCAACCTCGGACTGTTCCTGGGCTCGGCCGGGCTCTTATGGTTTGGGTATTATCTGGAGTGGGTCCGGGGTCTCGAGCCCTGTCCCCTGTGCCTCATCCAGCGACTGTTCTTCGTCCTGATCGGCATCACCGCCCTCCTCGCTACCCTGCATCACCCGGGGCGCTTGGGAACGATCCTCTACGCGAGCCTCGGTGAGCTCTTCGCGCTCGGCGGGGGCCTCACGGCGGGCCGGCAGGTGTGGCTACAGCACCTGCCGAAGGACCAGGTGCCGGAATGCGGACCGGGGCTGGAGTATATGCTGGAGGCCTATCCGCTCGGGGACGTCTTGGCCAAGGTCTTCCATGGGAGCGGTGAGTGCGCCGAGATCGGCTGGAGCCTGTTCGGCCTGTCGATCGCCGGATGGGCACTCCTGTGCTTCGTCCTCATCGCCGTGGTGAGCGCCGCCGTCGTGGTCCGCCACGCCACCAGCCGTTGAACTTCGTCGAGAACACTATTTGACCTCAGAATACGACCAAGAGAGGGCCGACGATGATCAATTTCCCTGAACGTATCAGCATCGATCCCAAAGTGTGCTTCGGAAAACCCTGTATCAGGGGAACCCGCATCTGGTTATCCCTGCTGCTGGATTGTGGCATCAAATCAAACACCTGGTTTGAGTTATCGCGCCAAATGTCAAGTTGTTACTTCGCCTACGGGAAAAAACTCACCATTCGCGAACTTTCATTCGTCGTGCTGATCGGCGTGTCTGGTTCAGGCAAGCGCACGTTTAAGCGAAAGCATTGCAAACCGACGGAGACTTTGTCGTCCGACTGCGGTCGCGGGCTGGTGCCGGATGACGAGAACAATCACGCAGCGACGAAGGACGCCTTAAAGTCCTTCACTTCATCGGTCGCAAGCGGTTCGCGACGGGAAAAACTTGCTGGTTCCCAAGCTCCGGCTTGGGAACCCGGTGCGGGAAGCTCCAGCTTCCCGAGCTCATCCCCACATATGGAACTTGGAAGCGCATAAATCAACAACCAATACGCTCAACCCAGCACCCCTGCCTGAATTTCGCCCTTCGATAACCCGCCATGCCTTGAAGGCGTTACCGTGTTCGCCAAGAATCATGCCCGCACTTCCTATCCGCAACGGTAAACCACTGGCTCCCACATCGACGTGATGCGGGCCCGGTGATGGAGACGTGAAGCGGGATCTTCACGCACTGGGTTCCCAAGCCGGAGCTTGTGAACCAGCAGACGTTACAGTAATCCGCCTGGGATGAATCATTGTAGTGTGCTACTCCCAGCGCGCAGTGTCCGGATCGATCCGCGCGCGGCGACCGTGGCGAATGTGGTGAATGACGATCTCCTCGCCCAGTACCTGGTAGAACACGAGATACGGGTAGCGCGTGATCGGCAGCACGCGAATGACCGAATCGTCCGTCGCTCGACCGATGAAAGGAAAAATCGAAAGCCGAGCGATCGATGCACGAATCGGTTTCTCGACCGCCTCAGCCGCACTCGGGTTGTGTTGCCGAATGTAATCGGCGACCGCGATGAGATCGTCGACAGCGCGCTTCGAGTAACGGACCTTCATGCCCGAAAGCGGGCAAACGCGGCCTCCACTTCTTCGTCGGTTGCGAGCTCGCCGCGGCGCACCTGCTCCTTCGACTCCTCCATTGCCGCGCGCTCCTCGGGCGACAGCCGATAGAAGCCCTGCTTGGCAAGCTCGGTGAACACCCTAAGCGACTCGGCCGCGAGATCCTGCTCCCGTTCCGGGGGTTCACGAACCTCGGCGATCGCTTTATCCAGCAGCTTGGTCATGTCCTCACGGACCCATCGAACTATCGATTAGGGTAATCATAGCTCATCTCCGCCAATTCGGGTACTCGTGCGCGTCAAGTCACGCTTTTGAACCAATCCGCCAGCGCGTCCAGCATCTCGGCCTTCACCTCCGCGTCGTTGCGTCCCGATCGCGCGGGCACGTGGAAGGAATGGTCGGCATCCTCAAACGGCTTGAGGCGTGCGCGCGCGCCGAGCTGTGCGACGAGGGGTTGTAAAAGCCGCAAGTCCGCGAGCTCATCACGCGTTCCCTGCAGGAATAGCATCGGTATCTGCACGTCGAATAGGTGCCTGCCGCGCTCGTCCGACGGGCGTCCAGGCGGATGCAGCGGAAAGCCCAGGAACACGAGGCCGCGGACGCCGGGCAACGATGCCTCGGCCTGCGCCTGCGAAGTCATCCGCCCGCCATACGACTTGCCGCCCGCGAAATGCAGCATGTCCGGCAGCAGATGCGCCGCCTCCGCAACGGCTGCTCGGACAGCGGCTTGTGCGACCTTGGGCGTATCCGACCGCTTCGAGCCCCGCTCCATGTAGGGAAACTGATAGCGCAAGGTGGCGATGCCGCGCTCTGCCAGCCCGTTCGCAATCGCCGCCATGAACGGATGCATCATCCCGGCACCTGCACCGTGCGCCACTATGTAACAGGCGCGCGCTCCACGAGGCGCTTGCAACAGGCCGGAGACGCGCTCTGCTGCGTCGACGGTGATCGATACGGGTTGGGGATTGGTGGAGGGGGCGATGTAGGTCTTCATGCGAGGCTCGACCCGAATCGCATCAGCGTCTGCGCGTACTCCGGCGCGGTCGGCTCGTGCATGAAATAGGCGTAGACCTCGCGCCACTTCGTGGCCGCAAGTCTCCGCGCCCAGTCCTGCAAGGAGTTGTCTGAATAGTGCTCCAGCCGCAACCGCACGTAACCCCAAGGTGCCGTTTCCACCAGAGGCGGCGGTGCATGGTCGTCGCGCTCGGACAGGCATAGCGCCGCCCCCGCCTTCTTGAGCGCGTCATAGACGTCGTCGGAAAACCAGGTGTCGTTGCGGAATTCGAAGGCGGCGTTGTGTCCCTCGGGCAGCAGGAGGAGGAACTCGCAGAGGCGCGGAAGGTCTTTCTTCAGGAACGGCGGCAACTGGAACAGCACCGGCCCGCGCTTGGTGTCAAGAGCCGCGAGATTCTTGTAGAGATAGGCGACAGGATCGGCCGCTTCGTCCGCCTTGAGCCGGGCCATGTGCGTGATGCGCCGCGACGCCTTGATCGCGAAGCGAAAATCCTTCGGGGCGGCCTTGGCCCAGTTCTCGAGTGCGTCCTTCTTCGGCATGCGATAGAAGGTGTTGTTGATCTCGACGGTGGGCAGGCGTTCGGCGTAATACGCCAGCATCGCGTCGGGCTTGATGTCCTCCGGATAGAAGTTACCCTTCCATTCCTTGTAGGAGTAGCCACTTGCGCCCGCGTAGAGCCTCGAAGCTGTCATTTCGGGTCCTGTTCTTGCTCCCGCCGCTTTGGGACACCAGGCTCGGGCGCACTCGTCATTCTAGGCCTGATCCCAAACCGATCCCACCCCTCCCATCCGGTTCATCCTGTACCTCCTAAGAGCACTACATCCCTGTAGTTCCGGTTCAGCCCCTGAGCCGACGACCCCCCTTGCACCTCGCCCGCCCGAGACGCCAAACCCTCGGGCCGATGAAGGGCTCGAAAAGTCCCCGAGGACTCGCATGTTTGACAGCTCACGAGCCCAGCAGTACCGTGCCTCTTGACGAACAAGGGCGTTCAAAATCCCTATTCCCCAGGTCCACCCCGATCGAGTGGGCGCCCTCTGGTCTTACAGCGGGTGCTGCTTCTGCGCGATGGCGAGCTCGATGTCGTCAGTGAGATCTAGCCGCAGGGGGGTGATCGAGATGTAGCCGCGCTCGAGCGCCCAGCGATCGCTGCCCTCGTCGGTCTCCGTGATCGGGATGACGGTGAACCAGAAATGCTTGCGACCCATGGGATCCTGCCCCGCCACCACCTTGCCGTCGTAGAAGCGGACCGATTGTCGCGTCCACAGGATGCCGTTCGGCTTCGTGGCCGGGAAATTGACGTTCACCAGCGGCAGGACGGTTTCCTCCAGCAGCAGCTTGAGCACCTGCCGGATGTGAGGCTTCAGGGCCTCGAAGTCCGGCTCGTCCTCGATGACCGGTATGCTCAGCGCGATGCCGCGCATACCCATGAGCGCCGCCTGCTTCGCTGCGGCGAGCGTGCCCGAGTGCCAGATGCCGTTGCCTATGTTGGGGCCGAGATTGATTCCGGAAAGCACGACATCCACGTTCTCCCACTGGAAAGCGCCGAGCGCAACGCAGTCCGCCGGCGTCCCGTCGACGCGGTAGGCCTGTACGTTCATGTGCTTCGTGCGCTTGTACGAGAGCGGGCGCCCGGAGGTGATGGAGTGGCCCGCGGACGATCTTTCCACGTCCGGGGCCACGACGCGCACCTCGCCGAGCTCGATCGCGACCTCGGCGAGCGCCGCGATGCCGGGGCTGTATATACCGTCGTCGTTGCAGATCAGCAGGCGCATGGCGGTTTTTTCACGACCATTTCCATTGTGCCCGAAGCGGGCCCGAGGTTCCAGATCCATGCGCGTGACACTCATACACAATCCAGGCGCCGGGGACGAGAAGCAACCGACCGCCGGGCAGATCGAGGCGCTGATGAAGGAGGCCGGCTACAAGGTCCGCCGCCAGTCCACCAAGGAGAAGGGCTGGCAGAAGGTGCTCAAGAAATCGGCCGACCTCGTCGCCGTGGCCGGCGGCGACGGCACCGTGGGCAAGGTCGCGAGGCGTCTCATCGGGAGCGGCGTGCCTATCGCAGTGCTGCCGCTCGGCACCGCGAACAACATCTCGAAAACGCTCGGCATCGCGGACCTGCCGATAACGCAGCTCATACCGGGCTGGGACTCCGCGCGCCGGCTCAAGTTCGATGCCGGCATCGCGACCGGGCCGTGGGGCGAACGGCACTTCATCGAGGGCATCGGCACCGGGCTGCTGACGTGCTCCATACCGAAATTGCAGGACAACAAGACGATCGACCGGTTGAAAGACACCGGGGTCAGGGTCACCTACGCGCAGCAGATCTTCCGGGAGCAGCTTGCCCATTGCCCGGTGGTCGAAATCGAGGCCGCGCTGGACGGCGCGGATATCTCCGGGCGCTACCTGCTGTTCGAAGTGCTCAACATGGCGTACATCGGGCCCAATCTGTTCCTGGCCCCGGATATCGTGCGCAACGACGGCGAGCTCGACGTCGTGCTGCTGGCCGAGAAGCACCGCTACAAACTGCGCGATCACATCAAGGACTGGCAGGACGGCAAACCGTGGCCCCCCGAGTTCGGGGCGCGCCGCGGCAAGCGCCTGAAGATCGAATGGACCGGGTTCCCCGTCCATATCGACGACAAGCTGTGGCCGGCGAAGGAAAAGAAAAAGCCGAAGCCACCCGCGACGATAGACATCAAGGTCGAGCCCAAGGCGATCGAATTCCTCGTCCCGGAGGAAGTGAACGAGGACAAGAAGCTGGCGAAGAAGAACGCCGAGAAGGGCAGGAAGGCCCGGCACAAACCGCGAAAAGTGACGAGCTCGGGTGACGATCAAGGGTGACGAATTCGAAGCGGCATAAAAAGGAGAGCGTAATCCTGTTACAGCCATACCTTGCGTTCCAGCACCGGGATTTATTATATCTGGCGAGCACCTCGCTGTAATTCTTACCGACGTGTGTAAAAGTTTCATCCGCGCAAAGACTTCGGCTGGATCCATATATCCTAATCGCTGGAACAATAAGATAATTCTGCCTAGCTGGGGGTGGCACGGCGATTGTCTGCTATCGATTACGGGGCAACGTCTCGCTAGAAAAGTCATGATTCTGAAAGGAGGTAGAGAAAATGTATCAAGTTAAAGAGTTCAATCTGAGCAGGCTCAACGGTATCTCTGATCAGACTCTGGAAATGCATTTCAAGCTTTACGAAGGTTATGTCAAGGAAACCAATCGGCTCACGGAGGCGATCGCAGAGATCTTGAAAGATGGTCGGGTTGACCAGGAAGAAATGCCAGCCTACTCGGAGCTCAAGCGCCGTCTCGGGTTCGAGTATAACGGGATGGTCTTGCACGAGTATTACTTCGGCAACTTGAAGAAGGATGGCGGGGAAGATCCGGCACGTAACTCAGCATTCCTTCAGGCCGTCGAATCGAGCTTTGGCGGCTTTGATCTTTGGAAGACGGACTTCACCAGCGTCGGCAAGATGCGCGGGGTCGGATGGGCGATTTGCTACCTGGATCCGCTACACGGCCAGTTGTCCAACCACTGGGTCACGTTGCATGAAGTCGGAAACGTGGCCGGCTTTGTACCGGTGCTCGTCATGGACGTCTGGGAGCATGCGTTCCTGCTCGACTACAAACCGGCGGAACGCCCGAAGTATATCGAAGCCTTCTTGTCCAATGTCAACTGGCAGACGGTCGAAGAACGCCTTTCAGCCAAAAAGTATGTCAAATAAAGGGTTTGCGTCCTCCTCGGCAGGTGTTCCTAAAAGGGGTGTTCCTAAGGAGAGACGCGCATGAGCGCAGCCGCCGATGGCGGCGCGGGCGGTCGCGGCGGCGATGATCTACATCGCCAAGGATGCCGCGCGTGGGGTCCACGCGTACGAGTCGGACCGGATCTGGGGCTCGCTGCAACCAGGACCTAACGAATGTCGCGTCTTAAGATTGACAAGAACGTAGTCAGCACTGGAAAGAATACCCGAAGCTCGACCTTGACGAGTATTGCCTGTCTAGCAGGGCCCCGTTTTTCACTTAGCGCGATCCGGCCCGACGATGTGCAGGGCTGGGACAAGGCCGCGGCCAAGGCGCGGCTCCAAGAGAATCTAGTGGCCCTGGACGAGCTCCAGGAACGCCTTTACGCTGAAGGCGAGCAGGCTTTGCTAATCGTCTTTCAGGCCATGGACGCGGCGGGCAAAGACAGCACCATAGAAGCGGTGACCAACGGGATCAATCCGCAAGGGTGCGCGGTGACCAACTTCAAGGCCCCCAGCACGCTGGAACGCGCCCACGATTTTCTCTGGCGCGTCCATATGCACGCCCCTCCCAAAGGTATGATCGGTATATTCAACCGCTCCCATTACGAGGACGTTCTCATCGCCAAGGTAAAGGAGTTGGCACCGGCCACGCTGATCGAGAAACGCTACGCGCATATCAACCATTTCGAGCAGCTCTTGGTCGACCATGGCACGCGGATCGTGAAGGTCATGCTGCACATCTCGCCCGAATACCAGCTGGAGCAGTTCCGGGATCGGCTCAAGACGCCCTCCAAGCACTGGAAGTTCAATCCCGACGACCTCAAGGAGCGAGTCTTCTGGAACGACTACATGCAAGCGTATGAGGAGGCACTGCGCCGCTGCTCCAAGGAGCATGCGCCGTGGTATGTCGTGCCCGCCGAGCACAAGTGGTTCCGCACCATGGTGGTAAGTGAGCTTTTTCGCGATGTGTTGGAAAGTATGGACCCGCGCTACCCGGCGCCGGCTTTTGATCCGGATCAATTCGATCCAAATAGTCTCGTATAGACTATCTCAAAGGTAAGCGTTCCCGAAGGGAACCTCGAACGCAAGGCACATATAAGTGATTGCTATTACAAGCAGTAGGGCGCTCGCTGCGCAGCACGTGGTGGCACTCGCGATCCTGCCTGGCATAACGAGACGTTCATGACACCTGCTCCACGTTCATCGCATCGATGAAGCGATTCGCCTCTCGAATCGACGCCTCCATCTCCCGGATAAGCACCGCGATGTCCGTTTCCGTGTACCGTGCACCTTCACGCGAAAACTAAAGCAACGCGCTGGGTCACCTGGGTCCAATCCTGACTTGTCAGATTTCCCACAGGAAGGATGACGCGAGAGCTTGCGACCGTTGCGAGTAGCATTCGAACCGTGGAGGCCATTTGCAGGCCCGCCGACTTCCAATCGATCAAACCATAATCTGTGGCAAAGCGAGGCGTGTGCGAAGTAATGGCGGCAATCACGAGGTCGCCTTGTTGGTTGTAGGCGTCGCCGGAAACCACGACCGCAGGGCGGGTGCTCTCCGCGAGGCGGTCTCGATACGGAAAAGGGATGAGGATCACGTCACCGGCTTTATACGCCATAGACCTTCCTCCAATTGTCGTAGACCGCGTCCTTCTCGTTGTCCCAGTCTTGTTCCAAACGCTCCATTCCTAACTGGGACCAGCCTTCGCGCAATTCGTCCTCAGGCGAGCGGATGTCAACTTCGAGAACTTCGCCATCCGAGAATGGGAGGGGGCGCTCCAATTCGAGGGTCTGGTTGCGGTAGGTGCCTTTGAGGCGGATCATGGGTAGTCCTCTTTCACGCCAAGCTAGAAGTTTAGACGCCGAACGGCAGCTTTGTGCCCAGCGGCGAGAGTTTCCGCTACTTGATTGGAGCTTAGGGCGTCGGCGAACGAAAATCAATCGGCGGCCGGCAGGTGGCCGAGGCTAGTGTAGTGTACATGAGGTGTTGCTCTTCCTGGATGGACGTAAACATGCGGTGGCGGCGAGGGCTCTGGGCAACCGGGCGGCACGGGCCGCTGGCATGGCCAGAATTCCCTTGCTTGGCCCCGTAGTGCCTCAGCGTGGTGATGAGGCGGCTTAGCCGGTGGAGCGCGTTCGGCGATGCCGAGGAGAGAACCCACTGCCCGGCTCGTGCGCCTCAGCTCGCCGGCCGGCGCACGTCGGCTGGGGGAGGGGTGAGCGCATGTCGCAGGACTTCTTCGGCATCGTCGACGAAGATGAAGGAGAGCTGCCGGCGTAGCTCCTCCGGCACCTCCTCGAGGTCCCGCTCGTTCCGGCTCGGCAGGATCACCGAGCGGATACCGGTCCGATGCGCCGCCAGGACCTTCTCCTTGATCCCTCCGACCGGAAGCACCTTGCCCCGCAGCGTGATTTCGCCCGTCATGGCCGCCTCGCTCTGCACCGGCCGCCGGGTGGCGAGCGAGGCCAGCGCCGTCATGATCGTCACGCCGGCCGAAGGCCCATCCTTGGGGATGGCCCCGGCCGGCACGTGCACGTGGATGGTCTTGCCCTCGAAGAGCTTGGGATCGATGTCGAGCGACTCGGCATTGGACCACACGTAGGAGACTGCGGCCTGCGCGCTCTCGCGCATGACGTCGCCGAGCATACCGGTAAGGACCAGCCGCTCTCCGGTGCTCGGCATCATGGTCACCTCCACGAACAAGACATCCCCACCGGTCGGCGTCCATGCCAGACCCGTCGCGATACCCGGGCGGGCGGTGCGCTCGGCGACCTCGTCGAAGAACCGCGGCTGGCCGAGGTATTCGAGCAGGCCTTCGGCGGAGATCCGGACCGACTCGCTTCGTCCCTCGGCCAACCGACGGGCCACCTTTCGGGCCACCGCTGCGATCTCCCGATCGAGGTTTCTCACGCCGGCCTCGCGGGTGTACCCCCTCACGATTTGGCGGATGGCTTCCGGCTCGAAGGAGAGCTCGTCCGTTGCGAGGCCATGTGCGGCCAGCACTTTCGGAATCAGATAGGTTCTAGCGATCCCGATCTTCTCCTCGTCCGTGTACCCGGACAACACCAGGATCTCCATCCGGTCACGCAGGGGCCCGGGGATGGTGTCGAGTGTGTTGGCGGTGGCGATGAACAGCACCTGCGACAGGTCGAAGGACACCGCGAGGTAGTTGTCCACGAAGGTGTGGTTCTGGGCCGGATCCAGCACCTCCAGCAACGCGGAGGACGGATCACCGCGCCAGTCCGCTCCGATCTTGTCGATCTCGTCGAGCATGAAGACGGGATCACGTGTCTCCGCCCGCCGGAGCCCCTGGAGGATGCGGCCGGGTAGCGCACCGATGTACGTCCGCCGATGGCCCCGGATCTCGGCCTCGTCCCGCACCCCGCCCAGAGACATGCGCACGAACTGCCGACCCAGGGCTCGGGCGATGCTCTGGCCGAGGCTGGTCTTGCCCACCCCGGGCGGGCCCACGAAGCACAGGATCGGCTCGCGCGCGGGACTGCCCCCCGTTACAGGCGGCGGCTCGGCGGGCACGGGTGCCTCGCCAAGATCAGAATGGCCCGCCCGGCCTGCGCGCTCCTGCCGGAGCTTCTTGACGGCCAGGTATTCGAGGATCCGGTCCTTGATCTTCTCCAGGTCGAAGTGGTCCTCGTCCAATACCTGCCGGGCCCGGTGGATGTCGATGGTCTCGCCGCCCAGCTTGCTCCAGCACGTTCGTTGCCATGGAGACTACGTTACTGGTAAGGTGGATGTCGATGGTCTCGCCGCCCAGCTTGCTCCAGGGCAGGGTCCCCATCCACTCGAGATAGGTGCGGATCATGCCGTGCTCCGGCGAGGACGGCGAGATCCCCGCGAGCCGGCCGAGCTCACGCTCCGCCTCACGCCGTGCCTCATCAGGCAGACTCGCCTCCTCGATCCGCCGGCGGAGCTCGGTCGCTCCGCTGTCGTCCCCGGCGTCTTCCCCCAGCTCCCGTTGAATGGATTGGAGCTGCTCGCGGAGGTAGAACTCGCGCTGCTTCTTGGAGAGCCGCTCCTCGGTGTCGGTCGTGATCTTCCGGCCCAGCTCGCGCACCGCGACCTCGCGCTGCAACAGGTCAATCAGTCGCCGAAGCTTGGCCGTGACCGGGTCCCTCTCGAGGAGCTCCTGCCGTACGGCCACCTCGAGGGGAACCACCGATGCGACAAAGTAGACCACGTGGCGGGGATCGGTGATGTTCTCCATTGCGGCCGCCAACTCGTCAGGCAGCTCAGCGGATGCCTCCACGAGCCGACGGAAGATATCCACCACGGCACGCCGCAGTGCGTCCACCTCCGCAGCCTGGCCCGTGTGGTCCCCGGCTATCTCGATGCGCGCGACCAGATACGGCTCCGTCCCGATCCATTCCAGCAGTCGGATCCGCTCGATGCCCTGGACCAGTAGGCGCACCTTGCCGTCGGGTACCCGACCTAGCTGGTGGATTACTCCTGCGGTTCCAACAGCGTGGAGATCCTCTTGTGCGGCCGGCTCGGCCTTCGCATCGCGCTGCGCTACCAGCGCCAGGAGCCGGTTCCCGCGCATGACGTCATCGACGAGCCGAACGGAGCGCGGCAGTGCCACGCCGAGCGGGACCGCGGTCAGCGGAAACACGACCGCGTCCCGGAGCGGCAGGACCGGAAGCGCATCGGGGATGGCGAAGTCCCCGGGGCCAACACCAGACTCTACTGCCATCAGCCGGCCTCCGCACGCTTCTGCAGGGTGATGCGGAGCAGGCCACGGTCGTAACGCGCCTCGACTCGCTCGGCGTCCACAGGGGCTGGCAACGCCAACTCCACCCGGAACGGGCCCTGGCGGATGCCGGCCGCATGGTACACGGCCCCCTCTTGGCACGAGGGCAGTTGGCGGC
>JBQTJM010000141.1:0-18700 GCA_052387115.1 Gammaproteobacteria bacterium | reverse complement strand
CTCGCCGAGATCCCGGTGGGCCAGGAGCCCCATTGCGTGGCCGTGGACCCGCGCGGCGGGGACATCTTCGTCACCAACGGCGCCGATGGCACCGTGTCGGTGATCTCGCCGGCCACCCGCCGGGTCAGGACGATCCGGGGGTTCACCGAGCCCAGGGGCTGCGCCATGACCCCCGACGGCGAGCGGCTGTTTGTCGCTAACCACACGGCCGGCACGGTCTCGATCATCAACACCAGCAATCGGCAGGTCGTCGGTCAGCCGGTCAACGTCGGCGGAAACCCCTTTGCGATCGCGGTGACCGACGACGGGGACAACGACGGCAACGACGAGCGGGTGTTCGTCACCGATTTCTATGCCCGCTTGATCCCGGGTGGCCCGGGCGAGGGCTTCGATACCGGCAAGCAGGGCATTGTGCGGTCCTTCCGGGTGAACAACCCGAACAACATCACGACCACGACGCTGAGGCCCATCGACAGCGGTTTTACCGCCAACCGCGCGCCGTTCTGCAACGTCAGTCGAGATCCAGACCCGGTCAATCAGACCTTCTGTCCGAACACCACCATCACCGATCCCGCCAGCACTGTGATCACCCAGGATCCCCAGGACGTATTCCCCAACCAGCTATTCTCGGCGCTGATCCGCGGCAATCGGCTGTTCCTGCCCAACATCGGGGCCCAGCCCGAGCCGCCGGTGCAGTTCACGGTCAACGTGCAGGCGCTGGTGCACGTGGTCAACACGCAGAATAACCAGGAGAACGCCGCCGAGCACGTGAACCTGAACGACCAGATCGATACCGAGCCGGCGCCCGCTAGCCCCACCACCAGCCTCGGCAAGCTCTTCGGCAACGACATCGTGGCCATCGACGCGAGAGGCAGCGCGTTTTTCATCGTGAGCCGCGGCGGGAACTATGTGCTCAGGGCCACATTGCAAGGCGGCAGGCTCAACATCGGGGCCCCAAACAACGTCGTGCGATTCAAGACCGGCAACATACCGACAGGGATCGCGGTCCGCGGCCGCTTCGGCTACGTGAACAACGAGGTGGGCCACTCGGTCTCCATCCTGGACCTCAACAGCAGCGGTACTACACTTGCCTTGAATGTCCCCTCGTCCGAGCCTCCGAAACCCGGCAGCCACGAGCACGCCGTAGAGCTCGGCAAGCTCGTCTTCTTCACGGGCCTCGGGGTCTCCGATAACGGTCTCGTGGGTCAGGACCTCCGCGCCATCGACCCGCTGCTGTTCCGCGGCAAGCAGTCGAACAACGCCTGGAGCACCTGCGGCTCTTGCCACCCGGCAGGGCTGTCCGATAGCGTCACCTGGATCTTCGGAGACGGGCCGCGCAACACCATCCCGCTCGACGGCCTCTATTCCAAGATCAACGGCCCCCACGACATCCGCATCAACAATTACAGTGCCGCGCGCGACAGCATCACGGACTTCAACAACAACTCGCGTGGCGTGCAAGGCGGCGTAGGCTTCGCGAGCGACCCTCCCTTCAGCGCCTTGGCTCCCAATCCCGCAGTCTTCGACCACGGGATCTCGCAGGGTGCGAGCGAGGCGCTGGATTTCGAGACCGAGTGGGGTGAGACCGTGCGGCCGCTCAACCAGCCGCAGGCCCCCGCCGCCGCCGCTGGAGCCGCGGTGTTCGCCGCCAACTGCGCCTCCTGCCACGGTGGCGCGAAATGGACCAAGAGCCAGGTGCTCTATGGCAACAACCCGGCCCTCGGCGAGGCCGTCGGGGGGGTCCGACAGGTGCGCGACCCGGGACTCACGATCACGGCCAATCAGGCCGTGTCCTACACCAACACCGTGCTCGACCCCACGACCCTCCAGTTCGTGGAGAACATCGGGACGTTCATTGCGGCCAATCCCATCGAGATCCGCGGCGCCGGCGCTCCTGTTGGCACAGGTGGCCAGGGGGGAATACCCTTGGGCGGAAACCCGGGAGGCTTCAACGTCCCCTCGTTGCTCGGCATTCGCTTCCACGCTCCCTACTTCCACAACGGGGCGGCGCAAACGCTGACCGATGTCTTCGCCCAGCACGGGTTCGGTGGTGGGACCATCGCGACGGCACTGGCAGCGCAGCTGGGCAATCTAGAGGATTTCCTGAACTCCTTGGACGGCCGCACCCCCATCCAGCAATCGGACGGCGATATCTTCAAGGATCCGAACCAGGACCTCTAGTAACCCCACCGTCGAGGGCCGGCCTTCGGGTCGGCCCTCATTTTCTTCCCGCCGGCCGCGGGTCCGTCGCGATCAGTAATTATAAAGAGTCCGTAGTCCATGCCGCCGGATTTGGGGCTCAGAGCTCTTGCGTCCGTGCCGGTAACAGGCGCGCGCCGTGTCGCACCGTCAGGATGTCGATGCGATCGGGGCGGATACGATAGATGATCCGATACGGCCCTTCGAAGGTTTCGCGTATGCTGTCGGACCGGTATTCCGGAACGATGCGACCCGCTTGCGGATAAAGTGCGATTGCTTCCGCCCGACGGGTCAGGCGATCGACGAAGCGCTTGGCGTTCTGCGGCTGGTCATGCGCGATATGGTCGTGGATCTGTTGCAGGCGATGCAGGGCTTTGGCGGTCCAATGCGCCCTCATTCAGGAAGCCCGAATCGCTTTCGTATGATAGCGTTGTCGGTTACCTGGTCTGCATCACTGTCCCTCAAGCCATCTTCGATGTCCTGTATGACGGAGACCTCGTACGCCAAGTCCTTCCAGTCGGCTTTTTCCGGCAACTGATCGACGAGGTGGTGGGCACGCTGCTTAAAGGATGGCTCGGTC
Source organism: Gammaproteobacteria bacterium (assembly GCA_052387115.1). Lineage (GTDB taxonomy): Bacteria > Pseudomonadota > Gammaproteobacteria > JACCXJ01 > JACCXJ01 > JACCXJ01. Next base: position 15,921 of record JBQTJM010000141.1, on the reverse strand, counting down.
GCGTTCATAGTGGGATATTTTCAAGGATAAGGGCTTCAATGCAGTTTAGCAAGGCGACCGGTTCGCCGAAGTCACGCGGTGGCGGCGTCCGGCCGCTTGAGCATCGGGACGAGATGGGGGACCTCGCACCCGTCGCTCGCTTCGCTGTTGGTCCGGGAGGTTGCGATGTGTCGATGACGGGGCCCCACAGCCCGCGTTTCCTGTCATACTGCGGGGCGTCCGACGGTCATCGCTAGAAGGCTCCTATGACGGCCCCTCGACTCCGCAAGACCAAGATCATCGCGACCATCGGCCCCGCCTCCGACGCCATCGAGACCCTGGAGGCCATGATCGCAGCGGGCATGGACGTGGCCCGGTTGAACCTATCCTTCGGGACCTTCGCCGATCACCTGGACCGCATCGCGCGCATCCGCGCGGCCGCAGAGCGGAAAGGCGCGAACATCGCCGTGATGGCAGACACTCGCGGGATCGAGATCCGCACCGGCAAGGTGACGGGCGGCGCCGTGACCCTCATTCCCGGCGCCAGCTTCACGCTCTACACGGACGGTCGCGTGGGAGATGCCGAGGGTGTGTCCGTTTCCTTCCGAAGGCTTCCCGAGGAGGTCACCGGTGGGACGCCGATCCTGCTCGACGACGGCGCCATCGAGTTGGAGGTGGAATCGACAGGTGCTGGCTCTGTGCGCTGCAAAGTCATCGCCGGGGCGACCTTGCGTGACCACAAAGGGGTCAACCTGCCGGCCACCCCGCTCCCACGCTCTGTCTTGGACGGACACGATCGCGAGTTACTGGCGGCCGAGATCCGCTTCGCAGCGGAGGCGGACGTGGACTATATCGCCGCGTCCTTCGTACAGAGCGCCAGTGATGTCGAGGGGATCCGGGAGATGCTCCGCGAGCACGGCACCGCCATCCCGATCATCGCCAAGATCGAGAACCAGGCGGGGCTCCGCAACCTCGACGCCATCGTGCAAGCCGCCGACGGGATCATGGTGGCGCGGGGCGACCTCGGCGTCGAGCTGCCCTTGGCCGAGGTCCCGGCGACGCAGAAGCACATGATCCATACCACGGTCATGAACGGCAAACCGGTCATCACCGCGACACAGATGCTAGCGTCCATGGAGATCCATCCCCGCCCGACGCGCGCCGAGGCCAGCGATGTCGCCAATGCCATCCTCGACGGCACCTCGGCGATCATGCTCTCCGGGGAGACCGCGGCCGGGAAGTTCCCCGTGGAGGCCGTTCGCACCATGGCCGAGCTGGCACTTCGGGCCGAGGCCCACCTGCGCGAGTACGGTTATCTCCAAAAGATCCTACCGCACCCCTCCAACGTGGTCACGGAGGCGGTCAGCCAGGCGTCGGTCGCCATGGCACGACAGTTGGCGGCGGCCGCCATTTTCAGCCTCACCGAGACGGGCTTCACCTCGAGACTCGTCTCCAAACACCGCCCCGATTGCCCGATCCTCGCGATCACCGTCTCACCGCGCGTCGCCAGGAAGCTCGCCATGAATTGGGGCGTTTTGCCGCTCTTGTGCGCAGGAGTAGATACCGACGAGGCGAAGATCGCGTTCGCCATCGCAGAGGCCGAGTCATTGGGTTATGTGCGGGCCGGGGACATCGTGGTGGCGACCTCCGGCCATGCCCAGCGGGCCGGCGGCACCGATCTGATACGCGTGATCACCGTCTGAATGGGCGAATGCGCGGCTAGGGACATGACCCTTGTGTCTGCTGGTTCCCAAGCTCCCGCTTGGGAACCCAGGGCGTGAAGCTCCTGCTTCACGTCTCCCTCACCAGACTCGCCGGGAAGCTGGAGCTTCCCGATCGGCTTCCCAAGCCGGAGCTTGGGAACCAGCAAGGAGCCCCTTATCAAAGGATCATGATGACCCCGTGTAGATCGCGATGCGGCCGGTCAGCCAGCTCACGTCCACGACGAAGCGCCGTGCGCCGGAACCGAGCGCGATTTGCCCGCCGGTGCCGGTCCCGTCGGGATAGAACCGGATCGAGCCGACGCCGCGGGAGCGGCGTTCGGAGCGCGCGGTCGTGAGCTTGAGCTGCATGTCTTCCGGCAGCTCCCGCCATCTGGAACCGCTCACCCGATAACGCCGGCGCTCCGTATCGAGCGTCAAAAGCACCTCGGCATGGCGGGTCACCGCGCGACTCCGGGCGTAACGCAACGCGGAAGCCAGCTCGCGCGCGGCGCCCCTGATCTCGGCTGCCGCCAGCGCCCCGGACAGCCGCGGCGGCACCAGCGCCAGGAGCAGCCCGGCGAGGGTGAGCACGACGATCATCTCGATCAGGGTAAACCCCGCCGCGCATCGCGCCCGCCCCGCCCGAGCCACGATCACGTCACTCCCAGCTCGCCACATCCTTGTTCTCCCCGTCGCCGCCCTCGGCATTGTCGGCCCCCAGGGAATAGACGTCGAACTCCCCATGCTGGCCGGGAAAACGATAGGAGTATTCGTTTCCCCACGGGTCCTTCGGGACCTCCTTTTTCTTGAGGTAGGGACCGTTCCACCCCTCGGCGTTGCTGGGCGCCTCGACCAGGGCCTTGAGTCCTTCGTCGGTCGTCGGATAACGCCCGAGCTCGAGCTTGTAGAGGTCCAGGGTGCCGGCGAAATCCTGGATCTGCAGGCGCGCCGAGTCGGACTTGGCGCTACTCAGGTATTTCATGACCCTGGGCCCCACGATGCTGCCCAAAAGCCCCAGGATCACCAGCACCACCAATAGCTCGATCAGCGTAAAGCCCCGCTCCCGCCGCTGCGTTTTGCCCTTCATTCATCGATCTCCAAGGATTTGTCCCAGATAGGCGCGCACGAGCGCGCTCCTATACCACGCACGGCCACCCCTCACCCTACCCTCTCCCGGAGGGAGAGGGAGAAAAGACAACGCCTCTCCCGGAGGGAGAGGGGATCTACAAGGAGGAGATTTGCGACCGTGGCCAGTATACCGTCACGATAGGCGGGCCTCACGAGGTCCGGATGACCCTTGCATAGACCCTCGGCACGCGAGATGAGTTGCAGCCCGCTAGCTTTCTTGTTTTTCGGCCCTCAGAACGCAAGCTCGTTGACGCTCAAGATGGCCACCAGGATGGACATGATGATGGCCGCGATCACGAGGCCGAGCCCCAGGATCAGGACCGGCTCGAGCAGGGCCATGACGCGTTTGATGGCGCTCCGCACCTCCCGGTCGTAGACCTCGGACACCTGCAGGAGCATCTCCTCGAGCTGTCCGGTCTCCTCACCGACCCGCACCATGTGGACCGCGAGCCTCGGGAAGGACGGGACCTCGAGCAGCGGCTCGGCCAGCCCGTGCCCCTGCTTCAGGCGCTCCACGACGCCATCCATGGCCTCCGCCAGCACCCGGTTGTCGAGCGTCTCTTTGACGATCGAGAGCCCGGTCAAGAGCGGCACACCGTTGCTGAGGAGCGTCCCCAGCATACGGCTGAACCGCGCCACCTCGATCTTGGTGATCAAGTCCCCGGCGAGCGGCAGGCGCAGGAGGCGCGCGTCCCAGCGGTAGCGCGTCGCGGGAACCGCGAGCTGTCCGCGGAGGTAAAAGCAGAGGCCCACCACCCCGAGCGCAAACAGCCACCCGTAGCTCCGGAGACCATCGCCGAGGAAGATCACGACCTGGGTCGCGAACGGCAAGGCCTGGCCGGCGTCGTCGAAGAGTTGCTGAAACTGCGGCACGACATAGACCAAGAGGACGATCACCGACAAAAGCGCGACGCCCAGGAGGATGGCCGGGTAGACGAGCGCCGAGGTCACGGTCTCGCGCAGCTCGCGCGCCCGTTCCAGATATTCCGAGAGCCGCATGAGCACGGTCTCGACCGCCCCGCCGGCCTCCCCGGCCTTGAGCATGCTGAGATAGAGCCGCGAGAACACCCCGGTCTGGGCCTCCATCGCCGCGGACAGGGTGGCGCCGCCGTGCACCCCCTCCCGGACCCGGATCAGCAGTTGCTGGATGCGCTCATCGGCCGCGATCTCGATCAGCACCTCCAGCGCCCGATCCAGCGACAGGCGCGCCCGCAAGAGCGTCGCCAGCTCCTGGGTCAGGATCGCGAGCTGCGCGGGGGAGATGCGCCGCCCCCGCAGCTTGAACGAGAAGCGCGAGCGGTCGGCCTTGGCCTCGCCACGCTCCTCGGCCCGGATAGGCACATAACCCAGGGCCTGCAGGCGCTCGATGACCGCGTCGCGGCTCTGGGCCTCCATCTCGCCTTCCGTGACCTCCCCCTCCGGGCTCGCCGCCTTGTAGCGATAGACCGCCATCGTCAGGCGTGGGTCACCCGCAGCACGTCTTCGAGCGTGGTGACGCCGGCCAGGGCCTTCTCCACGCCATCCTGGAACATGGTGCGCATGCCCTCGGCGATGGCGAGGGCCTGCAACTGACCCGCGTCCGCGTGCTTCAGGATGAGACGCCGGATCGGATCGCTGATGGTCAGGAATTCCAGGATCGCGGTGCGCCCGCGGTATCCGGTCCCGGAGCACTCGGGACACCCGACGGCCTGGTACAGGACCACGGGCCCGCTCGGGACGTAGCTGCGCAGATCCATATCCTCGATGAGCTCGGGCAGGGCCTCGTTGGGCCGCCGGCAGTGTCGGCACAAGGTGCGCACCAGGCGCTGGGCCAGGACCCCGTTGACGGTCGAGGTCAAGAGATAATCCTCGACCCCCATATCCAGGAGGCGCGTCACGCTGCTGCCGGCGTCGTTGGTGTGTAGGGTGGACAGGACCAGGTGGCCGGTGAGCGCCGATTGCACGGCAATCTCCGCGGTCTCGAGGTCGCGGATCTCGCCGATCATGATGACATCGGGGTCCTGCCGGACGATGGAACGCAGGGCGTTCGCGAAGTTGAGGCCGATCTGGGGCTTGACCTGGATCTGGTTGATTCCCTCGAGCTGGTATTCGACGGGGTCCTCGACGGTCAGGAGCTTGCGGTCCGCGGTGTTGAGTCTCTTGAGCGCCGCGTACAGGGTGCTGGTCTTGCCGCTCCCGGTCGGGCCGGTGACGAGCAGGACCCCGTGCGGAAGAGACAGGACCTCGAGGAAGGCGCGCAGCACCGGGCCGCTAAAGCCGAGCGGCTCGAACTCGAAGCTGATGGCCTGCTTGTCGAGCACCCGCATGACCACGCTCTCGCCGTGCAGGGTCGGAACGCTCGACACCCGGAGGTCGATCTCCTTGCCCTGCACGCGCAGCTGGATGCGGCCGTCCTGGGGCAGGCGGCGCTCGGCGATGTTGAGCCGGGCCATGATCTTGATGCGGGAGATCACCGCGGCGGTCGAGCGTGCCGGCGGGGCCTCGACCTCGTGCAATACACCGTCGATGCGATAACGCACCTTCAAGCGGTTCTCGAAGGGCTCGATGTGCACGTCGGAGGAGCGCGACTCGATGGCGCGCTGGATCAGGTGATTGACGATCCGCACGATCGGCGCCTCGCTGGCGAGGTCCTTGAGGCGCTCGATGTCCTCGGGCTCGTTGGCATCGGGTCGCGCCTCGATATCATCGACGATCTGCCCGAGCACGGTCTTGCCACTGCCGTACAGTCGTTCGATGGCCGCCAGGATCTCGGAACCGAGCCCGAGCGCCGGTTTGACGGGCTTGCCGTAGGCCAGCTCAAGGGCATGCACGATGTAGCGGTCCTGCGGCGCGGTCATGGCGACCAGGAGCCCGTCGGGGTCTTCCCTGACCGGCACCACATGGGCCGACTTCAGGAATTTGACCGCGACCTGCTCCTCACACAGCGCCGCCACGGGATAATCCGCGGCGCAGATGAGCGGCAGGTCCAGGAGAACCGCGAGCGCCTCGGCCAGGTCGCGGTCCGAGATGAGCCCGAGCTTGACCAACATGGCGCCCAGGTACTCGCGGTTGCTGTGGGCGAGCCGAACGGCATTCTCCAGGCCCTCCCGCGAGACCTTGTGGTGGGCGAGGAGGTATTCACCGAGGCGCGCGACGGAGGATGGCGGCGCGGCCTCCGGGGCCGCGCCCGGTGGCTCATATCGTAAGACGGCTAGTGTGCTCATGGCTGTCGCATCCTCATCATCGCGGGATCGACGAGCGTCCCGTTCGTCTCCCCGCGCGCAGGTCTTGGAGGATCCTCCCCAAGTGACGCCGGATGCAATGCCCGCGCCCTTTTCACGACGCGGCACCGCTGTCGCAGACACCCGTTACCGGCATGCTCAGCCCGTGCTGGGCACGCAGGCGATCCTGCACATAGGCTGGGTCCCCGAGTCGGACAGCAGGCGTCGAGACCCAGGGACGTATTGTGCGGGAGCCCCTGCCGGAGGTCCAGACAAGGGCGAGTCTATTCCGCTCCTAGCCGGCAGCCCGGTCTCGTATCCCGGCAGGGGCCTGTCCAGGTTTCGCAGCGGGCGTTACCGCACACACGCACGACTCGGTATGGGGTCACCGGCCGGCGCATACTCAATGACCGTTTGTCTGTGACTTATTTCACAGACGCGGCTGATCGCTTCCGTTAGCGTGGCCGAGATGATCCTGCGACGAGCCACCCCATCAGGTCCTTAGGGATACCGATTGGGGGTGCCGAGGGAACGGGTCTATACAAAAAAACGTCGTCGCGGCCTCACCGAACCGTCGTCGGAGCCGCTCGCCCGCCCACATAGGCGGCGAGGCCCCGGCGCACCACAAACCAATATGGTGATGGAGGAGCATACGATGTACAGACAGATGATTCCAACTTTGTTGGTGACTTTGGGTCTAGCCTCATGGGCAGACGCCGGCTTTGCGGCGTCGATACAGCGCGCCGCCCGACCCGTAATCGCGAGCACGACCGTAGCCGCCGACAAGAACACGATGGTCGTCTCCGGCCATCACTTCGGCGAGGAACGGGCCGTCGTCGCGCTGGGTCACCGCGTACTCAAGGTCAAGAGTTATTCCGATCGGGAAGTGGTGGTCGAGCTTCCCGCAGGTCTCGTTTCCGGCAGCTACCTGCTGACGCTCACGAGCAGCGGGTCGTCCAAGCAGACATCCGAACCGTTCAGCGCGGCGGTGTTCGCGGCGCGCTAGACCCCGAAACTGCGAAATATCCACGAAATGGCCGATCGGCCTTGCATCCGCCGATCGACGACCGCATAATCCCGACAGTCTCGAACGCGGTGGTTGCGCCGCCATCGGCAGACGAAGGGCCCGGCGGCGCTTGGAGAACACAGCGGGCCCAAGGTGCTCGATATGAAAGAGCGATGTAGAAGGACCAATCAGGAGCTATCACCGATGTCAAACATTTCAAAAACAACACGAATCGCATCCGCGGCCCTTGGGGCCGGCCTCATGCTCACCCTGGTTTCCGAAACGGTCTCGGCCCAACCCGCCGAGCGCCCCTTTGGGTGCAGGGGGCTGCCCAGCCAGGCCGATTTGAAGACTGCACTCCTAGGCGCCGTGGCCACTTCCAACGGCGGACTCAACAACAACATGTGGGCCACCATCGTAAATGCGGACGGGATCGTCTGCGCGGTGGCGTTTTCGGGCACCAATCGCAGGGAGCAGTGGTTGCTGAGCCGGGTGATCTCGGCCCAGAAGGCGAATACCGCCAACGGTCTCAGCCTTCCAGCCCTCACGCCCAAGGCCGACGACACCGAGATCGCGCTCTCCACGGCCAACCTCAACACCGCGGTGAACCCTGGTGGTAGCCTATACGGTCTACAGCACAGCAACCCGGTCGATCCCGAGGAGGCCTATGACGGCGGACCCGGTCGCTTCGGCACGGCCAATGACCCGCTGGTCGGCGAGAAGGTCGGCGGGGTGAACGTCTTCGGCGGCGGGCTCGGGCTCTATAACGCGGCTAAGCAGCGCGTGGGCGGCGTGGGCGTGAGCGGCGATACCTCCTGTGCCGACCATGTCATCGCCTGGCGGGTGCGCGATGCGCTCGACCTAGACAACATCCCGGGTGGGGTCGCCGCCGGAACGGACAACATCATTTATGACCTGACGCCACACAACACTGCTATTGCTGGTACAAACACTGGCGGATTCAGCAGCCCGAGCGGCTTCGGCCACCCGACCTGCCTCGGTGACGCTGATGGTCCGGGGGACGGTGACTCAGAGTCCCTCGGCCAAGACCTGCCCAACACCGACCCCATCGGTCCCAACCCGTAGTACCAACACGAGACCGAAGCCAATTGAACCGCCGGGATCCCGGCGGTTTTTTCATAGGAGCGGGTGTAAGGTCATTTGCCCGGCTGAAAGCTCGCCACGAGGCGCTTCGGCACCGCCTCGTTCTTCAATCGCACATAGCACGGCAGGCCGTTCTTGTAGGGCGGATAGTCCTCGCCCTGGATGAGCGGCGCTAGATAGCGCCGGCAGGCGTCCGTGATCCCGTAACCGTCCTGGGAGATGTAATCGCCCGGCATCGTCTTCTCGACATTGGCCACCTCGGAAAGGTGCGCCTCGCCGATCTCCCAGACATAGGGGCTGTCGCTCTTGCGGACGATGGTCGGCATGACGGCGTTCTTGCCCGCGATCGCGAGCTCCACCGCGGCGCGCCCGAGCGCATAGGCCTGCTCGACATCGGTCTTGGAAGCGATATGGCGTGCGGCGCGCTGCAGATAATCGGCCACCGCCCAGTGATATTTGTAACCCAGGGCCTCTTTGATGCTGCGCGCCAGGACCGGGGCCACACCGCCCAGTTGCGCATGACCGAAGGCATCGCGCGTCCCGGCCTCGGACAGGAACTCTCCGGCGGCGTTCTTGATGCCCTCGGAGGCCACGATCACGCAATAACCCTCCCGGTCGACCGCCTCCTTGACGCGCTCGAGGAAGCGCGGCTCATCAAAGGGGACCTCCGGGAACAGGATGAGGTGCGGGGCGTCGCCGGGGTGCTCCTGCGCCAGCCCGCTGGCGGCCGCGATCCAGCCCGCGTGGCGGCCCATCACCTCCAGGATGAAGACCTTGGTCGAGGTCTTGGCCATGGAGGCGACATCGAAGGCCGCCTCGCGCACCGATACCGCCACATACTTGGCCACCGAGCCGAACCCCGGACAGGTGTCGGTGATGGCGAGGTCGTTGTCCACGGTCTTCGGGATCCCGATGCAGGTGAGGGGATAAGAGACGGACTGTGCCATCTGGGTGATCTTGTAGGAGGTATCCTGGGAGTCCCCCCCGCCGTTATAGAAGAAGTACCCGATGTCGTGCGCCCTGAAGACCTCGATGAGACGCTCGTACTCGGCGCGGTTCTGCGTGAGGCCCTTGAGCTTGTAGCGACAGGAACCGAAGGCACCGGCCGGGGTATAGCGCAAGGCAGCGATCGCCTCGGGCGACTCGCGGCTGGTATCGATGAGGTCCTCGGTCAACGCACCGATGATCCCGTGCCGCCCGGCGTATACCGCGCCGATTTTGTCCGCGTGGCTGCGGGCCGTCTCGATGAGACCGCAGGCGGTGGCGTTGATCACCGCGGTCACACCGCCCGATTGTGCATAGAACGCGTTTCTCGTCGTCATCGCGGGATCCTCATGGCCAATCCTGGCGCGGCCCGACCGCCATGAAACTAAAAGAGAGGGTTGGGCGCCGGGTGCGATACTACCCGCCGCACCGGCCGGGGCCAAGCGCGCCCTGAGGACAAGCCGATGGTTGTCAAATCCAATTGGGACACCGGAACTTGACATCCGGCCTCAAGTCTACAAGCCTTTGTCGGGCACCCGTCCGGCCATCGCCCATCAGAACGAGCCCCTTGACTCTCCACGCCCTTCCCCTTCGCGCGTCGCTCAAGCGCGCGGGCTGCCTGGTCATGGCCCTCCTCCTCGCCCAGCCCGTCACGGCACAGGACCTACCGGATTTCGGCGATTCCGCGGGCGGGGTCATCTCACCCGAGGAGGAGCGGCGTCTCGGCGAAGACCTGCTGCGCCACCTGCGCGGTCACGCCCACCTCATCGAGGACCCCGAGATCGAGGCCTATGTGGGATCGCTGGGCACGCGCCTCGTGACCCAGAGCGATTACCGCGCCGAGCACCCGTTCACCTTCTTCCTCGTCGATGACCCCGCCATCAACGCCTTCGCGGCTCCCGGCGGGTTCATCGGGGTCCACAGCGGTCTATTCCTGCACACACAGGCCGAGGGCGAGCTGGCCGGGGTAGTGGCGCACGAGATCGCGCACGTCACCCAGCGCCACATGGCGCGCAGCTTCGAGCGCGCCTCCCAGCTCAGCATCCCGGTGGCGGCGGCCATGCTGGGCGCACTCCTGCTCGGCACGCAGAACCCCGAGGCCGGACAGGCCGCGCTGGCGGCGATCTCCGCCGGAAGTGTTCAGAATCGGATCGACTTCACACGCGCCAACGAAGAGGAGGCCGACCGCGTCGGGATGCAGACCTTGGTCCGCAGCGGCTTCGACCCCATGGGCATTCCGGCCTTCTTCGAGCGCCTGCAGCGTGCCAACCGCCTGAGTGAAAATGCGGAGCTGCCGGAGTTCCTGCGCACCCATCCGGTGACGGTATCGCGCATCGCCGACGCCCGCAGCCGTGCCGACCAGCTCCCGCGCGGAAACTACCAGGACAGCTTGGCGTTTTATCTCATGCGCGCCAAGCTCCAGGTATCGGCCGTCCAGCGGCCGACCGCCGCCGTCGAGTATTTCGCGACCCGGATCAAGGGCCCGACGACCCGCGCGGGACAGGCGGCCCGCTACGGCTACGCCCTGGCGCTCACCAACGCCGCCCAGTACGACAAGGCGCGTGCAGAGATCCAGGCATTGTTGCAGGTCGATGGCGAGCAGCCGGCCTATCTCCTGGCCGCTGCGCGCCTCGATCTCGCCGCGGGCCGCACCCCGGCGGGCCTGGAAGTCTATCGCAAGCTGTTGGGCCTTTATCCGGGTTACCGGCCGGCCGTCCTCGGGTATGTCGAGGCCCTGGTGGCGGCCGACAAACCCCGCGATGCGCTCAAGGTGCTGGGCGATTACGCCCGGGATCACGAACGCGATCTCACCTATTACCGCCTGCTGGCGGAGGCCGAAGGCAAGGCCGGCGCGGCGGTCGAGGCCCAGATCGCCATGGCCGAGCTGCGTTTTCTCTCGGGGGAGACGGAGCTGGCCTGCGAACAACTGCGCTTTGCCCAGCGTTCCCGAACCACCGACCATTACCAGCGCGAGCGCATCGCGGCGCGGCTCAAGGACCTGGCCCGACAGCTCGCCCGCGAGCGCGAGGAAAGAGACGAGAGCGACTGGATCGTGCGGCGCGGGCCGTGCACGGTCGAACCCGGTTGACCTGAGCCCCGGCCCATGCGCGTGCACGGTGGGCAGCCTGCAGCGCCCGCCTTCGCAAGGCCGCGCGGAGCACGTAACATATCGGGTTTTGAGCCAGGTGGGGGAGCGCATGAGCCCGGTCCTGAGGGCCCTCTGGGGTGTGTTCGTGTCCGCGGCGGTACGGCTCGTCGAGACCTCGGCGCGCACCGCGCCGCTCCTGCTCCCCGCCATCCTGGTGCTCACCGGCGGCCTCCTCTACTACACCAAGACCCATCTCGCGCTCAACTCGAACACCGCCGAGATGCTGGACCCCAACCTCCCGTTCCGCCAGATGGAGCGGGAGTTGGAGCGGGCCTTTCCGCAGCTCGCCGACAACATCGTGGTGGTGGTCGAGGCCGAAACCCCGGCCGAGGCCGGCGATGTGGCGGATGCCCTGGCCGAACGCATGCGGCTGAACCGGGAGGTGGTCGAGTCCGTGTACCAGCCGGGCGGTGGTCCGTTCTTCGCGCAGCATGGGCTCCTGTACCTGGATCGCGACGCGCTTTGGGACCTGGACGAGCGTTTCGCCGAAGCAGAACCCTTCCTCGGCACGATGGCCGAGGACCCGAGCCTCTCCGGCCTCTTCACCATGCTGGGCCGGGCCTTCGGCGAGGACCTGGGCCGCGACACGCAGGCGATCCTCCAGAAGGTCCTGGACCGGATCAGCCAGGCCATCCAGTCGCCGCCGGAGGCCGCGCGGCCGGTGTCCTGGCGCGAGGCCTGGCTGTCCGACTCACGGCCCGCCGGCGTCCCCAGACAGAGCTTCATCCTGGTGCGGCCACGACTCGATTTTACCCGCCTCGAGCCCGCCGCCAGGGCACTCGACTACCTGCGCACGCTCGCGGCCGATCCCGAGCTAGTGCGTCCCGGGACGCGCGTCCGGCTCACCGGCTCGGTGGCCATGCAGAGCGAGGAGCTGGCCAATGTCGCCGCGGACGCCTGGCTCACCACCGGGCTCTCGTTCGGGCTCGTGTGCCTGACCTTGTTCTTCGGCCTGCGCTCGCCGCGCATGGTCGCGTGCATCCTGGTGACCCTGGTGGTGGGCCTCGTCTGGACCGCGGCCGCGGCGTGCTTCGTGATCGGGGCGCTCAACCTCATCTCCGTCAACTTCGCCGTGCTCTTCATCGGGATGGGGGTAGATTTCAGCATCCAGTTCGCAATGCGTTATCGCGAGGAGTTCGACCGCGAGGACGAGACCGCGGTTCAGGCGCTGACGGATGCCAGCGCTGGCGTCGGTGGGGCCCTGACGGTCGCCGCCATCGCGGCCGCGGTGAGCTTCGTCGCCTTTGCGCCGACCAGCTACCGCGGCCTCGCCGAGCTCGGGATCATCGCTGCCATGGGCATGGGGATCGCCCTGTTCTCGTCGCTCACCCTGCTGCCGGCGCTGATCGCCGTGTTCCCCCTGCGCGCGGTGTACAAACGGCACGGCCCGAACCCGCTGGCCTGGCTCGGCAGGCCGCTGGTGGTGCATCGGCGCGCGGTGCTCTTAGGGGTCCTGGCGCTCACGCTCGGGGCCCTGAGCCTCGCCCCCAAGGTGGAGTTCGACTTCGATCCCCTGAACCTGCGCGACCCCACCACCGAGGCGGTCGCGACCTTCAAGGACCTCTTGCGCGACCCCGACACCAGTCCCTACACCATCCAGGTCCTGGAACGGGACTTGGAGGCGGCGCAGTCACTCGCCACGCGCCTCGAGGCGCTGCCCGCGGTCGACAAGGCCGTGACCTTGGCGAGCTATGTCCCCGAGGACCAGGACCAGAAGCTCGAGATCATCGCGGACATGAACCTGGTCCTGGCGCCGCTCGTCGTGGATAGTGGTCCCCACGAGGCGCCCGCCCCGGAGAAGACGATAGCGGTGCTCGAGTCCTTTCAGTCCCGGATCGCGGAGCTCCAGGCCAAGACCGGGGATGCGGCCTTTGCCGCGAGCCTGGACCGTTTGGGCGAGGCGCTCTCGGGGCTCCGCACCAGCCCCGACTGGGACCGCGACCGGCTCCGGGCGATCGAGCCTCGGGTCATCGGGGACTTCCCGACGGTATTGAGCCGGCTCCGCCAGCTCCTGTCGGCGGGCCCGGTCACGCTGGAGGACCTGCCCGCCGAGCTCCGGGAACGCTACCTGGCCGCGGATGGGCGGGCGCGCATCGAGGTCTTTCCCAAGGCCGATCTCAGCGATCGCCAGGCGCTGCGGGACTTCGTCGCGGCCGTGCGCTCCGTGGCCCCCCACGCCACCGGCTCACCGGTCGCGCTGCTCGAAGGCGGGGATGCGGTGATCGAGGCCTGCCTCATCGCCACCAGCCTCGGCCTCATCGCCACCGGGGTCCTGATGCTCTTGGTCCTTCGGAGTCTATCGTTCGCCTTCATGTCCTTCGTGCCCCTGGTCCTCGCCCTCATCCTGACCGTGGGCAGCTCCGTGGCCTTCTCACTGCCCTTCAATCTCGCCAACATCATCGCCCTCCCCCTTCTCATCGGACTCGCCAACGCCTACGGCATCTATCTGGTGATGCGCAAACGCGCCGGCGGCGACGTCGTGCAACTGTTCCGCGGCAGCACCCCGGCGGCGGTCCTGTTCAGCGCGCTGGCGGCCATCGTGTCCTTCGGCACGCTCGCGATCGCGCGCCACCCGGGCATGGCCTACATGGGGATCCTGATCACCCTGTCCTTGAGCTACGCGGTCGTGTCCTCGATCGTGTTCCTGCCGGCCCTGATGGCGGTATGGGATCACAGGGGTCGAGGGAAGGACCGGCACACCGGACCGAATCTTGGCTGAGAGGAACGCTTACCTTCTGCTAGCTAGGGGCCATGCGCTACGATGTAGGCCATCGGGTTTTTGTGCGCTTCATCGGCACGCACGCCGCTTACGACCGCATCGACGCCGAGACCATTACGCTTGAAAGCGACCGTAAAGGAATATGACGTTACAAATGTAGTTTTTTGGTAAGAGACGGGGCCTTACCCTGCAAGCACTGCGATCCTCCCCCTGCGTGAGCCTGCACGCTTCGCCCGCCAGCCGCTCCGCCGCACGCACCGTGTTGGCGATGAGCATCGCTACCGTCATCGGACGGATCTTCCCCTACCGGTGCCCTCGAGATCGCGCAATAACCCATTGAGTATAGGAGGATAAGTGACGCGGAGGCGGGAAGGGCGTCCTGACTACATGGCCTTGGCGGAGGAACGAGGGAAGGTCAGGCCGAGAGCCTTGAAGATCGAGGTTTGCAAATCATCTAACTTTGGCAATCGCACGAAGCGGTGGCCGTTGGCTTCGTAGTACAGGTAGGTGATCCGAGACAGCGCGAGCAGCGCATCGTCGAAGGTCAGGGCGTGCGGATCATCATCGGTCGTACCGAAGGCTTGATGTAACCTGTCTTCAAAGAGACGGGTCACCTTCAAAGCCAACATCGCGACGAATACGTGGCCTTTGGTGCGCAGGGCCTTGCGCAGAAAGATGGGACGCACTTCCAAAAAGCCAGTTTTAAGGGTACGGAAGTTACGCTCGACCTGCTGCAAATCACGATAGCGCGCATCGACAGTCTCTGCATCCATCTGGGTCGCGGCGACATCGGTCTCCAAGGTATAACAGCCGTCGAGCAAGGCGCTTTGTGCCAGCGCAGCCCCATCGATCTGGTAGGTGAGGGTGCGCTCTTCCAGGGCCAGCGTCACGAAGGGGCTGAGCTTATGGTGCTTCACCCACCCTTGGAGTCGAGTGAGTCCCGCTTGTGCATTGGCGCGAGGACGCTCGTCGACGAAGGCGTTACGCTCTGCGATTCTCTCCCGCAAGCGCGCGAGCTTGTCCTCGCGGCGATGACGCTCACGGGCACGCACCGATTCATTCCGGCGGACGATGAGGCGTTTGCCCTCACACTCGACCTCTGTGATCTCGGTATCGAACAACTCGGGTGCCAAGACGCGCTCTTTGAGCAGCGTACGGACCTGGGCGTTGGTCAAGGCCGTGATGTACTTGAAGTTTTCTTCCCCGAGCGCCGCTTTGCCTTTGGCTTTGACCATCCCCCGATCCCCGACCACGACCACGTCCTGTACCTTGAATTGCTCTTTCAAGAGGGTGATCTGCGCGGCCAAGGTCGAAGGATCGGCCGTGTTGTCCTCGAAGACCCACACGGCCAAGGGCTCGCCATCGGCGGCAGTGAGCAGGCCGACGACGATCTGTTTCTTCCCGCGTTTACCGTCGCGGTTATAGCCGTAGCCCGCGAGCTCATTCTGCTCGCCTTCCAAGTAACTGGACGTCACATCGTAGAGCACCAGTGCCGGTGGCTGACCACACTGATCGAGATAGGTCTCGTATAGGCGGTTCTCGATCTGCGTTTGTTCTTCCTGTACCTCCAAGAAGCATTACGTCCCTTCTATGAGGGCCCCCATTGTCAAGCCCCGGCGTTAGATGATTTTGATCTTTACTTGGCTGTTTTTATGCCTCACGTGCCTAGATGGTCTCCGCCGGAGTTGTTCACGCTTTGTCCACGGACGAAGACCTTCTCTCAATCGTAGTCGGGGGGCAAAGGGTGAACAACTCCGGCCCATGGGCGCTGCGCTAGCGAAACTCGCTCCTCAAATTCACGTCGTTTGGTTGGCCGGTTATCTGCGGTCGTTGTCAAGAAAGATGTCGCTTTTTCATGCTGCGTTTTGAGTCTGTTTCCCAGCGTCCGCCAGCGCTGATTTGGAAGGGTTGAGGGACACCGACTCGACCCGGTCCCAGTTGCGGATGTC
>JBQTJM010000140.1:0-4510 GCA_052387115.1 Gammaproteobacteria bacterium | reverse complement strand
CGGCGATGCCATGCCCATGGCCGAGCTCGGCGGCTACTCGCGCGTCGAGGACGCCCTGCACCTGGAGATCACCGACGTCCGGGCCATCGGCAGCGATTGGCGGATCACGGCACGGCCCGTATCCGGCGGATCGCCCCTTTCACCGCCTGATGTTCACCGCCAGATGTTCACCGCCAGATGTTCACAGGGATCATAGAGGCCGTCGGACACATCACCGCCGTGACGGACATGGCGCGGGGCCTACGCGTCTCGATCGATGCCGGTCCCCTCAACCTCGGCGATGTACGGTTAGGAGACAGCATCGCGGTGCAGGGCATCTGCCTCACGGTGGTGGAGCTCACGGGCGTTGGATTCGCCGTCGATGTGTCCGAGGAGACGCTCCGCTGCACGACCCTCGGCGAGTGCGGCGCCGGTGTGCGGGTCAACCTGGAGAAGGCCCTGTGCGCGGGGGGGCGGCTCGGGGGCCACTTCGTGACCGGTCACGTGGATGGGATCGGCACGATCGCCGCCGCGCCGCGTGGCGACTCCGAGGCCGGCATGCGGGTGGCGGTACCCGAAGCGTTGGTGCGCTATCTCGCCTGCAAGGGCTCCGTATGCGTGGATGGGACGAGCCTCACCGTGAACCGCATCGAGGGCCGGGAATTCGAGATCCACCTGATCCCGCACACGCTGTCCGCGACCGTCGCCGGCAGTTACCGGGCCGGGACGCGGGTCAATATCGAGGTCGATCTCCTGGCTCGTTATGTCGAATCGCTGCTCTCGAGCGATGGCTCAGCTTCCGGGCCACGAACCTGAGACGCATATCGTCCGCGGCCACGTCCCGGTTTCGTCGCAGAGCTGCGGTCACGGGTGTTCCGGACCTTGGCGAGGAAGGCCGCGCGGATCGCCCGCGAGAGGTTCATGTGGCGTGGTTCGCGCACGGCTATGCGCCGGCTGTCATCCGTAGAAACTCACACAATAATAAACGCTTACGCGCTGTTGTTCACTAAGCGTCTAGATTCGGTCCGGTGACCGTGACACACCCTGCCAGGGGTTATATACTCAATCTCCCCCCAATCCTAATCCTACGGACTTGTCCCGCATCGGCGTGATCGTGAAATAGGACGATCTTATAGTGGGGGCACGCCGGCGATGTGGTTCCTTAAGGCGCCCCACGGGGCCAGGCCGCGCCCGTGCGGTTCGGTGACGAGCGAGGGTGATGTGATGACGAAATGGGTGGGACATTCCGCGGAGGGCCTCTACGACCCGGCTCACGAGCACGACGCCTGTGGTGTCGGGTTCGTCGTCGATATGCACGGCCGCAAGTCGCACACCATCGTCACGCAGGCCCTCACGATCCTCAAGAACCTCATGCACCGCGGCGCCTGCGGCTGCGAGGAGAACACCGGCGACGGCTGCGGGATCCTCATCCAGATCCCGCACGCCTTCCTGGCGCGCGAGTGCGGGTGGCTCGGAATGGACCTCGGGGCGCCGGGCCAGTACGGCACGGGGCTCGTGTTCCTGCCGCGCGATCCGGCCCAGCGCGAGGCGTGCAAGACGCGCTTCGCGGCCATCGTGAGCGAAGAAGGTCAGCGCTTGATCGGCTGGCGCAAAGTGCCGACCGACGACTCCCCGATCGGCCCGACCGCGCGCGCGGCCGAGCCGGATTTCCAGCAGATCTTCATCGGGCGCACCGCCGGGCTCGGGCTAGACGACGACGGCTTCGAGCGCCGGCTCTATGTGATCCGCATGCGCATCGAGCACGCCATCCGCAACTCCGGTCTCATGGAGCGCGAGCTCTTCTATATCCCGAGCCTGTCGCACCGGACGCTCATCTACAAGGGCATGCTGACGGGTTTCCAGATCGAGACCATGTTTCCCGACATCGTCGATGCGGCGGTGGAATCCGCGCTGGCGCTCGTCCACCAGCGCTTCTCGACCAACACCTTCCCGTCCTGGCCACTCGCCCACCCCTTCCGCTATGTCGCCCACAACGGGGAGATCAACACCCTGCGCGGCAACATCAACTGGATGCGGGCGCGCCAGGCGCTGTGCCGATCATCGCTCTTCGGCGAGGACCTGCAGAAGATCTTCCCGATCATCTACGAGGATGGCAGCGACTCGGCCTGTTTCGACAACGTGCTGGAGTTCCTGCACATGGCCGGCCGGCCGCTCGCGCACGCCGTGCTCATGATGATCCCCGAGGCCTGGAGCGGGCACGAGGCCATGGCCGATGAGCGCAAGGCCTTCTATGAATATCACGGCTGTCTCATGGAACCCTGGGACGGTCCGGCCTCCATCGCTTTTACCGACGGTGCGGTGATCGGCGCCGTGCTCGACCGCAACGGGCTCAGGCCGTCCCGCTATTACGTGACCAAGGACGGGCTCGTCATCATGGCCTCGGAGGTCGGGGTCCTGGACGTGCCACCGGAGAACGTGCTCATCAAGGAGCGCCTGCATCCCGGGCGGATCTTCCTGGTCGACACCCGCGAAGGCCGGATCATCGACGACGCCGAGCTCAAGCACGCCTTCGCGGTGGAACAACCGTATCGCCAGTGGCTGGACGAGAACGTCGTGCCGATCTCGGCGTTGCCGGACCCGCCCGACGTGCCCGAGCCCGATCACGCCACCGTCTTCCGGCGCCAGCAGCTCTTCGGTTACACCCACGAGGATCTGCGCCTCATCATGAGCCCCATGGCGCGGAGCGGCGAGGAGCCGATCGGCTCGATGGGCACCGACGCCGCGCTCGCCGTCCTCTCGAACCGTCCGCGGCTCCTGTACGACTACTTCAAGCAGCTCTTCGCCCAGGTAACGAACCCGCCGCTCGACGGGATCCGCGAGGAACTGGTCACCCAGATCGAGACCCCGATCGGACCCGAGGGTAACCTGCTCGATCCGGGGCCGGAGAGCTGTCGTCTCTTGAAGCTCAAGACGCCCATCCTGGACAACGAAGAGCTGGCGCGCATCCGCCACATGGCCTTGCCGGGGTTTCGCGCCTGCACCATTCCCATCCTCTATCCGGTGGCCGACGGTGGAGAAGGGCTGGAACGCGCGCTGGCGACGGTTTGTGAAAAGGCGAGCCGTGCCATCGCCGAGGGTTGCACCTACCTCATCCTCTCCGATCGCGGGGTGGAAGAGCACCTGGCCCCGATCCCGGCCTTGCTGGCGACCGCAGGGGTCCACCACCACCTGGTGCGCGAGGGCACACGCGTCAAGGCCGGGTTGATCCTGGAGAGCGGCGAGCCGCGCGAGGTCCACCACATGGCGGTCCTGATCGGTTACGGGGCGGGGGCCATCAACCCGTACCTCGCCTTCGAGACCCTCGAAGATCTCATCCGCCAAGGGCTGGTCTCGGGCCTTGACCACAAGACCGCCGTCAAGCACTACATCAAGGCGCTCAGCAAAGGCGTCCTCAAGGTCATCTCCAAGATGGGGATCTCGACCATCCAGTCCTACCGTGGCGCGCAGATCTTCGAGGCCGTGGGGCTCCACAAGTCGGTCATCGACCGGTACTTTACCTGGACTGCCTCTCGAATCGGGGGGATCGGGATCGACGTGATCGCGAAGGAGGTGGGTCTGCGCCACCATCACGCCTACCCCGAGCGCCCGGCCGGGAAGCCGGACCTCGACTGGGGCGGGGAGTACCAGTGGCGGCGCGACGGCGAATACCACCTGTTCAATCCGGAAACGGTGTTCCGGCTCCAGCACGCGACCCGCAGCGGCCAGTACAAGATCTTCAAGGAATACACCCGCCTCGTGGACGAACAGAGCGAGCACCTCGCGACCTTGCGCGGGCTCTTCGAGCTGAAACCGGCGCTCTCGCCGGTGCCGCTCGAGGAGGTCGAGCCCGTCGAGGCGATCGTCAAGCGCTTCGCGACCGGCGCCATGTCCTACGGATCCATCAGCCAGGAGGCCCACGAGACGCTGGCCATCGCCATGAACCGCATGGGCGCCAGGTCCAACACCGGCGAGGGTGGGGAGGACCCGGCGCGCTACCGGCTCGATCCCAACGGCGATTCGCGCCGCAGCGCCATCAAGCAGGTCGCCTCGGGGCGCTTCGGCGTCACCAGCGAGTACCTCGTCAGCGCCGACGATCTCCAGATCAAGATGGCGCAGGGGGCGAAGCCCGGCGAGGGCGGCCAGTTGCCGGGCCGCAAGGTGTATCCCTGGATCGCCAAAGTGCGTTACTCGACACCGGCAGTGGGGCTGATCTCGCCGCCGCCCCATCACGACATCTACTCGATCGAGGATCTGGCCCAGTTGATCTATGACTTGAAGCAGATCAATCCCGACGCCCGGGTGGGTGTGAAGCTGGTGTCACGCTCCGGCATCGGCACCATCGCCGCCGGCGTTGCCAAGGCCAAGGCCGACGTCATTCTCATCTCCGGCCATGTCGGTGGCACCGGTGCCTCGCCGCACACCTCGATCAAGTATGCCGGCGTGCCGTGGGAAATGGGCCTGGCCGAGGCGCACCAGGTACTGACGCTCAACCGCCTGCGCCATCGCGTCAGGATGCGCACCGACGGCGGCA
>JBQTJM010000139.1:0-7904 GCA_052387115.1 Gammaproteobacteria bacterium | reverse complement strand
CCATCAGCGTCTTCGGCGGGACGCCTTGCAGATTTGATCTGAGGGTTCCGATTTGCGAGGCCCGCACCCCCACCCTGGCCTCCCCCTTCGTAAGGGGGAGGAGAAGAGGGAGTTAACTCTCCCCTTTGCGAAGGGGGAGTTGGAGGGGGTCTTCCGCCTTGCAACGGAGGACGGCTGTCTAAAGCGCGCTCCTGCGGCTGTTGAGCAAACGGTTTCTTGGTGTTCCCCTCCTTGAGCCACGCCTTGAAGTCGTCGATCGGCAGCTCGGTGGTCGCCTGCCGCCGGGAAGGCCCCGAACCGTCCGAGAAGTGCGCGTCGTAGAGGGCCTCGGCCTCCTCGCGGGTCGCGGCACCGAGCACGACCTTGTGCTCGTCGAAGCGTCCGGTCTTCGGATCGGCCTGGTCGACGACGAAGGCCGGTGTGTCCTCCCGATCGCTCGCGAGGTAGACATCCACCTGCTCTCCGTCCTTGCCCTTCGTGCGCTTGATGTAGCCGTAGTGGCCCGACATCTCCACCTCCCACGGCTTGCCCTTGGCATCCGCGCCCGAGCGCGTCGAGCCCTTGGAGTTCTCGATGGAGATATCGAGGCCGGCGTAGCGGACATGGCCTTTCTGGTAGTTCCCGGCCTTTTGCTGTCCCTCGGTCGGCTCCGGGAGGTCGTTTAGCGGCGAGGTGGCCGCCGCATGGGCCGCCTGGTCAATCGGTGTGACCGGTCTCGCGGGTGGCCCAGAAGCAGAAACCCCGGCATCGGCCGGGGTCTGTGGGGCAGCGGTCCCGCCAGCGGTGGGCGGCGGGGCCTGCGCGGCGGCCACCGTCCCGCCGTCTGGACCCACCACCGGCGCTGTCACCGCCGCCTGGTCGATGGGGGTACTGGGTACCCCGGAGGTAGAGGCATCGCTTGGCGCCGGTCCCTCAGCTTGTCGCGCCAGCGTGTTTTGCGCTTCGCTATACCGGACAAACTCGGTGTTGGGAAAAGCGGCTTGCAATCCGGGAATGGTTTGCGCCACGGAATCGGCCACGAGGACGGTGGCAATCCCTGATTCCCTGATGGGGGAACCGCGCTGGCCCAGGACGATGAAGGGGCCATCCTTGTAGGCCCCGTTCCCGGTCCCGAGACCGGCCGAAGCCCCGGCCTGCGTGACGAGCGGCGCGGTGTCGAAGCGCCGGCCGCGATGGACGCCGTGCTCCAGGAGGTTCAATAGCGCCCCCAAGGGATTCCGCTTGGCTATGCCATGGGCGTCGTATTGCCCTCCCAGGTCGGTGGATACCCCGCCGCCGTCATGCCAATCGGCGAAATAGTCGTGCTGGAATCGGGTAGGCACGCCATCGCGACCCGTGGCGATGTGTGAAGCACCCCAGGCTGCGCGGATGTCGCGGTAGCGCGGATCGGTATAGGCACGGTCGGAGGCGTGAGTGACATCAAAGGACTCCTCGCCGGACCCAGAAGCAGAAATCCCGGCCTGGGCAGCCGGTAGGGCATCGCCCGTCCCCAACGTCGGCGCCGCGGCGGCCGACAGCAAGTCGGCTTGGGCGGGGGCGGCGCCCCCTCCCTGCGCTCCCCCTTGCGAAGGGGGAGGGTTGAGTGGGGGTAGCGTCGGAGCGTCAACCGGATTGTCAACCGGAGGGGCGACGAGGCCCGCCGCGCGTGACAGCGGCCCGCGGGCGGCGAGCTCGGCGAACCGCGCCTGGTCAGAGGCGATGTCCGCCCGGGCGCGCTCGGCCATCTGTTCGCGGAGGGACTTCGGCCCCCCACCCTGCCCTCCCCCGTCCGACAGGGGAGGGGGGGAAGCGGGCCCTCCCCCTTGGGAAGGGGGAGCCGGAGGGGGTAATCCTGGCGCCGGCAAACCCTCTCCGAGGATGTCGCGCAAGTGCCGCCGCTGCGCCTGGTCGAGATCCCCCAAGCCGACCTCACCGCCTGCCTGCTCTCCCCCTTGCGAAGGGGGAGCGGGAGGGGCCCCGGGTGCGCCCGGCGGAGCGCTGGCGTTGGGGTCCCCGGCCGCGGCCGGGTTCGGCTGCCCTTCCGCCCGTGGCGCAGCGAGCGTGAGGGCGCCCTTGATCGCCCCGCCACCGAGAAACCCCTTGGCGCCCGCTACGCCGTACTCGTCGAGGGCCTCGGGTGTCGCGACTTCCTTGCCGCCGGCGCCGCGCTCGATGATCGTCTGCGGGATCTCGGTAACCGGCCCCTCGATGATCCCGATCTTCAATGCCTGCTTCGCGGCGTGTGTGAGCCTGTTCGCCCCTTCCGGGACCTCGCCGAGCAACGCCTTGATGCCCTTCCGTCCGGCCTGACTCGCGGCGCCTTCCAGCCCGAGCCGCTCCAGGGCCGTGGCCCCGGCCGCCCCGGCGAGGGCGAGGGGGATGTCCTCCCTACCCGTCTCCTTCTGGTTGTGACGGATCTCGCCGTACTCCTGGACGCCGATCGGCAAGAGGCCGCCGATGATCCCCCCGACCGCCGCGCCCGCTGGCCCGAGCAACGAGCCAAGCGCCGCGCCCCCCGCCGCCCCGCCGTAGGCAAGCCCGAGCTGCGGCACCTGCTCGGCGATGGCTTCTTTGATCGCCGTCCCCGGCTTGTCCAGGACATCCCCGAACGATTGGATCTGGGACGGATTGTCGCGGACCACCCCGCCCCCGAAATCCTGCAAGCCGCGGGTGACGGCATTCTCCCCCGTGATGTCCTCGAGGGTCGTCCCAACGCTCTCCACGAAATGCCCGGCCGTGCGCTTGATGGAGGGCAGCACCACGCCCTGATCGCGATCCGGCACCGCGCCGTGATACGGCTCCGGCTCGTAATCGACGGGCACGAGCCTGGGCGTCGGCGTGGCCCCGGCCGGCGCCGTAGCCTGCCCTTCGTCGAAGCGGCCGGGCTCGTAATCGATTTCTGTCAGTGTTGCCATGGGTCCTTGTTGGTGGTATCTTTCACGGTATGAAAGTCAAGACATCGGTGACGCTTTCGGAAGAGTTGCTGGGCGCCATCGATGCTCAAACGGGCCAGGGGAGTCGGCGTTCCGCTTTCATCGAAGCAGCGACCTGGTCCTATCTGCGAACGCTGGAACGGGAGCGGCGCGATGCGCGCGACCTCGCGATCATCAACGCCAACGCGGAGCCCCTCAACAAAGAGGCCCTGGACGCCCTTGAATACCAGGCGCCGCTATGAAGCGAGGCGAGCTTTATCGCGTCCGGAATCCCAGCTCCCGAGACCCCAAACGCGCGCGCGTATTCGTCGTGGTGAGCCGCCAGGCGCTCGTGGAATCACGCTTTTCCACGGTCGTCTGCGCCCCCGTCTACTCGCGCTATGACGGCCTTGCCACGCAAGTGCCGATCGGCCCGGAGGACGGGATGAAGCACGAGAGCAGCGTGCACTGCGACGAGTTGATGAGTCTGCTAAAAACGTCACTCACTCATTTCGTCGGCACGCTCGGGCCGGACAAACACCAAGCGCTCGATACGGCACTCCGCGTCGCCCTTGCGCTTGATTGACGAAGTGGCCGGCGGGTGTGAGTAGGTAGACCAATTTATTGGAGGGCGCCCATGCGTACCGTGAACATTTACGAGGCGAAGACGCAGCTCTCGAAGCTGCTGGATCAGGTCGCGGGCGGCGAGGCGATTGTGATTGCGCGCGCCGGGCGACCGCTGGCGAAGCTCGTCCCGTACCGCCAAGAGGTGGCCGATCGCGTACCGGGCTGTTGGCGCGGCCGGGTCACCATCGCGCCGGATTTCTAGGTCATCACTCCGAGACCTGATAGGTCTTCCCTTCGCGCTTCACAAACCAGCCGGGCTTGCCGTCGGGCATGCGGCCCTGATAGGCGTCGGGATAGTCCGCGGGCCTGCCTGCCCCTTGGGCGCTCTTTGCCCCCGGCAGATCCACCGGCACCGCCTGCCCGTCCGGACCAAGCGTATAGAAGGTTTTCCCACCGGTCGCATAGCCGTCTTCCCCGACCTCCGGATTCTGGATCAGTTGCGGCCTTTGGTTCGCAGGCGGGCGCTGCCCGAACAGCAGCTTGTCGCTCGCCGTCAAATCCGTGGGATTGCCGGTGAGCAACTGTCCGGCCCGGGCTGCCTTTACCTGATCCAGGGTCGGGACCTTCCCGACCCTTGCGATACGGAGATCGGTCAGGCCTTTCAGCGCGTTGCCCAGCTCCGGCGCCGGCAGCGTTGGCAGCCTCTTGAGAATGGCCTTTTCGGCTTTTCCCGCGTCGTATTCGGCGCGCTGCTCGGGGCTCGTCAAATACGAGCGCTCCACGGCCTCGTGGTCACCACGGGCTGCCGCTGCGTTGCGGGCCTCGGACAGGGCTTGCTCCGTTTCTGGACTGACCCCCGAAAACAGGCCCTTGACCACGTTGAGCCGCTTGCCGGCATCCGCCACCCCTTGCTGGGTATAGCTGCGGGTCTCTGGTGCGGCGCTTCCCGCGAAGCGGCCTTGGATCACCGCCGTGCCTGGGTCGGTGGCGTCCAGCGCCGCGCTTGAGGATGTCGGATCGAGCGTGCTGAATAGATTGGCAACGCCCGGGGTGGTGGGCCTGGTCGGCCGCACCCCTGCGGCGCCCTGCTGCTTCGTCACCGATTTCGCTTGCGCGTCCGGGATGACGGAACGGGCGGTTGGTGCTGCTTGGGGCGCGGCAACCGGCGGCGCGACCAAAGACGACCGAGGCTCTGCCCCGACGACGCCCCTGCCAAAGTCGGCGATGCCGCTGGCGGCGTTTGAAACCACTTGCGGGCCGTTGCTGATGATGGGCTCGACAAACGGTCTCGTGATCCCCTTTACTGCGGCCAGCGCTGGATCGAGCACCGCCGAGCGAAACTGCTTCTCGCCTTCGCGATAGGCCGAGCCTGCCCGAAACCCCAAGGAGGTATTGACCGGTTCTCTCTTACGAGGCCGCGCGGCCGGCAATCGCGGGAGATCATCGAACTGCGGAACAGGCCCGCCTGCAGTGTGGGACGACCTTCTGCGACGGGACCTGTACCGCCTCCTCCACAGAGCGCGAGGAGGCGCTCATCCAGCAGTGGGTCGACCGCGAGTCATGACCCGCCGCGCCTTCACCCAGGCCCACCACCGCGTGCGGCTCTGGATCCGCCGGCACGGCGCTTGGCCCGCCGAGCGGGACGTGCGGGCCTGCGACCGGATCGCGTTCGAGTGCCTGTACGCGCGTCAGGTTGCGGCGATGGATGGGAAGCGATGAGACCGGGCCCCGAGCGCATTCCGCCTTCCCAGGCGCCCCACGGCATGGTCTTCCGTGTCTATGACCTCACCGGCGCCCTACAACTAATCGACCGAGCGTTGCGTCCTGGCGATGCGTTTGCCCAGCTTGCCGAAATCGATGCTGCCAAAACCGAGAGGGGGGGGATCCGCTCGCGGGTGCCCATGGAGACGACCCGAGATCCCGCGAGGCTGGTGACGTGCCGCTGGCTCCGGCTCGATCGGGGCTCGGGACTGGGCGCGTGCTCGGCATGCCCACTCTCGGTAGAGCGCTGGGACTCCGGGGACCGCGACCTTGATGACCTGAGCCTTAGCATTGGCATTATCGTGGACGCTGGG
Organism: Gammaproteobacteria bacterium; assembly: GCA_052387115.1. Classification (GTDB taxonomy): domain Bacteria; phylum Pseudomonadota; class Gammaproteobacteria; order JACCXJ01; family JACCXJ01; genus JACCXJ01. The sequence continues at coordinate 2,371 of JBQTJM010000139.1, read as the reverse complement.
GAACGGGTGGGCAATGTCTAACCGATGCCCCCGTTGCGGTCGGTTCATGGGCCAGCGCAAGGTCGGCCTCGGCTTCAACCCTATGTGGATCTGCTTGCTGTGCTTCGAGCGAGCGATGGCGTCAGTGGGTGCTCGGCTGCGTTGAACTCCGACTGATATGCTCCTGACCGTCGCCCAGGCCGCGGAGAGGCTGGCTGTTTGCCGGAAGACCGTCCGACGGGCGATCGATCGCGGCGATCTGCCCGTAGTGCGGTTAGGCGAAACCCGCCGGGCAGACAGGATCCACCCGGACGACCTCGAGAACTAAATCAATAAGCTCAGGAGGGCGCGGCCCCTACTATGCCCATCCGAAAACGTGGTGCCACTTGGTCTGTGGATGTCGGCCTCGGGGGAAAGCGAGTTGTCCGATCTGCTGGACGCGGAGCTACGCGGGCCGAAGCGCGCGAGCTCGAAGCGAAGATCCGGCGGGACCTCCACGCGATCCGGGTAGGCCGCGCGCCGGAACGCACCATCGAGCAGGCGCTTGCCCGATGGCTCAAAGGCGATGCGCGCGCGCTCAGGTCCTATCGCAAGTTCCTCTCGCACGCCAACGCCCTCCGGCCCTACATCTTCCGGCGGCCCCTCACGCACATCCCGGAGGTCGTCGAGGAGGTCAAGCGGGCGATGCTCGCGCAGGGGCTGTCCAATGCCACCGTCAACCGACGCCTGGCCCTACTCCGAAGGATCTGTCGCCTGGCTTCCGGCGAGTGGAGATGGCTCGACAAGCCGATCCCGATCGGGCTCCTGCCGGAGCGCAACGAGCGGCACGTCTATCTCCCGCCCGCCGAGGTCGAGGCCCTCGCCCGAGCGTGCCCCAATCCCGCGGCGGGCGACATGTGCCGGCTAGCTAGCGGCTTACACCGGCCTCAGGCGCGGGGAGCTCATGGGTGGGCGTGGGACTGTCGTCGATGGGTGCCTCTTGCTCGACGCCTCTACCAAGACTGGGCGCCCGCGAATGATCCCGCTGCCGGAGGCCGTGCTCGAAATAGCATTGCGCCTACCATTGCCGTTGAGCGATTATCAACTCCGTCTTTCGTTCGAGGCCGCGCGGATCACCATAGGCCGGCCCGATCTCCACTTCCACGATCTGCGGCACACCTACGCCTCCTGGCTCGTCCAATCTGGGGTCCACCTGCGGATCGTGCAAGAGCTGCTGGGACACGCGACCTTGGCCACGACCCAGCGTTACAGCCACCTGGCGCCCGAGCATTTACGGGAAGCCGTGCGCGCGATGGAGGACCGTCACAATACCGTTACAGGCGCTCCGGAGTGGAAATCCCGTGCGTAGCGGTAAGTGCATGAAAGATTTGGCGGAGAGGGAGGGATTCGAACCCCCGGTGGGTCGCCCCACAACGGTTTTCAAGACCGCCGCTTTCGACCGCTCAGCCACCTCTCCTCGAGGGCGTCGCCAGGAGATCGCCGGAGCAGGCACGGCGCGCCCGATTTAGCAAGATGGCGCCGTACCCCCACCTCTGTCAAGAGAAGGGATCCGCGGACCGGCGCCATCGGCGAAGGATAGCCGATGCGGGGGCTGTCACCAACCGGCGCCCGAACGCTCCGGGCTCAACTTCCCCCGCAGTGGTGTGCTATGCTTCGTGGAACTTCGCCGGCCGCATGGGCGTCTACAGGATGCGAGTTTTAGCGGGCTGGTCCTTGGAATACTGAGTGGAGGAATCATGAGCATGAACCCGGTACGTTATCCCATCACGGGTCACGAGGCCGTTGGCCTCGAGACCAACAAACTGATCCGCAATACCTATACCCTGCTGTCCATGACGCTCCTCTTCAGCGCCTTGACGGCGGGGGTGTCCATGGTCTTCAACCTGCCCCATCCGGGCCTCTTGATCACGCTCGTCGGCTACTTCGGCCTCCTGTTCCTGACCGCCCGGCTGCGCAACAGCGTGTGGGGGATCGCGGCGGTCTTTGCCTTGACGGGCTTCATGGGCCTGACGCTCGGCCCCATCATCGACATGTACCTCAGGGTGTTCTCGAACGGCGCCCAGCTGGTGATGATGGCCTTGGGCGGCACGGGGGTGATCTTCCTCGGGCTATCGGGCTACGCGCTCACCACCCGGAAGGACTTCAGCTTCATGGGCGGCTTCCTGGCGGTGGGCGTCCTGGTCGCGTTCCTGGCCGGGCTGGCGGCGGTCTTCTTCAGCCTGCCGGGGCTCGCACTCGCCGTGTCCTCGATGTTCGTGGTGCTGATGGCGGGAATGATCCTCTACCAGACCAGCGAGCTGATCCACGGCGGCGAGACCAACTACATCATGGCGACCGTCGGCCTCTATGTCTCGATCTACAACCTCTTCACCAGCCTCCTGCACCTGCTGGG
>JBQTJM010000138.1:0-3700 GCA_052387115.1 Gammaproteobacteria bacterium | reverse complement strand
ACTCCCCAGAACCCCCGCGGGTGAAATCGCCGGCGCGTTCCAGGTCGGCGAGCGAGTTGACGTCCAGCCAATGGCCATGGATGTACAGCACCTGGACGGGGCGGCCCAGGGCGACCAGGTGGTTGAGGAGATCGGGGATGGAGAGGTGGGGAGACTCCGGCCGCCCGCGCAGCGTGGCCAGCGCGTCTGTGAGCCAGTCGCGGCCCGCGCCGCGGACGCGCAGCATGCCGATGAAGCGGCCCGAGGGTGCGACACCCTTGGGGGGTCGTTCGCTCGAGATGCGCAGCAAGCGGATATCCGGGGCGAGGAGCGATCGATGGTCGGGGCGCGAGCAATAAGCGAAATCCGGGCTGCCGCTCGGCGGGGCGAGGATGGGGGCCGAATCGACCACCACCGTGATCTCGGCGTCGCTGTCCAGGAGATCGCGCAGGATATAACCCCTGAATAGGAGATCGCCGTAGAGGACCACCATGTCCTCGGTGAAGCGGGGCGCCGCACACGCGAGCGACCACAGCTCACCGCTCTCTGCATGGTCCTCGTTGACGACCAGGGTGATACCGGCCAGATCGACCGTGTCGGCGCGGTAACCGGCGACCACCGTGATGTCGTTGACCGCGTGTTTCTTCAGCTCGTCCGCAAGCCGGCGCAGGAGCGATTTGCCGCCGACGGACAGCATCCCCTTGGGCCGGCCCTCGGTCAGATCCGCGAGCGCCTGGCCCCGGGTCGCGGCCAGGATCACGGCGCTCGTATCGGGGCGTTGTCCGCCGGCATAGCGGCGCTCGGCGGCGGCGAGCTCCGCCGCCCCTTGCAGGCGGAAGACCTCCTCGACGGACGCGATGTGGTCTTCGACCTGGACCGGTGTGCCCGAATCGCGGATGCTCCGGGCCGCCGCCTGCATCGCCTCGACCGCCGCCCGCAACATGTGGTTGGCCCAGATGACGAGGCTCACGCGCGCCTGGCGATAGACCGTGGGCGGCGTGCTGTAGTACTTGGTCGGGACGATCACGAGCGGCGCGCGCCCGGCCCATTCTCGGGCGAAGGCGACGATCTCGTCGGGACGCGGGAGCTTGCTGTGGATCAGGATGGCATCCGCCCCGGCGGCGTGATAGGCCTCGGCGCGCTTCAAGGCCTCGGCGAGCCCGTGGCCCGCGATGAGGGCCTCGACTCTCGCCACGATACAGAAGTCGGGGTCTTCCTGGCTGTCCTTGCCGGCCTTGATCTTGCCGCAGAACTCCTCGATGTCGGCCAATGCCTGGCGCTCGCCGGCAATGAAGCTGTTGCTCTTGGGGAACAGCTTGTCTTCGATGCACACCCCGGCGATCCCGCGCTGCCCGAGCTTCTTGACCAGGCGGCGGAGGTTGTTGAAGTTCCCGTACCCGGTATCGCCGTCGAGGAGGATCGGGATGTCGGTCACGTCCGCCATGAACTCCATCATCTCGACCACCTGGGTCCAGCTCGCCTCGTTGTTGTCGCGCACGCCGAACTGCGCCGAGAGTGTGAGCCCGCTCGCCCAGATCCCGGCAAACCCGGCCTCCTCTACGATACGGGCGCTGATGCCGTTGTGGGCCTCCATGAGCGATTCGAGCCGTGGGGAATCCAGCAATCGGCGCAGTCGCCGGGACTTCGAGACGGCAGGCGTAGGGTCGGGGTGATTCATGGCTCGGAGAGTGCCGGGAGGACTTCTTCCTCGGCACGGCGGATGTCCCCGGGAAAATCGATCTCGATCCACGGCAGGCCGGTGATGTCTTCAAAGCCAAAATCGTTCGGATTGGCCAGGAGAAGATCGCGGATCGCCTCTTCGTAGGGCGCCTCGACCCACCCCTCGTGGATATAGATCTCGGTGCGGCCGGCAAGCTCGGCCGCCGTCCTTGCGGAGAAGCGGAAAAAACCAACCGATTCGCCCGCAAAGTCATACCCGAGCTCGGGGCTGGCCCCCTTTCGGAATTCGACCAGCCGCCGGCCGAGCACACACAGCTTCACCGGCTCGGGTCCGGGCTCGAAGTCGCGGTCGAGGAGGAAGCAATTCGCGATGGGGCTCTGGATGAGACGGCGCAGGAGGGGCAGGCCGTACAGGACATCGGCATCCATCAGGACGATATCCCGCCCGGCAGAGAGCTCGTCCCTGGCCCGCCACAGGCTCACGATGCTGCCCTGCCGGTAGTCGGGGTTCACGAGGGTCCTAATGCCGGTCCGGCCTCGGAGCGCGTCCTCTATCCGATCCTTCTGATGGCCCAGGACCAGCACCACCTCGTCCACCCCGAGCCGTTCCAGATGATCGAGGTGACGGTCGAGGAGGGTGCGCCCGCCGATCCGGAGGAGGCACTTGGGGTGATCGATCCCGAGCCTCCGGCCAACCCCGGCCGCGACGATGACCGCCCTTGGCGGGGCCCGGTCCTCTGCGGGGATCACTGGCCGGTACGCGCGCGCTTCCCGCCACCGAAGGCCGCGGCGAAGCCGAAATAGGCGATGGCGTCCTTCATGTTCGATACGAAGCGCCACACGGGCGACATTCTCGGATCGGTGACGTATTCCAGGGTCAGCGCGATGCGCTCTTCGCCGCGCCCGAGCGGCGTGATGCGGTGGTAGAGCCCGTCGCCATCGAAGACCACCAGGGTACCGGGATCGGTGGCGACGCTGTGGATCTCGTGCTCATGCTTGGCGCGCTTGGGCCGGTCGAGCTGGTATTCCAGGCGGCTGCCCGATTGGTCCACGAGGCCGATCAAGACCGTGTAGCGCCGCCCTCGATAATACGAGTTGTCGTAGTGCCAGCCGATGTGGTCGCCCTCTTGCGTGTAGTAATAGAGGGCATAGGCGTGCGGATCGTCCAGAGGACACGGATGGAGACGCTCCCCGCTGATCCGTTCCAGGCAGCTCCTGAATGCCGCCGAACGATACAACTCGCCGAACACCGGCGCCAGGCGGTCGAGCTGGAAGCGGCTGATGCTGCCGCCCTTCTTGTGGCCGGGAAGATAGTTGCGATGCACCTCGGGGCGCAGGTCCGGGAGGGCGGTGAGCAGACCCTCGAGGACCGGCTTCGCGAGGGCATCGCGCACGATCAGGCACCGGTGCCGGAGGCGAAATTCCGCGCCGAGCGCATCGAGGTCCTGGCCGGTGAGGACCCCGGGTTCGGTTAGGGCGGTCATCCAGAAACCGTTCTTGGGCGTAAGTGTCTCAAGCGCTGTCCGAAAGGGAGAAGGGTGCGGCCGCACGCGGTCACGAAGCGGCGGCGCAACAAATGTACGCTCGGCGGAGTATACTGTAACATTATTGCAGCGGAAGAACCCGTCTTGTGTATCGAAATAACAACAGGTGGCCAACTCATCAATGCCATGGGATCGTCCTCCTCACGGACACCCCTCTCCCCGGACGATGTGCGCGGCACCGGTCAAGCCGAGGGGGTCGAGGTCGATCCCGTTCGGACCTTCGCGGCCCGGGCGGGCCCGTTTTGATGCTACCGGATCGATGCTTATGAACTATGTGAAGCCCTTGTGTCTGGTCCTCGGGGTCCTACTCCTCGCGCTGGCGGTGCGGGACATGGACATGGCTGCGGTCCTGAACCATGTCCGGGACATCGGGCTCCTGGGGATGGTCTTCGTGCTGCTGTTCTTCGCCGCGACGTTCCTGATGGACGTGGCGGGGTGGCAGCTCACCCTCCTGACCGTGCCCCTCGACCTGCGCTGGTTGTGGCGATTGTATCTCG
>JBQTJM010000137.1:0-10884 GCA_052387115.1 Gammaproteobacteria bacterium | reverse complement strand
ACAGCCCGGATATCGTGCCCATCTCACCACCCGCTTGCGTGGGACTCGGTAGCGAGCTGATCATCCAGTTCGCACACGTGACAGCCACCCCCGTCGCATACTGTGCCCAGATGGGCTCTATCGGCGCCAACCACTCATGCAGCGGTACCTACGTGCCTTACTTACAGCAACTGGCCAACGGCTTCAGTGGATGAAGGCTAGGGCCTTGCTGCGCTGAAACCTCGCGAGGGCCCTCGGGGGATCTCCTGGCGTGCTGACCCGCTGTGGGGTAGTGGGCCCGTCTTTGCATTGCCGGCCACCGGTACTGCGAATAGGTCGTTCCCCATGGAGATCGCCATTGTCGGCGCTGGATTCAGCGGCACGCTGGTCGCGGCGCACCTATTGAGGAAAGCCGCGGGCCCGCTCACGGTGCGCCTCATCGAACGCGCCCCCGACCAATTCGGTCGGGGGGTCGCCTACAGCACGGTCCGGGATTGCCATTTCCTGAACGTGCCCGCCGCCAAGATGAGCGCGTTCCCCGAAGACGCGGAGCACTTTCTCCGCTGGGCCAGGGCGCGCGAGCACCGATTGATCAATCCCCCCTGGATCACCGCGATCACCCCGGCGTCGTTCCTACCGCGACGCGCCTACGGGGATTACCTGTGCGGGGTGCTCGACCAGGCCGAGCGCGGGGCACCCGCCGGGGTGCGGCTGGAACGCAAGACCGGCGAGGCGGTAGGCCTCAAGCGCGGGCCATGTGGGATCAGTGTCCGTCTGGCCAGCGGTGAGCGCCTGGAGGTCGAGCGGGTGGTCCTGGCCCTGGGCAATTTTCATCCCGGCGATCCGAACGTGGGCGATCGGTCGTTCTATGAAAGCGACCGTTATCACGGCGATCCCTGGGGCCCGGAGGTGCTGGCGGCCCTGATGGAGACGCGGTCCTGCCTCGCCATCGGCAGCGGCCTCACCATGGCCGATTGGGCCATTACGCTGAGCGAGGCCGGTTACCGCGGGACCCTGCACGTGCTGTCCCGGCGCGGGGTGTGGCCCCAGGCGCATCGCCCGGCTGCACCGGTCGATTTCAGCATCGCCGCGGAGGCCCGGCCGCGGGCGGTCGGTGCCTGGCTGCGCCATATCCGTCATTACATCCGATCCCAGCGCTGTGACTGGCGCGCCGCCATCGACGCCCTGCGACCGGCCACGCCGACCTTGTGGGCGAGCCTGCCGCTCGCGGAGCAACGGCGTTTCCTGCGCCACCTGCGCCCCTTCTGGGATGGTCACCGGCATCGGCTCGCACCATTCGTGGGCGACCATCTGCAGGCATTGACCGAATCTGGGCAATTGGTCCGCCATGTCGGCCGCGTCATGGGTTATCGGGAGGACGGGAACGGCGTCGATGTAGTGATCAGGCGACGCGGTTTCGATGAGGTCAGCTCGCTCCGCGTCGATGCCGTGGTGAACTGCTCCGGCTCCGAAAGCGATTACCGCAAGCTGGAAAGCCGGCTGATCAACGATCTGCTCGACCGCGGCCTGGTCCATCCGGACCCCCTGGGCCTCGGGCTCGCCACCGGTTCGAACGGGGCTTTGTTAGACGCCGCCGGCTGTGCGTCCCGCCACCTGTATACGCTCGGCCCGCCGGAAAAAGGCATGCTCTGGGAAACCACCGCCGTGCCGGAGATCCGCGGACAGGCGGCGCGTCTCGCGAACGCCTTGCTCTGCGATCTCGAACGGCCACGGCGCCCTGCCCGCGCCGAGTTGGCAATGGCCGGCGGCGCCGGTTGAACACCTGGCCAAACACCGGGCAAAACACATTTCAAATTTCGGGTACCTCTCCACGGTCCCTCTCCCTCCGGGATACCTATAGAATGAGCCTCGGCCTTCCCGGGGATCGGCCTGTGCTCCGGACCCGCCTGGTATATGATGGTCTGCGGCAAAGGTCGGTCCTAGCTAGGGCAGCCACCCCCTCCGCGACACGTTCTCGTAGGATCCTGAGCCGCCGGCGTCGGCCGTAGCCTTTCTTCGACCGATCCAGGAGGCACCGCGGCATGAATATCATCGAGCTCATCGGCAACACCCGCCTGGTCGAAGTGACCCGACTGGACGCCGGCCCCTGCCGCCTGTTCGTGAAGCTGGAAAATGAGAACCCCGGCGGATCGATCAAGGACCGCATCGCGCTGGCCATGGTCGAGTCGGCGGAGAGGGAGGGGAAGCTCCGTCCGGGTGGCACCTTGATCGAGGCGACGGCGGGCAACACCGGGCTCGCCCTGGCATTGATTGCGGCGCGCAAGGGCTATCGCCTGCGCCTCGTCATCCCCGACAAGATGAGCCAGGAGAAGATCTTCCACCTGAAGGCCCTGGGCGCAGAGGTAGTGATGACCCGCTCGGATGTCGGCCGCGGCCATCCGGAATATTATCAGGACCTCGCCGAGCGTTTGGAGCGGGAGACCCCCGGCTCCTTCTACGTCAACCAGTTCGCCAACCCCGCCAACCCCAAGGCTCACGAGGAAGGCACGGGCCCGGAGATCTGGCGGCAGATGGATGGGGAGCTCGATGCCGTGGTGTGCGGCGTCGGCAGCGGCGGCACCCTGACGGGCCTCAGCCGCTTTTTCGGTCGGGTCGCACCCGAAGTGAACATGGTGCTGGCCGATCCCGCGGGCTCGGTTCTGGCCGATTACGTCAGGACCGGTACCCTCGGCCGGGCGGGTTCCTGGCTGGTCGAAGGGATCGGGGAGGACTTCATCCCGCCCATCTGTGACCTCTCGCGGGTGCGGCACGTCTACACCATCACGGATGCCGAGAGTTTCGCGACCGCTCGGGCCTTGCTGCGACGAGAGGGTATCTTCCCGGGCTCGTCCTCGGGCACGCTCGTGGCCGCGGCGCTCCAGTATTGCCGGGGCCGCAGCCGACCAGAGCGCGTGGTCACCTTCGTCTGCGACAGCGGCAACAAATACCTGTCCAAGATGTACAATGAATACTGGATGATCGACCAGGGTTTCATCGAGCGTGAGCCACACGGCGATCTGCGCGACCTCATCTCTAGGCTGTATGCCGATCGCGCGGTGATCACGGTCAGTGCCGGGGACACCCTGCTCACGGCCTACGGGCGCTTCAAGCTCTATGACATCTCGCAACTCCCGGTGCTGGAGGGCGAGCGCATCGTAGGCATCATCGACGAGTCCGATCTGCTCCTCGCCGTCTACGGTCACGAGGAGCGTTTCCAGGATCGGGTGGGGTCGGTGATGAGCACCCGGCTCGAAACCGTGCAGCTCGCTACACCGCTCGCCGAGGTGCTGCCCCTGCTCGAGAGCGGCATGGTCCCCATCGTGTGCGAGGGTGACAGATTCCTCGGGCTCATCACCCGCATCGATCTCATCAATTATCTGCGCCGAGGCGTGCATTAACCTGATTTAGGTTAAGGGAGATCACCCATGCCCGACTCTCATTCCCAGGGATTCGCCACGCGCGCCATTCATGCCGGCCAACCCCCCGATCCCACTACCGGCGCCGTGATCACGCCGATCTATGCGACCTCGACCTATGTGCAACAGAGCCCGGGCGTGCATAAGGGGTTCGACTATTCGCGCACCGCCAACCCCACGCGGCTGGCGTATGAGCGTTGCGTCGCGGACCTCGAAGGCGGGCGCGCGGGGTTCGCCTTCGCCTCGGGCATGGCGGCGATAGCCACCGTGCTCGAGCTGCTCGACGCCGGCGCGCACGTGCTCAGCGTCGATGACCTCTACGGCGGGACCTACCGGCTGTTCGAACGGGTTCGGTGCCGCTCCGCGGGTCTTAGTTTCACCTACACCGATCTGCGCGAGCGCGCGACGATCGAGGCGGCACTGCGCCAGGAGACGCGGATGATCTGGGTGGAGACCCCGACCAACCCCCTGCTCAAGCTCGTGGACCTCACCATGGTCGCCGAGATCGCGAGGGCACGCGGCATCCTCACTGTGGCGGACAATACCTTCGCCACGCCCTGGGCCCAGCGTCCCATCGAGCACGGCTTCGATCTGGTGGTGCACTCGGCGACCAAATACCTCAACGGCCATTCCGACATGGTGGGCGGGGTGGTCGTGACGGCGAGCGGGGAATTGGCCGAGCGCCTGGCGTTTCTGCAAAACGCGGCCGGCGCCATCGCCAGTCCCTTCGACGCCTTTCTCGCGTTGCGCGGGATCAAGACCCTGGCCCTGCGCATGGAGCGCCACGGCCACAACGCCGCCACCATCGCCGATTGGCTGGAAAGACATCCCAAGGTGGAGAAGGTCCATTATCCGGGGCTCGCAAGTCACCCGCAGCACGCCCTCGCCCGGCGTCAGATGAGCGGTTTCGGCGGCATGCTCAGCGCCGTGCTCGGAGGCGGGCTAGCGGAAGCCAGGCGTGTCCTCGAACGCTGCCGTCTCTTCGCGCTCGCCGAGAGCCTGGGCGGCGTCGAGAGTCTCATCGGGCACCCGCCCACCATGACCCACGCCGCCATCCCGCCGAAGACCCGTGAGGCACTCGGGATCGGCGATGGCCTCGTGCGCCTGTCGGTCGGGATCGAGGACGTGGACGACCTCATCGCCGATCTCGCGAACGCGCTCGCCTGAACCGGCCAATGGTGGTGGAAAACGCCAGAGCCGCGCTTAGATGACCCGGGCCGGCTGCGCCGCTGGCAGGCTCACCCAGCCGATCACCTGCTAGAGTACTTGCATCATGAAATGTGATGCCCGTGAGCTCGCCGCCGTGAGTCCCCCGCGATGAGTCCCCTAGCCGCGTCGCTGAGGCGTTTGTGGGGCATCGTCACCAAGGAGCTGGTGCAGATGCGACGGGATCGTCTGACCTTTGCGATGATGATCGGGATACCCCTCATCCAGCTCACCCTGTTCGGATTCGCCATCAATAACGATCCCAAGCACCTCTCGACAGCCGTGCTCCTCGCCGATCAAAGCGTCTTCGCCCGCAGTCTCATCGCCGGGATGCAACAGACCGGCTATTTTCATGTGCTGTATCAGCCGAGCCGGGAAGACGAGGCCAAGGCGCTGTTGCGCCGTGGCGATGTCCAGTTTGTCCTCGCGATCCCGGCGGGTTTTTCGCGCAAGCTCGTTCGGGGCGAATTCCCGGCCGTGCTCCTGGAGATCGATGCCACCGATCCGGCCGCGGCGAGCAACGCCGTCGCGTCCGTCAACACCTTGATCGTGGACGTACTGAATCGGGACCTGCAGGGCACTCTGCAACATTTGCAGGGGCGGCCGCCCCCCTTCGAGTTACGCATCCACCGCCATTTCAATCCAGAAGGCTTGACCCGTTACAACATCGTTCCAGGGCTCATGGGGGTCGTCCTCACCATGACCTTGGTGTTGTTGAGGGGTCTCGCCATGACCCGCGAGCGCGAGCGCGGGACCATGGAAAACCTCCTGGCCATGCCGGTGCGTCCTCTGGAAGTGATGCTCGGGAAGATCGTCCCCTATGTCTTCATGGGCTACCTTCAGGCAGGGCTCATCCTGGCCGCGGCACGCCTGGTCTTCGATGTGCCGATGCTGGGTGACCTGACGTTCCTGGCGCTCAGCATGCTCGTCTTCATCGCGGCCAATCTGACCCTGGGGTTGACCTTTTCGACCGTCGCCAGGAATCAGCTGCAGGCCATGCAGATGGGATTCTTTTTCTTTCTGCCCTCTCTATTGCTCTCGGGCTTCATGTTTCCGTTCCGGGGCATGCCCGAATGGGCCCAAACCCTGGGGGAGCTCTTGCCTTTGACTCACTTCCTGCGGCTGGTACGCGGATCCTGCTGAAGGGGTATGATGCGTCAGAAGTGCTGCCTCATCTGTGGCCCATGTTGGCGTTCCTGCTGGTGGCGCTGGTCGCCGGGCGACAGCGTTATCGACGCACCCTGGATTGAACGGCATGGGCGGCCTCGGCACGGCGGTGGTGGCCTCGTGAATATACGCCTGAGATACCCGTTATAACGGCATCGATGAACACACCGGATATCAAGCTGTCGCAATCCCATGCCTTGCCGTCGAGACGCGAGGTGGATGCGTTCGCGCATTGGGTGATGCTCCTGCCGATCGAGGGCTGGGATAGGATCGGTGATACGCTCCCTTACGGAGAGGCGCTGAAACGGCGTTACGAGCGCCAGCCGACGGAGCGGCGCAAGCAGCGCTGCCTCGGCCTAGACCTGCCGAACAGCCGCGCGAGCCACGTCGCTTTCGCCTGCGTCACGGCCGAGATAGAGGCCTTCGAGCTCTTGACCCTGGCGCGCCAGCTCCTGGCGCCTCACGTCGCCCTCGAAGCCTCGGTGCTCGGCGTCTGCGTGTGCGGTTTCGAGGGGGCGGCCGCCGAGCGCATGACCGAAGCGCTCCTCACCGCGGCACTGGCCGCGAGCACGGAGATGCCGCGCTTCACGGCCAAGAAGACCCTGCCGGCGCGGATCGAGCGCATAGAGATCTACGGCTGCGAGGCCACCCACGGCTTCGAGCGGAGCTTAGCCGAGGCCGAGGGCAACGGCCTGGCCCGCCAGCTCACCGGTCTGCCGGCCAATGAGCTGACACCAGGGCACTACCGCCGCTGGGTGACGGCGCTCGCCAAGGGCGAGGGCTGGCACCTGGAGTTTCTGGACCTGAAGGCCCTCGCGCGCCGCAAGGCCGGGGCCTTCCTGGCGGTGGCCCAGGGCAGCCCCGAGCCCGATGCCGGCATCGTCCACCTCAAATACGGCGCGGCGCGGAGCGGCGGGCTCGCGCTGTGCGGCAAGGGGATCTGTTTCGATACCGGCGGGGTCAACCTGAAACCCGCCAACTTCATGCTGGGCATGCACAAGGACATGCAGGGCAGCGCCGTGGCGCTCGGCACGCTCTTGGCGCTGACACGCCTCAAGGTCCCGTTCCCGATCGAATGCTGGCTGGCGCTCGCGACCAATCACATAGGCCCGAGCGCCTACAAGCCCAACGACGTCGTGACGGCCATGGACGGCACGACCATCGAGATCATCAATACCGACGCCGAGGGCCGCATGGTCCTGTGCGATACGCTGACCCTGGCATCGCGTGCGAAACCCTCGCTCATGATCGACTTCGCGACCTTGACCGGGGCCTGCAAGCGCGCGCTCGGCAACAGCTACAGCGGGGTCTTCACCAACCGCCCCGAGTATTACGCGATGCTCATCGAGGCCGGCCGCGAGAGCGGCGAAAGAGTCTGGCCCTTCCCGCTCGATCCCGACTACGACGAGGCGCTGGAGAGCACGGTCGCCGATATCAAGCAGTGCGCTGAGGACGCCCCGGCCGACCACATCCTGGCCGCGCGTTTTCTCCAGCGCTTCGTCAAGGACGGCGTCCCCTGGATCCATATCGATCTCTCGAGCGGCACGCACAAAGGCGGACTCGCGCACATCCCCACCGACATCACCGGCTTCGGCGTCCGCCTGGCCCTGCATCTCTTACTCGACAAGGGGATCCTGGGGCGTTCCTCGAGGGAGGCGGCCCGGACATAGCGGCAGGCAGCGCGCCGCCGAGCGGACAGAGCTCGTCCGTCGGAATATCATTATCATAAGCCACCACCGTGGCTGGGATGGAGTCGGGCATGCTTCTTCGGGTCACGAGTAGCGAAGCAGCGGTTCTTCAACAGAAAGACCCTTGGGCTATGGAGTTGCGCGATGTCATCGTTCGCATCGTGAAGACTGCCAACCCGCGGCGTCTTATCCTGTTCGGGTCTTGCGCGCGCGGAGAACGATCCCTCGACAGCGATGTCGACCTGTTGGTCATCATGCGGGCGCCGGTCCACCGACGCGATCTGGGCCGCCAGGATCTATCGCAACCTGCATGGGGTGCCGGTCCCGGTGGATGTCGCTGACGCAGAGATATAAAAAAGGAGGCCAGAGATGATAAAGAAACTGCTTTACTGGTTCCCAAGCTCCGGCTTGGGAACTCGGTAGGGAAGCTCTAGCTTCCCGGAAATTCATCCCGCCGTTGGAACTTGGAAACGCTTAAATCAAAAGCCAATAGGGTCAATCGAGCACCACCTGCCTGAATTCCGCCCCTCGATACCTCGCTATGCCTCGAAGCCGTTACCGTGTTCACCAAGAATCATGCCCGCACTTCCTAACCGCGACGGTAAACCACTGGCTGCCACTGTTTACCCGGCCGGAAACGGTGTTGCCAAATCGGAGAACCTGAGCCGGGATATACAGCGTTTCAAGTCCTTCACGGCCAGGGAAATCATTGCCTATCTGGAGAGCCGAGGTTCGAGCAGGCTTCTGGAGTTATTAATCCTCTTCAAGCGCTCGCACAAGCCCGAAAGCCGGTATCAGGTTTGGGAGGAAGGCAGTCACCCGCAACTCATCGGATCCGAGATAATGATGCATCAGAAACTGGATTATATCCACCACAACCCGGTCAAACGCGGCTATGTCGACCAGCCGGAGCATTGGCGGTATTCCAGTGCCCGGAATCATGCCGGGCAGGAAGGCTTGATCGAGGTGATGCGGGCCCGGTAAATGGAGACATGAAGCAGGAGCTTCACGGACCTGGTTCCCAAGCCGGAGCTTGGGAACCAGGAAACCAGGAAATCACGCTACGAGATCAATACGTGATGTCATGCAGGACCTTTCCTTCCCGCAAGGCACTGAGAGCACCGTACCGGACCATGCGCCGAAGCGGGCGACGTCCGCGACGGAGCACACCAGCACATCGACCGGAGGGCTTGTCCATCGGAATATCATTATCATAGCCACACTGGGATGGAGTCCGCGACCTATAAGTGATTCGAGGAGGAAGGCTATGCACGATGATCGAGAAACCGCTTTGGGCATGAGTCGCCGCGAGGTACTGGCTCTACTCGCGGCAGCCGGAGGCGTCATGCTTGCCGGACGCTCAAGTGCGCAGGCTGGCTCCGGCGAACTGCCACCCTGTATCGTGACCCCGGAGCAGACGGAAGGACCATACTTTGTCGACGAGCGCCTCAACCGCTCCGACATCCGGATCGACCCCGCGGACGGAGCGGTGAAAGCGGGTATGCCGTTACTACTTCGGCTTCGCATCTCTTCAATCAACAATGCTGGTTGCACTCCTCTCGTGGGGGCTATCGTGGATATTTGGCACTGTGACGCGGCGGGAGTTTATTCGGACGTTACCGACCCGAGTTTCAATACGGTAGGGAAGATGTCCCTGCGCGGTTATCAAGTCACGGATGCGAATGGCGGTGTGCGGTTCACAACCATCTATCCGGGGTGGTATCGCGGCAGAACGGTCCACATCCACTTTAAGGTGCGCGTCAAGGTCGACTCCGGACAGACGTATGAGTTTACGTCTCAGCTTTACTTCGATGACGCGATCACCGATCGAGTGCATGCGCACAAACCCTACGCCAGCAAGGGACAACGGCCTGTGAAGAATGACGGAGACGGTATCTTCCGGGACGGTGGAAGCCAATTGATGCTCTCGCCAGTGGAGCAGGGTCAAGGCTATACAGCGACGTTCGACGTCGGGCTTCAGGTGACTTGAGGCGAGCCCGAGCCCGAGGCCGGTCCGAGACAGCGAGCATATTAATAGACTGAACTTCGGCCTAGACCATGGCCAGCACCCCAACCGGGTTCGTCCGGGCGCTGTCCCGCCTGGATGCCACGGCGCTCGTGGTCGGCTCCATGATTGGCTCGGGGATCTTCATCGTCTCGGCCGACATCGTGAGGCAGGTCCAGAGTCCCGGATTGCTCTTGCTCGTCTGGGGGCTCTCCGGGATCATCACCGTGCTCGGCGCGCTGACCTACATCGAGCTCGCGGGGATGTTCCCGCGCGCCGGCGGGCAGTATGTGTATCTGCGCGAGGGGATCTCGCCGCTCGTCGGCTATCTCTACGGCTGGACCTTCTTCCTGGTGATCCAGACCGGCACCATCGCCGCGGTCGCGGTCGCCTTCGCCCGCTTCACGGCGGTCTGGTGGCCCGCGCTGTCGCCGGACGTGTTCGTCGGGGTCGGGGTCGAATTGCCGAGCGGGCCCATCGAGGTGGGCCTGTCGTGGCAACGAATCTTCGCCCTCGCATCGATCGTGGTCCTGACCTGGATCAATGTGCGCGGCGTCAAAACCGCGGCGCTCATCCAGACGTCACTGACTGCCATCAAGACCGCTTCGCTCGCCGCGTTGATCCTTTTGGGGGTGACCATCGGACAGAACGCCGACGCCCTGGCCGCCAACTTCGGGGCCGGGTTTTGGCCCGCGGGCGGGATCCCCGTTCATGTCTGGCCCGCGATCGGGGCCGCCATGGTGGGGTCGTTGTTTGCGATGGATGCCTGGAACAACGTCGGCTTCGCCGCCGGCGAGATGCAGGACCCGACGCGCGATCTCGGGTTCTCCATGCGGAGCGGGGTCCTCGTCGTCGTCCTCCTCTACCTCCTCGCCAACGTGGCCTATCTCCTCGTCCTCCCCGCCGAGTCCATCGCCGAGGCGCCACAAGACCGGGTCGGCACCGCGGCGTTGCAGGCGATGTTCGGCGAGCCGGGCCTCTACCTCATGGCGCTCGCTATCATGATCTCGACCTTCGGCTGCAACAACGGCATGATCCTCGCAGGCGCCCGAGTCTATTACGCCATGGCAGAAGACCGCCTGTTTTTCCGAGGCGCCGCGAAACTACACCCGCAATTCAGGACCCCCGCACGCGCGCTTTGGTTTCAGGCGCTGTGGGCCTCGGTGTTATGTTTGTCGGGGACCTACAGCCAGCTCCTCGATTATGTGATCATCGCGGCCTTGTTGTTCTATCTCCTGACCGGCATCGGGCTTTTCCTCCTGCGCTGGCGACGTCCCGAGGCCGAACGCCCCCACCTCTCCCCCGGCTACCCCTGGCTCCCGGCCGCCTACCTCGCGCTCACGGCCCTCGTGGTCGCGAACCTCCTCGTCCAGAAACCCCAGTACACCTGGCCCGGTCTCATGATCGTGGCCCTGGGCGTGCC
>JBQTJM010000136.1:0-7193 GCA_052387115.1 Gammaproteobacteria bacterium | reverse complement strand
CAAGAGGTACGGTGTTTCACGATCACAGGAACGGAAATGGTTCATGGACGCGCGCTCGTTGGAACCCTGACAGATCCGATCGCCCCGCCCTTGAAAAGTTCCATGCTAAGTCCGACAGGCTGCTAGGCGCACGGTGTTGTTGTCGGCGCTGTAGCGATAGAGGATGACGTACGGCCAAACCGTCTTGATGCGCATGGTGGCACCGAAGTTGGGTCGTGGGGAACCGGTGCGGGGGAACTCGGTCAAGAACGCGAAGGCGTCGCGGAAGCTGTCACCGTAGCGGCAGGCGACAGGGTCGCCGGCTTCGCGGGTGAGGTAATCCAGAATGTCGTCGAGGTCGGCTTGCGCGATGCCCGCCCTACAGGGGCCACCTCGTCGCCAACCTGGTCACCGGCGAACAGGACAGCTTCCCTTCGATCGAGGATGCCGCCGATGCGCAACGATCATTGCTTGTCTTACGCCAGCCTGCGAACGATCAACCTACGTACCCATAGTGCGTTTCGTCAAAGAGCCTTCCGCAGGCCGACCTCCAGGTTGCAGGAGATCGCGATTTCACGGACATCCATCAAAGCGGGAGCCGACACGTTCCACTTGTAGAGTTGGTCGACTGAATTGCCCGCGAAACTTGCCCTGGCAGTAACGTTTTCATCGACAACAGGGGGTTCGATCCATTCACACGCGCCCTCGACTATCTCGGGCGCCGACCGGTACAAGCCAAGTCTCGACCTTTGACGCGTGCCATGTGGGTGTTGAGCGATATCGTCCAGAAGATATAGGTCGATCGCGTGAAACATAAGCCCGCCGGGCTTTAGGACGCGTGTGCAGTCTCTCATCGATGCCGGAAAGAATTCGTGGTGAATGTGCTCTACAGTAGAGATGGATATCACGTAGTCAAAGTACTGACTCGGAATTTCGTCACAGAACGAACCCATATATTCTCTAATAATTCGAATCCCGCGACCCTTCTTCGCTTTGATTGGGCCGCCGCCAAGTCCTTCAAACTTGTCGATGTTCCAGCACTCGTTGCGTTCTGCCAATAACGGGAGAACGCGCGAGTTGCCGCCCCCAAGCTCCAGGATACGTTTCTTCTCAACCTCACGAAGGACATACAGGATGAAGGCATCCTGTACGTCCTTCAGTGTGCCTCTATTCGGTTTGGCCGCGCCTGAGTCTAAATAATGCCAGTAGTCCTTCTTTGTGGTCACGCGAAACATTGTACAGTCCTTCTTGCCTTAGTTACAAAAAGACCTTTTTACCAGATCTCACGCAGATCCAGGACGAATCCCGCAAGTACCGGGTCGCCAGATATCTCAACGGCATTTTCTATACGCTCCACGGGGGTCTCGGGACGATACACGTGCACCAGCCTGGCGTCCGGATCGATCAGCCACCCAAGGCTAGCCCCGTTCTCAAGGTATTCGCATAGTTTCGCCTGCAGGACGCCGAGATTATCCGTCGGCGAACGCAGCTCCATTATGAAATCCGGGCATAGCGCGATGAAGCGTCTACGCTGCGTCAGCGCCGGGAGACGGGAGTGGCTGATCCATGCGGCATCCGGGGAGCGCACCGCACGGTTGGGGAGAAGGAAACCTGTCGAGGAATCGAATATGACCCCACGCCCGTCGCGCTTGGCCCACACCCCCAGTTGCATCGTCACTTCCGCATTTCGCGCGCCGGTCTCGCCTCCGGTGGGTGGCATGATCAAGAGCTCTCCTTCGGCGTTTCGCTCGATCCTAACGTCCCGGTTGATACGACAGAATTCGTAGAACTGATCGTCCTGAAGATTCACCACAGGCCGCAATTCCAGCTTGAGTGGCAGGCGCTCGGATGAACGCTCGTCACTCCGTACCGGGGCAGCCATCGCGGTATCCACCTCGTCGAGTCAATTTTTCAGTGGCCCGTCAACGTCGACGTATGAGCGCGTCATTCCCGCACGGAACGCCACATCCACGCACGGGCCAGGGAGAAAGCGGCGGTCGCCCTCGGGCCTGGCGACCCTCGACCACGCGGTAGACCCCCGTCTTGCTCGGGTCGTCGGGGCCCGTAGACCGCGGTGACGGGACGAGCGGCCCTGGGGAAGGCGCACGAGGGTATGGCCGACATTGGTGTCGTATGCTGTGCGGTGAGGGCCGGCCGCAAATCCCTGCCCGGTTGCAGTAATGATAGGATAGGCCAACTCCGATGCGAGCGCACGCAGAGGCGTGGCGATGCGGCTGGATCTCGTGCGCACGCGGGCCATGACCCTTCGTCACCTCATGAGACCGCATCACGGTCGTGACGACCTACCAGGTCTGCGGGGACCCGGACGTCGCGCGCGTGCTACCGGTTCCGTTCTTCCCTCGGAAAATGCTCATCGCATCACGCCATTTCTGGACAGACACCGAAAGGCTCGGCTGGTGCCCATCGAGGCACCCTGGCGGCCGGTTGCGGCAACGTGGTCCGGGCCGCGTGAATCGGGCGATGCCGCCTCGTTTCGCCACAGGACTGCTCGTCCTGCTCCTGGTATTGGCGTCCGCAGTCCAAGCGGCGCCTTCCCCGATCACCATCGAAAACGCCACCTTGCGCCGCTCCCACGGGCTCTATGTGTTGGATGCGACGCTGCGCTTCGGGATCGTCGGTGAGCCGCTCAAGGCGCTCCGGAGTGGCGTGCCCCTGACTCTGCTCGTCGAGGTCGAGATCGAAGAGCTGCGCGCGTATCTGTGGGACAAGCGTATCGGGGGGGTCCGGCAGCGCTATCGGGTCGAGCACCATGCGCTCTCCGGCCACTACCTCGCCACCAACCTGGTCACCGGTGAGCAGGACAGCTTCCCGTCCATCGAGGACGCCGCCGATGCCCTCGGCGAGCTGGGGGATATCCCCGTGATCGACGAGCGTTCCCTCCGGCCCGGCTACCGCTACGAGGTGGCTGTTCGGGCGCGCCTCGACCTCGCTGCCCTGCCGGGCCCGCTGCGCCTGGTCGCCTACCTGTCATCGGAGTGGCGGATCGGAAGCCCCTGGCGCCGGTGGGGATTGAAGCCATGAGCGGCCCTATGTCTTCTATCGCTTCAGGCCGTCGCTCGCGCGGGACCTTGGCCGCGGGGATCGCGCTCACCCTGCTGTTGCTCGCCTCGCTGATCCTCCTGAGCGATGTCACCCACGATGCGGCGCGCTTCGGCGAGCTGTACGTCGTCCTGCTCGCCATCAACGCGGCGGGACTGGTGCTCTTCGTCGTGCTCATCGCAGTACAGATCCGGCGCCTGTATCGCGATCTGCGCGAGCACCAGCCGGGGGCGCGGTTGCGGGCGCGCCTCCTCTGCCTGTTCGTCGCGCTGGCGTTGCTCCCCGCGCTCGTCGTGTTCGTGTTCTCCCGTGACTTTTTACGATGGGGCATCGACAGTTGGTTCGATCTGCGCATCGAGCGCGCCTTCGAAGACGCCCTCAAGCTCAGCCGTAACACCATCGACCAGCGCACCCGCAAGCTCCTGCGCCAGACCGAGGAGCTGGCCGAACAACTGACCCAAGGCCCCCCGGACGGCAACGCCCTCGACCTCCGCGAGCTGCGCCACCCGGGCAGCACCATCGTCGCCAACCCGAGCCTGCCCATCGGGCTCGATCACCTGCGTGCCCAGCACGGCGCCGACGAGTTGCTGCTGCTCTCCCGGCGCGGCGCCATCGTCGCTATCAGCAGCGCCAGCCCCGAGATGATCCCCGAGGTCCCGAGCGCGCCCATCCTGCTCCAGCTTCGCCAGGGACAATCCTATATCGGGCTCGACCCGATCCGCAGCGGCAAGCTGGCGGTAAGGGTCGTGGTGCCGGTCGAGGAGCTCGGTCCCGGCGGAGATGCGGGCTATCTGCAAGCCCTCTACCCCGTCTCCCGCGACGTCAACGCGCTGGCCGAAAACGTGGAACGCGCCTACGGCAAGTACAAAGAGCTCGCCTATCTGCGCAAACAGCTCAAGCTGAGCTTCGCGATGACCCTCACCCTGGTGCTGGTGTTCACCATCCTGGCAGCAATCTTCGCGGCCTTGTACTGCGCCCGGCGCGTGACCGCCCCGATCCGCGATCTGGCCGAGGGCACCCGCAGCGTGGCGGCGGGCGACTACAGCCAGGAGCTGCCGGTCGCGAGCCGCGACGAGCTCGGCTTTCTAGTCCAGTCCTTCAATGACATGACCCGGCAGATCGGGCGCGCGCGCGACGAGGTCGAGGCCCAGCGCGCCTATCTGGAGGCGGTGCTGGGGCGCCTGTCCTCGGGCGTCCTGACCCTCGACCGGCAACTGCGGCTCCGCACGGCCAATGCCGCCGCGAGCAGGATATTGGGCATCGATCTCGATGCCGAGCGCGGCACCGCGCTGGCCGTGGCGGCGGAACAGCATCCCCACCTGCGGCCGCTTTGCGAGGCGATACGGGGTGCGGCCCGCGCGGCGACGGCGGATTGGCGGGCAGAGGTCCAGCTCTTCGGTACCGGCGGCCGCCAGGTGCTCCTATGCCGGGGCACGCCGCTCATGAGCGGTAGCGATCGGGACAGCGGCTATGTCATCGTCTTCGACGACATCACGGCCCTCATCAAGGGCCAGCGCGACGCCGCCTGGAGCGAGGTGGCGCGGCGCCTCGCCCATGAGATCAAGAACCCCTTGACGCCCATCCAGCTCTCCGCCGAACGCCTACGACGCAAGTACCTCGGGACGCTGCCCGAAGCGGAGGCCGAGGTCATGGACCGGCTCACCCACACCATCGTCCAGCAGGTCGAGACCATGAAACAGATGGTCAACAGTTTCTCCGACTACGCGCGCACGCCGACCGTGCAGGCACAGGAGTGCCGCATCAACGACCTCGTGACCGAGGTGCTGGAGCTGTACCGCAGCGTCGATCGCAAGGCCCAGTTCGAGACCGATCTGGACCCGGAGCTACCTCTCGTGATAGCGGACCCCGGGCGCCTGCGGCAGGTGCTCAACAACCTCATCAAGAACGCCATCGAGGCCACCGAGCCCGGCGCGGCACCGTGTCTCACGGTCACGACGCGCCACATCGGCGACGACGGCCCTCATTTCCTCGAGGTGCGTATCGGCGACCGGGGCCGAGGGGTCGCGGAGGCGTCCTTGGACCAGATCTTCGAGCCCTATGTGACCCACAAACCCAAGGGCACTGGCCTCGGCCTCGCCATCGTCAAGAAGATCATCGAGGAGCACGCCGGGGTGGTGTGGATGGAAAACAACCCCGGCGGCGGGGCCTCGGCGGTGATCCGGCTGCCGATCACGGGGCTTGGGCATAAGTATTCTAAGTATAATGGGGGGAACGCGGTCGAAAGCAGACAGCCCCTGAACAGCGGTCTCGAGAAGAAAGTCGTATGAGCGCCGGCCAGATCCTGGTCGTGGATGACGAACCGGACATCCTGGGCCTGTTGCGTGAGATCCTGGGCGACGAGGGCTTCGAGGTCTCGACAGCCCACAACGCCGCGGAGGCCCGCGCCGCCCGCCGCGCGCGCCGGCCGGACCTTATCCTGCTCGACATCTGGATGCCGGACGAGGACGGCATCTCGCTCCTCAAGGAGTGGTCGCGGGACGACGCCGAGGACAGCCCCGTGGTCATGATGTCCGGCCACGGCACGGTCGAGACCGCCGTCGAAGCCACCCGCCTCGGGGCCTACGACTTCATCGAGAAGCCCCTGTCGACGGCCAAGCTGCTCCTCACCATCCGGCGGGCCCTCGAAGCGGCGGCGCTGCGCCGCGAGAACATCGGGCTCCGGGCGCATGCCGCGCTGGCCGCCGAGCCCATCGGGAACGGCCCGGCGATGTCGCTCCTGCGCGAGCAGTTGCGACGCATCGCCTCGCACCCCACCTCGGTCTTCATCGCCGGCGAGCCGGGCACCGGCAAAGAGGTCCTGGCGCGCTATCTCCACGATCAGAGCCCGAGGGCCGAGGCGCCGTTCGTCACCGTGGCCGTCGCCGGGCTCGCCACCGAGAATCCCGGCGCGGAGCTCTTCGGGAGCGAGGACCGCGGCGCGGTCCACTTCGGCTCTCTGGAGAAGGCCAACGGCGGGACCCTGCTCCTCAAGGACATCGCCGATCTCGATCTGGGCCTGCAGGCGCGGCTCCTGAGCGCCCTCGAGCACCAGTCCTTCCTGCGCGTCGGGGGGCGCGACCCGGTCCATGTCGATGTCCGCATCGTGGCGGCCACCCGCCACAACCTGCTGGAATTCGTCCAGGGCGGGCGCGTCCGGGACGACCTCTACTACCATCTCAACGTGGTCTCGCTCAGGATCCCCCCGCTGCGCGACCACCCCGAGGATGTCCCGGACCTCCTCGATCACTACGCCGAGCGCTTCGCGTCACAGGAGGGACTGCCGCGCCGCCGTTTCAGCCTGGCGGCCCAGAAACGCCTGCGCGCCTATGGTTGGCCGGGCAATGTCCGGGAGCTCAAGAACCTCGTGCAACGCCTGCTCATCCTGGGCAGCGGGGCGGTCATCGAGGCCCCCGAGATCGACGCGGCCCTCGGGGCGCGGCCCAGTGCCCCGAGCGTCGAGCCCGTGCCGAGCTTCGATCGACCTCTCAGAGAGGCACGCGAGCAGTTCGAGCGCGCCTATTTCGAGTATCAGCTGCAAGTCACCGGGGGCAGCATCAGCCGCGTCGCGAACCGTGTAGGGCTCGAGCGCACCCACCTCTACCGCAAGCTGCGCGCCCTCGGGATCGATCCCAAACAGGTCTCGGCGAGTTAGGCGCCGATGTCGCAGGCTGAGCGGCGCTTAGCAGCCCTGGAGAAACTGCTGCACCAAGGGCAAGACAGCGCCCTCCTGCGTTTCGGTCTCGGGCGGGGCTATCTCGACGCCAGGCGTTTCCAAGAGGCCGCCGTGCATCTGGAAGCCGCCGTGGCGCTCGATCCCGGCTATTCCGCCGCCTGGAAACATTATGCCCAGGCCTTGGTCCTCGCCGGCCGCATCGAGGAGGCGGCCACGGCCTACGAGCGGGGGTTAGCAGCCGCCGAGGCCCGGGGCGACGTGCAGGCCGCGAAGGAGATGACGGTGTTCCTGAAACGGCTGCGGCGCGCCGGGGAGAAGATCGCACCGATTTAGATACTTGCGTTTCAACTGTTGGACAACACAGCTCGAACAAGTCCTGATTGATCTGGAAATTCAATACGGTTCCACCGCCAGCGGATCCCCTCCCCTGCGTAGCGGGGGAGGGTCAGGGTGGGGGCCAGAGGCGCGTCCGCGGAGACGA
>JBQTJM010000135.1:0-4480 GCA_052387115.1 Gammaproteobacteria bacterium | reverse complement strand
GTGGCGGGGGCCGGGAATCAATCAGCGCGGGTTCTGAATCTGTTGGCATCGGGTTGATTCGCAGTTGGACCCGGCCCGCCGCCACCCAGCACGGGTGGGGGCGGACCGGACTCCTTCACACACCCGGTGGAGAAGGCAAAGGGGCTCGGCTTGGGCGGCGACGAGGGTGGACCAATTCGTCGGGCCGTCGGCGCCCGGGCGGACCCCCGCTGCCGTCAGGCGCCGCCCGGAGCGGCTGCGCGCAAGGCTTGCCGATAGGCACGCAGGGCCGCGGTCTGCGAGGGCTCGGCCATGCAGCGGGTGAAGATCTCGGGGTCGAGGTCGGAGAGCCGGGTGCTGCGCGCGCTGGGTGCATAGCCGCCTGCACCGAGCGTGTAGAAGCACAAGCCCCCGTCCCGCCAGAACCATACCTCGGGCACGCCCAAGCCCCGATAGATCGCCAGCTTGTCCAACCCGCCCGAGGTCCAGATCACCTCGATGGCGATGTCGGGCACCGCCGGCAGGGGCTCGCGCAGACCGACCAGGTAGCACTCGTCCGCCTCGGCCCCGCGCGCCTCGGCCTGTGCCTTGAGTGTCCAGGAACCGAAACCCTCGAGCTCGATGCCCCGCTCCTCGGCATAGGCCTCGAGCAGGCGCGCCAGACGCGTCTTCAGGTTCTCGTGGTCGATCGACGGTGCCATGAGCTCCAACTCCCCTTCGAGATAACTGACGCGAACCGCACCGTCGTCGCCACGCACGGCCAAGAGCACCTCGAAGTCTTCCCAACTCACGCCGTGCAAGCGCACGCGCTGGTCGATGCGCGCGGCGGCCGGCGCCGGCTTGGGGTTCAGTACAGCGACCATGGCCTCAGATTAACACAGGCAGGGGCGCGATGTGTTTCAGTGTCCAGAGCGATCGGTGCGGGTTCCGCCGCTCATTGCGGGCGCGCCGCAGATACTGTGAAGAATATCACAGTGCACCTGTGAAATAAGTCACTGCCATCGCGACCGGAGCGGCTCATCCTTACGGCGACCCTTGCGGGGTAGTAGGGCGCCGATGGACACCACGAATGACGACACCGTTACCAAGCTACTGACGCTCTGGAAGGCAGGGCAGCCACAGGCCATCGGGCGGCTGGTGGAGGCGGTGTACGACGACCTGTTGCGTATCGCTCACCAGCAAATGCGAAGAGAGCGCCGCGGTCATACCTTACAAACCGCCGCGCTGGTGCACGAGGCGTATCTACGCTTCGTGGAGCTGCGCCGGATCGATTGGCGGGACCGCGGTCATTTCTTCACCGTGGCGGCCGCGGTAATGCGCCGGGTGCTGATCGATCAGGCGCGTTCCGTCCAGGCACGAAAGCGCGGTGGTGACGCCGTGCGGGTCACGCTCGATGAAGAGATAGCGGCACCGGAGGAAGCGGTCGATGTCTTGGCGCTCGACGGGGCGCTGCGGCGTCTGGCCGAGCGCGACGAGACCCTGAGCCACATCGTCGAGCTGCGCTATTTCGCAGGGCTGACTGTTGAAAAAACGGCCGAGGCGCTACACCTCTCGCCGGCCACCATCAAACGCAAGTGGTGCTTGGCGCAAGCGTGGCTTTACCGGGATCTGCACGAAGCGGTCGCCTAGCTAGCCGTGCTGCAGGAGCGGGTCGAAGAGCTTTTTGCGGCGCTCGCGGAGTGCCGGCCCGAGGAGCGTAGGGCGCGGCTCGCTGTGTCAGGAGGGGTGGATACCGACGTGCGGGCGGAGGTCGAATCGCTGCTCGCGGTGGCCCCCAAGGCCAGGGGCTTTCTTTCGATCGCGCCGGTCCAACTACCCGAAACGTTCGAGCCGGAAACCTTGATGGGACAACATCTCGGCCCTTACCGGATCGTCGGCGAGCTGGGTGACGGCGGCATGAGCACCGTGTTTCTGGGTGAGCGGGCCGACGGTCAATACCGGCAGCAGGTGGCGATCAAGCTCTTCCGATACCACCAGGGGGCGAAGTCGCTGCGGAGTCGTTTCGACATCGAGCGACACATCCTCGCCACCTTGGAGCACCCCAATATCGCCCGCCTGTTGGACGGCGGCACCTGTGCCGACGGCCGGCCTTACCTGGTGATGGAGTATGTCAGAGGCGTTGCGATAGACACTTACTGCCGCGCCCGCCGTTTGTCGCTCGCCGCTATCCTCGAATTGTTTTGCACGGTTTGCAATGCCGTGCAGTACGCCCATCAAAACCTCGTCGTGCACCGCGACCTCAAGCCGGGCAATATCCTGGTGACGGAGGAGGGCGTACCGAAACTGCTCGATTTCGGCATCGCCAAGCTGCTCGCCCCGCTCCCGATGGGGACCGAGGCACCCGTCACGCTGGCGGGCCACGTACTCATGACGCCCGAGTTTGCCGCCCCCGAGCAGGTCGGCGATGCGCCGATCACCACCGCGACGGATGTCTACGCACTGGGTGTCATTCTGTATAACCTCTTGACGGGGCAACGCCCTTACGAGGTCGGCGGCGATCTGGCCACGATCATCCGCACCATTCGGGAAACCGAAGCGCCGGTACCCAGCAGCGTCGTCCAAGGCCTTTTGCGCGCGCAACTCCGGGGCGATCTAGACAACATCGTCCTGCGCGCGCTCCGGAAAGAGCCAGAGCACCGTTATCCCTTGGTCCGGCAATTGGCCGAGGACGTGGAACGCTATCGGACGGGCCGGGCGGTGAGTGCCACCAAACCCACGTGGCGCTACCGATGCGTCAAGCTCATCAAACGCAACAGGCTCGGCGTGACGCTATCGTGCTTGTCCCTGGTGACGCTCCTGGCAGGGACGGTCACGACCACCTGGCAGTGGCGGACGGCCCAATGGGAACGCGAGCGGGCCGAACGTCGCTTCACGGAGCTGCGGGCGCTGGCCAACACCATCGTGTTCGAGCTACCCGGTGCGATCGAGAAGCTGCCGGGTTCGACCGAGGTGCGCAAGCGTCTCTTGGACCAAGGGGTGGCCTACCTCGACAGCCTGGCGCAGGAACGCCGCCACGACCCCAAACTGCTGCGCGAATTGGGTGATGCTTACTACAAGCTCGCGACGGTGCAGGGTAACCCGATGCGGCCGAATGTGGGAGACAGCACCGGCGCACTCGCGAGCTACCATAAGTCGCTGGCCATACGTGAAGCGCTGCTGGCGCGCCTGCCGACCGACGGGCAGATCGCCGCTGAAGTCGGCGAGACCTACATGTTTCTGAGCGCCGTCCATGGCTTTGCCGCCGAAACGGATCAGGCGCGCGACTTCGCCGAGCGCTGCATCGACCTCTTGGAGCCTCGATTTTCTAAGGGACAAGGGATCGTCGCCGACCGACTCATCGAGTGTTACTCGGTGGGCGCGCATTGGGACAATGCCCGCGGTGCTCACGGGAGCGCCCACCGGCGCCTGCATCGAGCGCTTGCGCTCTATCATACAGTGCGAGGTGCGAGGCCCGGGTCGCGGCGGCTCGGCCGGATCTATGAAGAGCTGGCCGCGGCCCTGGCCGGGAGCGGGGATGCTGTCGGCGCGTTGCGATACGAGCGCAAACGTCTCGCCCTCGCGGTTGCCGAGGAGGGCGACGGGCTGGGATCGCGGCGGCTCGCGGACGCGTATCACGGCCTGGCCGCCCGATTGACCGCTGCCGGACGCAGGACGGAAGCGCTGGAGACGTATGACCACGCGCTGCGTTTATGGCAGGCCCGTGCGCAGGCGGACCGCAACGATGCCAGCCCGCCCCAGGCGCTGGCCGGGCTCTATGCCGAGCTCGCCGGCCTGCATCTGGCGATGGCGGGTACCAACGCGGCGCCCGAGGTTCAGACGGAGCACCGACGGCAAGCCTGTGCTTACGTGCAGGAGAGCCGCACGCATCTGAAACGCCTGCCGAACCCCGCGCTACAGTTCGGTGCCCGTTACCCCTGGTCGGCTTCGACGGCCGAGACACTACAACGCACCGCCGAACACTGCAAGGCACCCGGGATGACACCCCACGCACTGGTGGCCACGCAGGGACAACCCTAACCCTCGGGCGATGCCGTCGGCGGGACGGAGCGTTTGTAAAAATCTGCCGCGCTCGCGACGATCTTCTCACACGCTCTCAGCCGTGCTCATTGGGGCACCTCGTCACCGTGCCCGGCATAGGCGCCCGTTTCGGGCTCGAACGGCCACCGTTCGCGCTCGATGCGCAAGCCGAGCGCTTCCACCATGGCGTCGAGGACATGGTCTTCGAGATAACGCACGAAACCCGCTCCGATCTCGAGCGCCACATGCCGGTTGCCGAGGTGATACGCGGCGCGGGCGAGGAGCGTCATATCATCGGTCCGCACCGTGCTCACGGCCTCGACGGCGGCGCGCACCGCGATCACCCGACCGTCCTCCGCGCGCAGCAGATCACCGTCGCGCAGGCGAGTCCCGCGTGGCAGCGTCAGCGCCATCTCCTCACCGCTATCGAGCGTCACGCGCTGGCGGCTCTTCTGTCGCGCTTCGAGGAACAGCGTAAGCGTCG
>JBQTJM010000134.1:0-2126 GCA_052387115.1 Gammaproteobacteria bacterium | reverse complement strand
GCCTGCACCGCCTCGGCGATCCGAGTCAGGATCTCCTGCGAGAATGTCCGCCCGCCCATCGCGACCATGCCACCAGTCTACGACACGGCGGGGGCGGTGTCCAGTACTTGTTATGGGTAAGCCACAGCCCTCCGGGAGAGGGAAGGGTGAGGGGATCAAAACAAGCGTTTCGTGACCGTGCGCAGTATCGCTATCGAGATACACTCGCGAGCACCAGAGCCCGATGCGCTCACCATTCACGGCTGCGCGGGATCCAGGGCGTCGGCTTGGGCCTTGAGGTCACGCGCGCGTTTGATGGCGGCGCGGGCGGCAGCGGCATCGTTCTTTTGCAGCGCCTGCTTCGCCTCCAGACCCGCGGCGGTGGCGAGCGTCTCGACGCGATCGCGCAGACCCCGGCGGCGGTCGTCCAGTACCGCGGCGTCCACGCCCAACTGGCGAGCCTCGTCCAACCGGGCCAGTACCGACGAGGCGTCGTCCCGCGCCAGCGCCTCGTCGGCCGCGCGCAGTGCCGCCTGGGCCTGGTCCTGTTTCCTCTTGGCCTCCGCCGTTTCGCGTTCCCGTGCGGCCTGCTCGAGCGCCAGCTCATTCTTCACCAGTGCGATATTGGACGCGTCGGGCACGATGGCCGCCGCCTGCTGCAGATACTCCGCTGCCTGGTCGAAACCTCCCGCCGCGGTGGCCTGCTGGGCCAAGGCGACGAAGCGGTCGGCGATGCCCTGCAGACCCTGTTTGGCTGCGGCGTTGTCGGGCGCCAGCTCAATGATCTTGCGGTACTTCTCCAGCGCGTTGCCGCCTGCCGGGGCCGTCAGCCGCAGGGCCGCGACGTCCACCTGGGCCTGGGCCAGCAGGGCGGGGATATCCGCTTTCTGTCCTTGGCCGGAGGGATCCGACGCCACTACCTCTTGAGGCGGCGCAGGCGAATACCTGAGATATGCCCAGTAGCTGGCAGCGGCGACGGCGGCGAGCAGGGCCAGGGCAATCCCCGTACGCCGCGCCGTCGAGGGCGCTGCCGGCGGTGTCGGTTCGTGGCGGGGCTCATTCATGACCGGCTTGGCGGCCTGGCCGCTGTCCGAGGATTGGACATCCGTCCTTGTGCGCCACACCAGCGACGGTTCCGCCGGGGTAATCGGTTCCTTGCGGGGCTGTTCGGCGGCGGGCTTTTGATGGGGGCCGCGGTCCACGGCCTTGACATCCGGCCGCGCGCACCGAGCCACCGGAGGCCCCGCCGGCGGGATCGGTTCGCCGCGGGGCTCATCGGCGGGAACGAACGTGGCCATGGCATCTTCCAGAAAGGCCACACTCGGCGGGCTATCCGGCGCGACGCCGAACTCGCGGCGCCACTCGGCGACGCTCTGCGGCCGGTCCCTCTGGCGAAACTGCAGCGCGTGATCGATAGCCTTGAGGAAGCGCGCGGAGTAACGGCCCTGTCCGATCTCGGCGACATCGGCGAGGGTGTCGCGCGCCGCCTCGAGGATGGCGCGGCTGCGATCCACGGCGTCCTGCGGCGGCTGTCCGGTCACCGCGCGATAGAGCGTGGCGCCGAGGCCGTAGATATCGGTCCACGGCCCCTGTTGCTCGCCCTTGCTGTAGTACTGCTCGAAAGGCGCATAGCCGGGTGAGACCAGCGTCGTCAGTGCGCGCGTCTCGGCGCCAAGCGCCTGGCGGGCGGAGCCGAAGTCGATCAAGACGGGCGAGCCGTCGTCGCGGATGAAGAGGTTCGCGGGCTTGATGTCGCGGTGGATGAAGCCACGCTCGTGCACCTTCTCCAGCCCGCCGAGGATGGGCAGCACGATGTTCAAGAGCTCGTCCTCTTCCAGCGTCTGGCGACGGGCGAGGATGTCCTTCAGACTGTCGCCCTCTTCGTATTCCATGACCATGTAGCCCGTACCGTTGGCTTCGAACACCGCCAACACCCGCACGATGTTCGGGTGCTTGAAGCAGGCCAGCGTCTGGGCCTCTGTCATGAAGCGATCGAGCCCCCATTTGAACCGGTCGCCGTGGGTGTCGGCGGCCGGTTGCACGGAAAAATCCTGCTCGCGCACGGCCAGCTCCAGGGGCAGGTATTCCTTGATGGCGACCTCGTGGTTGAGGTTGAAGTCGTGAGCGAGATAGGTGATGCCGAAGCC
>JBQTJM010000133.1:0-6041 GCA_052387115.1 Gammaproteobacteria bacterium | reverse complement strand
ACGGAGGAGGGCGTACCGAAACTGCTCGATTTCGGCATCGCCAAGCTGCTGGCCCCGCTGCCGGTGGGGACCGAGGCGCCCGTCACCCTGGCGGGCAACGTGCTCATGACGCCTGAGTTTGCCGCGCCCGAGCAGGTCAGCGACGCGCCGATCACCACCGCGACGGATGTCTACGCCCTAGGCGTCATACTATATAACCTCTTGACTGGAAAACGCCCCTACGAGGTCGGGGACGATTTGGCCACGATCATCCGCACCATTCGGGAAACCGAAGCGCCGCCGCCCAGCAGCGTCGTCAAAGGCCCCTTGCGCGCGCAACTCCAGGGTGATCTAGACAACATCATCCTGCGCGCGTTTAGGAAAGAACCTCGGCACCGTTATCCATCGGTACGGCAATTGGCCGAGGATGTGGAACGCTATCTGACGGGCCGGGCGGTGTGTGCCACCAAACCCACGTGGCGCTATCGATGCGGTAAGTTGATCAAACGCAACAGGCTCGGAGTGGGCTTGTCATGTTTGGCGGTGGTGACGTTATTGGGGGGGACGGTCACAACCACCTGGCAGTGGCGGACCGCCCAATGGGAACGCGAGCGAGCCGAGCGGCGCTTCACGGAGGTGCGGGCGCTGGCCAACACCATCGTGTTCGAGCTACCCGGTAAACCCGGTGCGATCAAGAAGCTGCCGGGTTCGACCGAGGTACGCAAGCGTCTCTTGGACCAAGGGGTGGCTTACCTCGACAGCCTGGCGCAGGAACGCCGCCACGACCACAAACTGCTGCGCGAGCTGGGTGATGCCTACTACAAGCTCGCGACGGTGCAGGGTGACCCGATGCGGCCGAATGTGGGAGACAGCGCCGGCGCACTCGCGAGCTACCATAAGGCGCTGGCCATACGCGAAGCGTTGCTGGCGCGCCTGCCGACCGACGGACAGATCGCCGTTGAAGTCGCCGAGACCTACAAATTTCTGAGCACCGTCCACGGCTTTGCCGGCGAGTTGGATCGGGCGGTGGATTTCGCCGAGCGTTGCATCGACCTGATGGAAACTCGGTTTCCGCAGGCGCAAGGCATCGTTCTCGACCAATTTTTCGACTGCTCCCCTTTAGCCGCGCATTGGGACAACGCCCGCGGCGCTCACGAGAATGCTCGCCGGCGCCTGCATCGAGCCCTCGCGCTCTATACGGCGCGAGGTGCGGCGCCCCCGTCTCGGCGGCTGCGCCGGATCTATGAAGAGATGGCCGCGGCCCTGGCCGGGAGCGGGGATCCCGCCGGTGCGCTGCGATACGAGCGGAAGCACTTCGCCCTCGCGGTTGCCGAGGAGGGTGACGGGCTGGGATCTCGGCGGCTCGCGGACGCGTATCACGGCCTGGCCGCCCGATTGACCGCTGCCGGCCACACGACGGAAGCGCTGGAGGCCTATGATCACGCGCTGCGTTTGTGGCAAGCCCGTAGCGCGGCGGATCGCAAAGATGCCGGCCCGCCCCAGGCGCTGGCCGGGATCTATGCCGAGCTCGCCAGCCTGCATCTGGCGATGGCGAGTAAAAGCGCGGCGCTCGAGGTTCAGACGCAGCACCGGCGGCAAGCCTGTGCTTACGTGCGGGAGAGCCGCACGCATCTGAATCGCCTGCCGAACCCGGCGGTCGGGTTCGGCGCCCGTTACCCATGGTCGGCATCGACGGCCGAGACGTTGCGACGCACCGCCGAACACTGCGAGTAGCCCGGAATGACACCCTCCGCCCAGGCGCCGGCCGCCATGCAGGGACAATCATAACCCTCGAACAGATGCCCCTCGGCGGGACGGAGCGTTTGTAAAAACTAGCCAAAGACATTTGAAATTTATCGTCCCTTCCCCCTCATAGGGTCCATAAGGGGATAGGATGGGGGTCGAGTCTATCCGAACCGCGACGCTCGACCCCCACCCTGACCGTCCCCCGCTGGGGAACCCGGAGACTCCCTCCCCTGTCCGCGTTTTCTGCAGGCGGGGGAGGGAGGGGTGGGGGCAAGCCCTTCAGCCGCTGACCACGCCTGGCCCCCACCCTACCCTCCCCCGCTGCGCAGGGGAGGGACTACCCTCGCGCTTGCAGCTGATTGACTTTGCATGTGAATCAGGACTTCCTTGAGCGGTGTTGTGTGTTGTGCGACATTTACGACGCAAGTATCTACTGCGCTCGCGAGATCCTTTCATTCGGTCTCAGCCGTGCTCATGGAGCGCCTCGTGAGCGTGCCCGGCATAGGCGCCCGTTTCGGGCTCGAACGGCCGCCGTTCCCGCTCGACGCGCAAACCAAGGGCTTCCACCATGGCGTCGAGGACATGGTCTTCGAGATAGCGCACGGATCCCGTTCCGATCTCGAGCGCCACATGCCGGTTGCCGAGGTGATAAGCGGCACGGGTGAGGAGCGTCGGGTCATCGGTTCGCACAGTGCTCACGGCCTCGGCGGCGGCGCGCACCGCGATCACACGTCCGTCCTCCGCGCAAAGCAGATCGCCGTCGCGCAGGCAAGCCCCGCGCGGCAGCGTCAGTGCCATCTCCTCGCCGCTATCGAGCGTCACACGCTGGCGGCTCTTCTGGCGCGCTTCGAGGGACAGCGTAAGCGTCGCATCGGCCTTGGCAGGCGTAGGTAACCGTTCGTTAATGCTTATGATCGGCATACGGAGAACCGGCCGCACTCGGTCGACCGCTGTGGCTATCCTCTCAGGATCAAGGATGGCGCGAGCAAGGCCAGGAGGTCCTCATGCAAAGCCCGTCGAGGTCCCGGATCATTTTGTCGACGGCCACGATCAGTGTAGGGATACGCTTCGTGCAGACACCACCACCTCCGCGTCGAGATCGAAATATTGGTGGCTGATGATATCCCGCATACCCTTAGCGGCCTTCCAGTCAATCTCTGGGTACCGGGCAAAAAGGGTCTTGCCCGCCACCTTTTCAAGATGCTTCAGGCTTTCCCCAATGGCAATGAGCATCATGCAGATCCCGTCCAACCGGTCCTGCCCATCTTCGGAATACAGGAAATCGTCACATCGCCGCTCGATCCGCCGCGCCGCCACCAGGATCTGCGACAGGATCTCTTTGGCCAATGCCGGGTCAGACATATACTGCGTCTCGGTCGATACGGTTCTTCAAGAATGCGTTCATCCTATCGCGGTAATGCACGATGTCCACCCGCCCGTGAAACGCGTCCTCCAACGTCTCCTTGATATGCACGAGCGAAAATAGGTCAGGCTCGCGCATCTTCACGACCACGTCCACATCGCTGGATTTCGTCGCCTCGTCGCGGGCAATGGAGCCGAAAACGCCCAGTGCAGTCACGCCATATTGGCGATCGAACTCGCGTTTGTAGCGCCGTAGCACCTCTAGCGCATCCTTACGCCGTATTCGCTCCTCTCTCATACCGTCACCTCGGTCACCTTCATGGTTCTGCCCTGGGCGAGCTCAGGATCGCCACGCTCAAAACAAGAAATACCGCTGCGCGAGCGGCAGCACCTTGGCCGGCTCGCAGCTCAGGAGGACGCCGTCGGCCCGCACCTCGTAGGTCTGGGGGTCCACGTCGATCCGGGGCGTATAGTCGTTGAGCTTGAGGTCCTGTTTACCGATGCGGCGGGTGTCGCGCACGGCGACGGCGCGTCGACGCAGGCCGAGCTTTTCCGGCATGCCGGCTTCGAGCGCCCAGCGCGAGACGAAGGTCACGCAGGTCGCCGCGAGCGCCCCGCCGAAGGCCGCGAACATCGGGCGGTAGTGCACGGGCTGGGGGGTGGGGATGGAGGCGTTGGGGTCGCCCATCGCCGCCGCGGCGATCATCCCGCCCTTCAGGACCATGGCCGGCTTGGCGCCGAAGAAGGCCGGCTTCCACAGCACCAGATCGGCGAGCTTGCCGATCTCGACCGAGCCGACCTCGTGGGCGATGCCGTGGGTGATGGCCGGGTTGATCGTGTATTTGGCCACATAGCGCCTGGCGCGTAGGTTATCGTTACGCGCGGAGTCGCCCGGCAGCGGCCCGCGCTGGAGCTTCATCTTGTGGGCGGTCTGCCAGGTGCGGGTGATCACCTCCCCGACCCGTCCCATGGCCTGGGAGTCCGAGGACAGCATCGAGAAGGCGCCCAGATCATGCAGGATGTCCTCGGCCGCGATGGTCTCGCGCCGGATGCGCGACTCCGCAAAGGCCACGTCCTCGGGGATCTTGGGATCGAGGTGGTGACAGACCATGAGCATGTCGAGGTGCTCGTCCACGGTGTTCACGGTGTAGGGGCGGGTCGGGTTGGTGCTCGAGGGCAGCACGTTGGCCTCGCCGCACACCCGGATGATGTCGGGGGCATGGCCGCCGCCCGCGCCCTCCGTGTGATAGGTGTGGATCGCCCGACCCTTGAAGGCGGCGATGGTGTCCTCGACGAAACCGGATTCGTTCAGGGTGTCGGTGTGGATCGCGACCTGGACATCGGCCTCGTCGGCGACCGTAAGACAACAGTCGATGGCGGCCGGCGTGGTACCCCAGTCCTCGTGGAGCTTGAGGCCCATGGCCCCGGCCGCGATCTGCTCGCGCAGGGCGTCCGGCAGGCTCGCATTCCCCTTGCCCAGGAAACCGAGGTTCATCGGCAAGCCCTCGGCCGCGCGCAGCATCTGCGCGAGGTTCCAGGGGCCGGGCGTGCAGGTCGTCGCGTTGGTCCCAGCCGCGGGCCCCGTGCCACCGCCGATCATGGTCGTCACGCCCGACATGAGCGCGTCCTCGATCTGCTGCGGGCAGATGAAATGGATGTGCGAGTCGATCCCGCCCGCGGTCACTATCAGCCCCTCGCCCGCGATGGCCTCGGTGCCCGGACCGATGACGATCCCGACCCCGGACTGGATATCGGGGTTGCCGGCCTTCCCGATCCCATTGATTCGACCGTCTTTGATCCCGATATCGGCCTTTACGATCCCCGGCCAGTCCAGGATCAGCGCGTTGGTGATGACGGTATCCACCGCCGCGGCCATCCCGAGCTGGCCCTGGCCCATGCCATCGCGGATCACCTTGCCGCCGCCGAACTTGACCTCCTCGCCGTAGAGCGTGTGGTCGCGCTCGACCTCTATGAGGAGCTCCGTGTCCCCGAGCCGCACTC
Source organism: Gammaproteobacteria bacterium (assembly GCA_052387115.1). Taxonomy (GTDB): domain Bacteria; phylum Pseudomonadota; class Gammaproteobacteria; order JACCXJ01; family JACCXJ01; genus JACCXJ01. The sequence continues at coordinate 953 of JBQTJM010000133.1, read as the reverse complement.
GATCGCCCACGGTCGGGCCGTACATCTCCGCATAGGCGCGCCGGTCGAGGGTCGTCATGGCAGCCTACCCATCACCTTGGCGTTGAAGCCGTAGACGATGCGGGCGCCGCCATAGGCCACCAATTCGATCGTGCGCTCCTGGCCGGGCTCGAAACGCACCGCGGTGCCCGCCGGGATATCGAGCCGAAATCCGAGCGCCCGATCGCGGTCGAAGCGGAGCGCCGCGTTGGTCTCGTAGAAATGGTAATGAGAACCGACCTGGATCGGTCGATCGCCCGTGTTTGCGACCTTGAGCGTGCGCTTCTCGCGGCCCGCGTTCAGCGCCAAGGTACCGGGTTCGACAAAAAGCTCGCCTGGGATCATGGCCACGTCCTCAGAGGATTGGGTGATGCACGGTGACCAGCTTGGTGCCGTCGGGAAAAGTCGCCTCGACCTGGACCTCGGCGACCATCTCGGGCACCCCGTCCATGACGTCGTGGCGCGTCAGGAGCGTCGCGCCATGGCTCATCAGCTCCGCGACCGTCCGCCCGTCGCGCGCCCCTTCGAGGATGGCGGCGGAGAGGTAGGCCACCGCCTCGGGGTAATTGAGCTTGACCCCCCGCGCCATGCGCCGTTCGGCGAGCAACGCGGCGGTGAAGATGAGCAGCTTGTCCTTCTCGCGTGGTGTGAGCTCCATCGCCTCCCGCCTCCCAAATAGAATAACAACGCCTTCGCCGATAGGAGGGTAGCATGATGGAGATCGGAGAGGTAGGACCCAAAGAGGGGGACCGCCAGCCCGCCTCGAGGCCTCCCGATGGCGCCGCGGGCCGGGGCCTTATGCCGCGTAGCGCTTGTCCGTCCGGCGTGACATTCAAGCGAGCCAGTCCTCTACGGCCAGGCCTTCCACGCGCCGAAACTCGCGCGTGTTGTGCGTGATCAAGGTCAGCTCATGTTCCAGCGCGGTCGCCGCGATC
>JBQTJM010000132.1:0-17461 GCA_052387115.1 Gammaproteobacteria bacterium | reverse complement strand
CTCATCGGCATCCTCTTCGTCTTCGGCGTCGGCATCGTCGCCGTGATGATGCAAAACAAGGATCCCCGCCAGATGGCCACCGACTCTTACATGCTGACCACGAAGGCCCTCAACGACAGGGCGCGCGAGGCCTGTCCGGAGGCGGTCCGCAAACACAGCAACGTGATCCTGGGCCTGCCGAACGACACGGTCAGCGACGGGGTACAGCAGGTGACCCTGAACTGGAAGGGGGGCGGCGCCGGCAATCCGCCCGTGGCCTGCACCTACGTCCTGGACCAGGGCGTCGTGGCGCTCACCATCGACGGTAAGCCGTTCGGGTCCTAGGAACGCCTCAGGATGCGCGCCCCTCACTTCACCAGCCTCAAGACATCCGCGACCCACGAGAACATCCCGGCCATGTCGGGGAACAGCGTGGCCAGGAGCGAGAGGATGGGCAGGACCCCGTAAAGCAGAAACTGCGCGATCAGCGGTCGATCGAAGGTGGTCTTGTTGGGCTCGGTCTTCTGGATCCGGGACAGCAGATCGTTTCGATTGATCTGTACCAGGATCCGCAAGGTCCAGCCGACCACGGTGACCGCGATCGCGAACAGGAAGGCGCTGAGGAGTTGCTGCGGCTGCAAGGGATAGGCACGGCTGGCGAAGAGCAAGAGCAGCAAGGCCAGCATCGCATAGGTCAAGAGATTCCACAGGTGCAGGAACACATAGTTGATGTACTGCGCCACATGGATGGCGATGAGCTCTTCGGCGCGGTCGAACCATATCTGGCGCGGGTCGTGGGGCGGCGTGGCGGGGATCGCGGGATGGGTCGTTTCCGGGGCCGAGGTGAGGGGCGGCTGCAACCAGCGCTCGGTGCGGACGAGCGCGGCGATCGGGGGCATCGCCAACGCCAGACGCCCGTGGGTCGATCGGGCCGCCATGAGCCCCGCCTCGGCCACGTCGCGCGCCGAGCCCCCAACGGTATCCACGACGTCGACGTGATGGGCCAGGAGCTCGAAATACTGCCCTAGCAACGGGCCGGTATGCGGCATCTCCGGCAGCGGGTGCCAGCGAAGCTGGCCGATGAGCCGCCGCGGCAGGCGCTCGAAGGCCCTCACCATGGGGTGCATGGAGAAATGCTCCAAGAGCTTCAGGAGCTCTCGCCACAGGACCGCGAACTGGACGTAGGACAGGAGCACCCCGAGGAGCAGCGCGCTCTGTGCCAGGACGAGCACGTAGTGTAACGCCGCGCTGTCGATGACCGGGATGACCCACCAGAGGCCGAGTATCGCGCTCCCGAGCACGACCAAGAGCACGATGCCCGTCCATCGCCGATCGCTGCGCCAGGGGGCGCGGTAGGCGGCGTCCTCGATGGCGCCTTCGAGCGTACTGACTTCGCCCCAGCCTCTGCGCCCGGCCCCGGTATGATCCAGGCTGGACCCGAAGCGCTGCGCGAGAGGCTCTTGCAAGGCCGGCTCGGTGCGCCGCTCGCGCAGCAGTCGAAGGCGCTTGAGTTGGGCGAAACCGAGGAGATAGGCTGCCAGAGTCAGGAACAGCAGGGGGGTGAGCACGGATACCCCACTCTGGAGGTTGGCGGTGCGGAGCGCGAACAACGCCCGGTCGATACTCGCGTCGTTCTCACCGGCGGAGAGCCCGTCGAGGGAAGGCCCTGCGGGGCTGGCCCACCACCACAGCGAACCCAGTAAGAACAGGATCACGGCCGGCGCCCAGAAACATAACCACTCCCAGCCGCTGACGCCGATCTGCCGCCACTCTGCATACTGCCGGCCCCACACCCATACATGTGCCAGGAGGCCCATGGTCACGAGCCAGCCCAAGAGCTGGAAGTGCCGCGGTGCCACCAGGCGGTAGAGTCGTTCCGGTGCGGTGCGCGGCTCAGGGGGTGTGTTGGCGTAGGTATAGGGGCTGCGCTCGTCGGCCGCGCGGTTCTTCGTCTTCAGGAAACGGCGATATCCGACCTCCGCCTCGAGCGGCCAAAGCGCCTCGTGGCCCACCACCGTGAGCCAGATGGCGGGCTGCTCGGGCCGCCCGTGCTGTGACTCGAACGGCCCGCCGTAGTCCACGAGCTCACGGCGATCGCGGAGCGCGAGGGTGGCGTTGTAGGCCCCCTGGGCCATGTTGCGCGGGAACTGGAGGCGTTGGGTCAAGCCCTGCCACGGGGCGCTCCACAACTGGTTCTTGTTGAAGAGCGGATAGGTCGAGCCCACGATCATGCCTTCGAAGTAACGGTTGTACTCGGGGTCGGTGTAGAGCAGGTCGCTTTGAACGGTGAATAGCCCGACGTCCGGGCAGTAGTGCCGGATGAGCTTGGCGAGATAGAGCTTGTCGCGGGGATCGGTCGCGAGCAAACCGACATAGCGGTATTTTTCTTTCGAGATGGTGGACAGGAGATGGCCCAGTACCCGCTTGTCCGAGCGCTCGCTCATCCGCGGGAAGAAGGTCGGGAAGAGGTCGCGCGGCGCCCCGATCTCGTCGAGCCCGAGTCCGAAGAGACCCTGGGCGTTCGACTTCGTACCGATGGCATTGTGGGTTGTTTCTCCGGGGGGCGCGCTGCGCAGCCACCCCATCCGCATCGGAAAGGTCAGGAACAAGGGGACCTTGGCGCCTTCGGAGAAGGCGGACTTGCGATAAAAGGCGGATTCGCCATAGGACGTCCCGGCCTCGGCCAGGAGCGCGACCTCGCGGCCTAGATCGGCGCCCCGGTCTTCGAGGTGGCGGTATACGGCGTTGAGGATGGCCTCTTCCGGTACCACCGTGGCCTGGAAGCTGACGATCGGGGCGGGTTTCGTCGAAACGGGCGTGCGCAGAGGCCGTTCGATGATCTCTTTGTTCTTGAAGTCCGAGGCGCTCCCGGAAATGATCTTGAAGCGCGCCGTGGGGCAGTGGTCGTTACCGTCCCACCAGCGCTCGATGCCGGCGCGCAGCGACATCGCCGACCCCGTGAAGGTGGGCGCCATGAGACGCACCCACCGGGTCGTGGGCCCGCAGTCTCTTGTTGCGGCGTCCAAGGCGCTGGCCAGGGCCTGCACCTGGATGCCGAAGGTCGGGGTCTCGCCGATCAGGAACAGGAGCAGCAGGGATCTCTCGTGACGGTTGCGGAACACCACGAGCCCAGGCGTCTCGCGTGGGTCCACCCGCACCCCTTTGCGCGTGGGATTGTTTTGATCGTCGAACACCACGAGCCCAGGCGTCTCGCGTGGGTCCACCGCGCCGCGAGCGCGCTCCCCGGCCCGCGCCGCGCAGTTCCACGGCAGGACGTAACGGTCGCGGGCATAGTTGAGTGGGGTGGTGTCGTCGCCGCTCGGCTCGGCACCGCTCGCAACCGGCATCTTGCGTTCGATAGCGCCCACGATGGCCTCGAGCTGGCCATCGAAGAGCCAGCCGGCCTGGGAATCGATCGGATCCGGCACGGTGGCGATGATCACCTCGCGCTTGAAGCCCTGGTAAAGGTCATCGATCTGTCGCAGGACAAGGTCGCTGTCGCAGGTCTCGCCCCCGGCGACGCTCGGGTCCCGCGCCGCGGGCGCTTCGGCCCGTGCCTGGGTCGCGGCGCCACCACCACCGCCCGGCTCATCGCCGAGCACGGCCACCGCGGCCAAGGCCACGATCGCCAGGAATGTCCCGTTTTCGCGCATCGTCGTCACCCCCCGCTCGGTCCGGGAGGCGGCGTAGGCCGCGGGGCTCCCGGGGTTCAAAGTCTAGCGCGGCGGTGCCGGCGGGATCTGTGAACTATTTCCGTGAAGATCACCGATCCGCGCCACCCGCCGGGCTCGCTGCGCAGCGCTGGGGACTTCGCCCCGGGGTCATGCCGGCGACACCAATTTCGAGCGATCGACAGACGTATGGTCGTGCTTGCGGCAGCAGGGCCCGATGCGCGCCGCGCGTGCCGGAGGCGGGTCCCTGGGACGCGGGGGGCCCGCAGCCGCGAAATGCGGACTATGGGTAGCGCACCAGGACCCCGTCGAGATCGGCCTGCTTCCGGATCTTCGCGCGCAGTGCCTCGGCCTTCAGGCGCTCCCTCTCGGGCCCCACGCGGACCCGGAACATGCCGCGGGTCTTCACGGTGATGCGCTCGACGAAGGGCTGAAAGCCGAGCTTCTGCAAGCGATCGCGCAGCTTCTCGGCGTTGGCCTCGCTGCTGAAGCTCCCGAGTTGGATCGCCCAAGTTGTGCCGGCCGGCGGGTCTTTTCGGGTGCGCGCCGTCTCTGCGTCTGCCGCGCCGGTGGCGGGGCGCGCGGCCGGCGCGTCGAGCGCCCGGGTCTTGGCGCCCCTGGCGGGTGGCGCCGCGGCAGGCGCGTGGGTCGCGGGCGGCTTCGCGGGCCTGCCGCTGTCTCCTGTCCGATCGGGGTCATGGGGTGTCGAGGGGGACTCCGGGACCGGTACTGGGGGCAGGCGCGCGCCACGCTTGATCTCGGCCTTGGTGAGGGGCGCGAACTGGGGCCCGCTGAGCTCCGGGGGACGCGGCGGGATGAAGGGCCCGCCGCTCACGTCCTCGGAGACGGCCGTGTCATCGAACACCATGGGCAGGAAGACCACCGCCAGTGCGGCGAGCGCCGCCGCCCCCACGAGTCGCTGCTTCAGCCCTTGTTCCATCGGTCCCCTCTATGGGAGCCAACCTGATTCTATCAAACACCTATAGGAGCGATGGGAGCACCCCGGCCACTGTCAGGAACGAGCCCGTGACCAGCACCCGGTCCCCGTGCCGGGCCCGCGCCTGCACCCCCCAGAGGGCCGCCTCTGCGCTGTCGTAACAGGTGACCGATCCGCGCGGCCCCAGCGCGGCGACCTCACGCGCGAGGAGCGAAGCGGCCGTGCCTCGTGAACCCGGCAACCCGGTGACATGCCAATGATCGACCAGCCCGTGTATTTTGGCGAGGAAGCCCTGCCGGTCCTTGTCCCGCAGCATCCCGAAGATGGCGTGGGTCTCGGCCGGAGCGGGAGGCCTCGACCAGTGCTGCCGGAGGGTGCGGGCCAGGACCTCCGCGGCTTGTGGATTATGGGCGACGTCGAGGACGTACTCGAGTCCGCCGGCCGTGACGATCTGGAACCGCCCCGGCAGACGGGCCGCGGCCAGGCCTTCCCGCAGCGCCGCCTCCGGCACGGGCAGATCGGGGCCCAGGACCTCGAGCGCCCTCAAGACACCCGCCGCGTTCTGATACTGATAGTCGCCCGTGAGCCCCGGCGCCGGGAGGTCGCGATAGGCGCTGTCCGGAGACGCCCATGACCATGAGCCGTCGCCTACGGAATACCGGTAGTCGCGCCCGAGCAGGGACAGCCGCGTACCGAGCCGGCCGGCGTAGTCGACGAGGCTCTCGGGCACCTCGGGGTCCGAGCACACCGCCTCGCGAGCGGGCCGAAAGATCCCGGCCTTCTCGAATGCGATGGCCGGGCGCTCGTGCCCGAGCCACTCCACATGGTCGATCCCGATCGCCGCGATCAAGGCCACGTCGGCGTCGATCATGTTGACCGCGTCCAGGCGCCCTCCCAGGCCTACCTCCAACACCGCGACGTCCAGGTTGCTGTCCTCGCACAGGCTCAAGGCCGCCAGGGTCCCGAATTCGAAATACGTCAGCGAAGTGGCACCTCGGGCGGCGTCCACGCGCTCGAAGGCGGCGCACAATTGCTGGTCGGAGACCGGTTCGCCCTGGATGCGGATACGTTCGTTGTAACGCAGGAGGTGTGGCGACGTATAGGTCGCTACCCGGTAGCCCGCGGCGCGCAGCATGGCATCGAGGAACGCCACGCTCGAGCCCTTGCCGTTGGTGCCGCCCACGCTGATCACCCGATAGGTGGGCGGCGCCAGGCCCATGCGCTTCCGGACGGACTGACAGCGTTCCAGGCCGAGGTCGATCTCGCGAACGTGCAGGCCCTCCTGCCAGGCGAGCCAGTCGCAGAGCGCGGTGAAGCGCGGCCGCCTGCGCCCAGCGGGCTGGTCCTTGATCAGCGGCATCCGTCGCCGTCGGGCATCAAGCCGCGGGGCGCCGGCTCAAGAGGCCCAGCAACGCCGCTATCCTGTCCCGGAGCACCCGGCGGTCGACGATCATGTCGACGGCGCCGTGCTGCAGGAGAAACTCGCTGCGCTGGAAGCCCTCCGGCAGGGTCTGGCGCACGGTCTGCTCGATGACCCGGGGGCCCGCGAAACCGATGAGCGCACCGGGCTCGGCGATGTTGATGTCGCCGAGCATGGCGAGGCTGGCCGAGACCCCGCCCATGGTCGGATCGGTCAGGACCGAGATGTAGGGCAGACCACGGGCGCTCAGGGCGCCGAGGGCGGCGCTGGTCTTGGCCATCTGCATGAGCGACACGAGCGCCTCTTGCATGCGCGCCCCGCCGCTCGCGGAGAAGCACACCACCGGCGCATGCTGCTCGATCCCGGCGTTGACGCCGCGCACGAAACGCTCGCCGACGACCGAGCCCATCGAGCCGCCCATGAACTCGAACTCGAAGGCGCAGGCCACCACCGGCCGGTCCTGGAGCCGGCCCGCCATCACCACAAGGGCATCGCTCTCCTCGGTGGCCTTCTGGGCCTGGCTCAGCCGGTCCTTGTAGCGCTTGGTGTCCTTGAACCGCAGGAAATCCACGGGCTCGATACCGTCCCCGATCTCCGTGCGGGGCTCCGGATCGAGAAATAAATCTATACGGCGGCGGGCGCCGATGCGCATGTGGTGGTCGCACTTGGGGCAGACGTTGGCATTGCGTTCCAACTCGGCTTGGTAGAGGACGGCCTTGCAAGCCGGGCAACTCGTCCACAGGCCCTCCGGCACCACCCGCTTGCCGGTGCCGTCGGTGCGGATGCGCGAGGGCAGGAGCTTCTTGAACCAGTCCATGCCCCAGTCCGAGCTCGTCACGAGCGATCTCCCCGCGGCTAAGCCGCGGCGGGACGCACCCCGTCGATGGCGGCGCGCAGCTCGGCAACGAACGATACGATCTCGCGCTCGGCCCGCTCGCGCTCACCGCGTAGCGTTTCCAGGCGCGCCACGAGCGCGCTCCCGATCACCACGGCGTCGCTGACCGCAGCCACCTGCGCGGCGCTCTCCGGATCCTTGATTCCGAAACCGACCCCGATGGGGAGGTCGGTGTGACGTCTCACTACCGCGAGCTTCTCGGCGACCGCGACGGGATCCAGCCGATCGCTCCCCGTCACCCCCTTGAGGGAGACGTAATAGACGAAGCCGCGTGCTATCCGGCAGATCTCGGCGATGCGGGTCTCGGTGGTAGTGGGGGCCAGCAGGAACACAGCGGCCATGCCCTGGTTCGTCAAGCTCTCCACTAGCTCCCCCGCCTCTTCCGGGGGCAGATCGACCGTGAGCACGCCATCCACGCCGGCCGCGCGGGCCTCCCGGGTGAACGCATCGTAGCCGACCACCTCGATGGGGTTGAGATAGCCCATGAGCACGACCGGCGTCTCGCGGTTGTCGACGCGAAAGGCCCGCACGGTCTCGATCACCCGATGGATGGTCATGCCTTTTGCCAGCGCGCGCTCGCTCGAACGCTGGATCACCGGGCCGTCGGCCATCGGATCGGAAAACGGAACCCCCAGCTCCAGGAGATCGGCCCCGGCCTCGACCAGGCGGTGCATGAGCGGCACGGTCCAGTCTGGCGCCGGATCCCCGGCGGTGATGAAGGGCACCAGCGCCTTACGGCCCGCGGCGCGCAAACCGGCGAAGCGCTCGTCGATGCGGCTCAAGCCCGTCTCCGGGACCATGCCGCACACTAGAGCGTGATCCCCTCGCGGGCGGCCACCGTGTGGATGTCCTTGTCGCCACGTCCCGAGAGGCAGACGATGATGACCCGCTCGCGGTCCATGTCGCGGGCCAGCTTGGCCGCGTAGGCGAGCGCGTGGCTCGACTCGAGCGCCGGGATGATGCCCTCGGTGCGGGTCAGATCATGAAAAGCGGCGAGCGCCTCGTCGTCGCGGATCGCGACATAATGGGCGCGCCCGGTGTCCTTGAGCCAGGCGTGCTCCGGGCCGACGCCCGGGTAATCCAGCCCGGCCGAGATCGAGTGCGTCTCCCGGATCTGGCCGTTGTCGTCTTCGAGGAGATAGGTGCGGTTGCCGTGCAAGACCCCCGGGCGCCCGGCGCACAGGGAGGCGGCATGGCGCCCCGTCTCGATCCCATCCCCGGCCGCCTCGACGCCATAGAGGGCGACGCTCGTGTCCGGGAGGAAGGGATAGAAGAGCCCCATGGCGTTCGACCCTCCGCCGACGCAGGCGACCAAGGCATCCGGCAAGCCGCCCGTCTGCGTTAGGCATTGGCTCCGGGCCTCGCGGCCGATCACCACCTGGAAGTCGCGGACCATGGCGGGGTAGGGGTGCGGGCCGGCCACGGTCCCGATGATATAGAAGGTGTGGTCCACATGGGTGACCCAATCGCGCAAGGCCTCGTTGAGCGCGTCCTTCAGGGTCTTCGAGCCCGAGACCACCGGCACCACGGTGGCGCCCAGGAGCTTCATCCGGAACACGTTGATGGCCTGGCGCTGGATGTCTTCCGAGCCCATGTACACCACGCACGTCATCCCGAGCCGTGCCGCGACCGTGGCCGTCGCCACCCCGTGCTGACCGGCGCCGGTCTCTGCGATGACGCGGCGCTTGCCCATGCGCGCGGCGAGCAGGCCCTGGCCCACGGTGTTGTTGATCTTATGGGCCCCGGTGTGGTTCAGGTCCTCGCGCTTGAGGAAGATGCGGGCACCGCCCAGGCGATCCGACCAGCGCCGGGCGAAATAGAGCGGCGAAGGGCGACCCACGTAGTGTTGGAGCTCGTGCTCCAGCTCGGCCTGGAACGCCGGGTCGTTGCGGTAACGGCGGTAGGCCGTATCGAGCGCCGCGAGCGGTTGCATGAGGGTCTCGGCCACGAACCGTCCCCCGTAACGGCCGAAGTGCCCGCCTGCATCGGGCAGCGCCGATCCGGCACTATCCGGTTCCCGCCCCAGCGCCGCGCTAGCCCCGCCCGACATCCCGCACGCCCCAGATGAATCGCCGCATCTTGTCCTCGTCTTTTACGCCCTTGTCGCGCTCCACCCCGCCGCTCACGTCCACCGCATAGGGCCGCATGACGGCAAGGGCTCGCGCGACATTATCAGGAGTCAACCCGCCTGCCAAGATGACCGGTTTGGGGAGGTCTTCGGGGACCCGCGACCAATCGAAGCGCTGCCCGGTGCCACCCTCGATGCCTTCGACGAAGGCGTCGAGCAGGAGCGCGCCGGCGTCGTGGTAGGCCACAGCAAAGCCGTGGAGGTCGGCATCCGGGCGCATGCGGATGGCCTTGATGTAAGGGCGCCCGTAGCACCGGCAGTCTTCGGCGGGCTCGTCGCCGTGGAACTGGAGGACGTCCAGCGGCAGGGCGCTGAGGACCGCTTCGATGGCGTCGGGCTCTGCATCGACGAACAGCCCGACGCGAGTCACGAAGGGCGGGAGCGCGGCGACGATGGCCCGGGCCCGTTCCACCGTGACCGAACGCGGGCTCCTGGCGTGAAACACGAGCCCGACGGCATCCGCCCCGAGACGCGCCGCCAAGGCGCCGTCCTCCGGCCGCGTGATCCCGCAGATCTTCACCCGCACCGGCGGGCCGCCGCCCCTATCGCCCTCGTTTACTTCGTGCGCACCACGCATTCTTCGCATGGTATGCGGGAAAGGTCATGGATCGCCATCCCCGGCTGGCCAGGCGCGGACCGGCCAGAACCCGCGAAGCAAGCGACACGGCTACGTAACAATCCTATGGTGATGGCACTGCGATGATGAGTGCCTGACAGGGGCGCCCGGTGAAAGGCGGGCATCCTATGTGCATGCGCGTGTATGTATGTACATAGGCGGTGAAGCAAGGCGACCGCAACTGACCTTGCGTTTACACAGGGATAACGAGGATTGCTAAATGGATCCATTGAATTGGAGAATGCCTTTTTGTACCATTATCCTCCTTTGCATATCTGTCGATTGTGTTTACGCCGAGAAGCCGCATCCCGCCGCGATCGACATGCAGGCGATCGAGCGAGAGGTCATTGACCAGTACGGGAACGAGGTGCTAGAGAACCGGGATTTGTTGGACCAGCTTATACTGAGAAAGATCCTCAAGAAAGCTCCTTCGGCACCGATGCCACCTGCGAACCCTAACCTTTCCGTACCCCTCAATCACAACCCTACGCTACGACACTTCGACCCAAAAACCGGGCAAGAAAATGACCTCGACGCTCCCACACCCACAGCTCCCGACAATGACAACGGCGCCAAGGAACTGCCCCCTAATAAGGGGAGCGCCCCTGAAGAAGACTCGCCAGATCAAGAGGGTTCGCCGCACAGCACGTTAGAGCAAAATTTGGTGATCACCCCAGTTCCGCCGGCACCGCTGCTTGATACAACAGGTTTACCTTGGAGAACGATCACCAAGCTACTGATGCGCTTTAATGTCGCAGGTAGCGATTATTACTATGTTTGTAGTGGCGCGACGATCAACCAGTTCTTGGTTTACACGGCTGGCCACTGTATTTATAACCATAGCCCCGACGGCCTCAATAACGCGCGCTGGGCGGCGGAAGTCTGGGTCTGGCCTGGCCAAACGGACCGCGTCTGGCCTACGCTGCTTTCTAACCCAGACAGCATCACCGACGAGGATTGGCCCTATGGCGTGGCAAAGATGACGTGGCTACGCACCTATACCGCATGGATAAACAGCGAGGATCTTAATTTCGATTTCGCCTGGATCACGATCGATCGGCGTATCGGGAATCGCGTGGGTTGGATGGGCGTCTCCTCCGGCACCGGCAGCGCCCTGAACCTCGGGGGGTACCCGGCCGAAAGGCCTTACGTGCCGGTCGCAGAGAATCGTTTGTACCGGGGCTTCGACCCTAATAATGTCATTTCCTACACTTCCAACCGCATACAGTTGGATGCGTACGTATATGGTGGCCATAGCGGTGGTCCAGCTTGGTTATTCGATGGCGCCAACAGTTACATTCACGGCGTTCACTCGACCTCTGATCGCGTTGGCTACGCTGAAGAGACGCGGGTGACTAACGACGTAATTAGCAATACCAATACGTTTGTTGCCGACGATGAAGTCAACAGGCCGCCCGCCAACCGGCCGGAGCTGATCGAGTATGTGATCAGCGACACGGCCAAGGATCTGTTGACCAATACGGTGATCCAGGGCAATAGCATCGATGTAGAGTACAACGGCTATAACGTCGGTTTTGTCAGGACCACCGCTACGGTGGATTTTTACCTTTCCACAGACTCGCTTATTTCTAGATCTGACTATTACATCGGCGCCCGTACCATAGATCTCGACGCTAATTTCCATTTCAACTTCAACACAACACTCACCGTGCCAGCGTCTGTACCGCCGAACAATTATTATGTTGGCTGGATACTGAATAGCTCCGGTATTGAATACAACACCGAGAACAATAGCGTCGTCATCGGTCCAGAAACGCTGACCGTTAACCCAGCCCCACCACCACCGCCGCCACTACCGCCTAACCCCACGGCCTTAAGTCAGAATCCGCAACTAGGCTGCACAGGGTCCGCATGTCGCGTTCCCATCCAGTGCAATGGCGTATTCGGCTCCGGGACGTCGTGCAACATCGCAGTCAAGATCTTCGTGCCTGCCAGTGTATTGCGGTTCGGTGATGATCCGGCGGCCAAGGCGCAGGGGCGGCTCCTGTTCGCCTCCGGCGTCGCCACCGTCCCGGCGGGGCAGAGTGCGAGCATGAGACTCAAGCTGCGAAAGGCGGGAAGGCAGATCGTGCGGACCAGCACGCGAAGGAGGATCCGGGGCGTCATGGAGATCCGGAACTCGACCGGGGCTGTTAGCTCGACAGGGATCCGCGTCCGGCTCCCGTAGCCGGACCCGGCCACCCGCACGCGTCGGGGCGCACGGCCGTGCACCCCGACCACGCGCATCGGTCATGGATCGATAGTGCGCGCGAAATGACCGCCACCCGTCTCCGCCAGGAAGTACGTCTTATTCAAACGCACCGACGCTTGCGAACGGGTTGACTACGCGTATCCCATCGATCACCTGTCCGTGCTGTAGGTCCTCGGTCAGGAGGACGGTCGCCCCGGCGTCGCTTGCCGTTTCGACAATCAATGCGTCCCAGAAGGACAGCCGAGATTCGATACTCCGTCGGATCGCTGATAATACGAGCGCCGGAGTGACCTGCCGTACCGGCAACGTAGCAAAATCGCGCACCGCCTGTTCGGCGATCTCGGGGGCGAGGGGCCGGGCAAGCTTACGCGTCACGACCACATAAAACTCCTGCAGCACCTGCGTGCTCACGACCAGCAAACCGCTGGCGCCCTCCCTTTCGAACAGCCCGGCGACGGTTGCTTTCTTTTCCGGCGCGTCCATATCGAAGAGGTAGACGAGAATGTTAGTATCGACGAAACGACGTTGCTCGTCTCGTCCCTGAGACTCGCCGCTTCGCGGCTTGCGCGACGTTCCGCTCCTGGCGGAATGTTCACCGTTCATACACTTCCTCGCGGGTCCATGGGCGTCCGCCGCTCCCCGCTCGGGCATCCCTCGCAAGACGAAGCAAATCGGCTACGGCGAGCTCCCGTTCCACCCTTACACCAGCATAAGTCTCTAGGGTGTCCCTAAGCAGCGCGTTCACTGACGTGTCCTCCTGCAAGGCCCGGAGCCGCGCTCGCTTCAGCACCTCGTCATCTACAGTAATCGTTAGGTTGGTCATCCCGGTCATCTCCATGCAGGGGTTCTACACGGGTACACGTATCCAGTGTAGCACGATTCGTGGTAAAAAGGGGTAAGTTGCGCGGGCGTCCGACTCCGAGCCCTGAGCAACCAATGAGTTCATCGGGCCGGCTGTCCGACCGTCGGGTATCATCTCTGCCATGCGGCGCACCGTGTTTTTCGTCTCCGACGGCACTGGCATCACCGCCGAGACCCTAGGCCACAGCCTGCTCACGCAGTTCAGCGGCTTAGATTACAAGCAGGTCACGCTGCCGTTCATCGATAGCGTGGAGAACGCCGAGGCCGCCCTTGCCCTGGTTAATCGTGCCGCACGCGAGGATGGCGTGCGGCCCATCGTCTATGCCAGCCTGACCGATCCGGGCCTGGTGGATCTACTAATGTCGGCGAACGCCTTGGTGCTCGACATCATCGGGGGCTTTCAGCGCTCGCTGGAGGCCGAGCTCGGTACGCACGCGGATCATGCCAAGGGCCGTTCGCACGGCCTCGTGGACAAGGCGTCGTACGATGTGCGCATCGCGGCCCTCAACTTCGCGCTCAGCCACGACGACGGCGCCAACGTCGAGCGCTACCGCCAAGCGGATGTGGTCCTGCTCGGTGTGTCGCGCACCGGCAAGACGCCCACCTGTATCTACCTCGCCATGCAGTTCGGCGTGCGCGCCGCCAATTACCCTTTGACCGAAGACGACCTGTGCGCGAACCGCCTGCCGCGGGCCCTCGACCCGGTCCGGGAACGCCTCTATGGCCTCGGCATCGATGCCGAGCGCCTGCACCGCATCCGCAGTGAGCGTCGACCCAAGAGTGTCTACGCCTCCCTACGCCAGTGCCAGAAGGAAACCTATGACGCCGAGGCCCTGTACCGCAGCGAGCGGCTGCGCTGGCTCAATGTCACCGCAGTCTCCATCGAGGAGATCGCCTCGCGCATCCTGCAGGACCTGGGTCTCCGCCGGCGCATGTACTGAACTGTGAGATCGTTCGTGGCGCCGGCCGGTTGTTAGCGCGAAGCGGACCGTGGGGAACGCGTTCGTCCCGGGGAGTGAATGAGGCGTTTGGCGGAGAGGGAGGGATTCGAACCCCCGGTGGGTCGCCCCATAACGGTTTTCAAGTCTCCGGAAGACGGTGGAATGCGGCTTCTGGCCGGGATCCAGGCGGGAATTTGGGGACTCACGAGGACATGTCGGTAGCAATACCGTTACAGGCGTGCGGCTGCGAAGTAAGCGACGCATGGCGTTGTGCCCGACGTCAGGCACTGCCAGGTATCGCCTGCCATTGCCAGTGTCACCGCTATGTCCATTTAGGCCTGTCTTGGGAGCAAGCGCGACAACGCCGCGTCGCAGCTGGCGTCGTCGAGGACCTGGACGACGGCCCCTCCAACATATGAACCTCCGCCGGCCTCTGCTCTACATCACTCGCCTGGAGTACAGGGGGCGGCGCCCCTCATGGTGGTTGAGGTTTCCCAGCGAGACAGGGCTTATCTCCCACACGTTCCGCGATGACGTCTACCGTGGGAAGGCGCGGGCGCTCGCTGCTGCGAAGGCGGCACGAGAGAAACTGTTGTCCATCCATATCCCGGTGGGCTATCAGTCGCGCCCGCACCGTCACGCGGCGGGCGTCTACTTCGATGTGCAAATGCAAGGCGGCCGTCGGTACCCTTCATGGATCGCGTCCTGGATGCAGGACGGGCAAAAGATGAAGAAGCGCTTCAGTTTCGGCCGCGTGCACTCGTCGAGCAAGGCCAAGCGGCTCGCGAAGGAATGGCGCGAGCGGATGCTCGCGCGAGTCCGTGACCCCCACGCCCCTCGTAATAGGCCCCGCTGAGCTCGCCGCCCTTGCGGCATTGCGCGAGGGGGCTAGCCGCGCGCCCCGTGGAATGCCGCGTCTCATTGGGGGCCATTAAGACCGCAGTCAACATCGTCCAACCACTTTCGATGGTGGCCCCCGGTAAGACAAGGCAATGACCCCCTACAACGGCGGGTGCTATGCGACAAACCTCCGCTGGCGCAACCCCACCAACGGCCGCCGCTACCAGGCCGTCCTCGGCCGGGACCTCTTCGGCGAGTGGGTGCTGTGGTGGGGATGGTGCGGGGCAGGTGGGAAGGGGGGAGGCGAGATGCTGGTCGTGCTCGAGGTGCCGAGCGAGGTGCTGGCAGCGATCGACGATGACACGCTGCTCGCGATCACGCAAGGCGAGGTGTTGGTGGTAGATGGCGTCGCGCAGCCGTCTGCGCTATCGGTGCTCCGGAGGATCGGTCGCCGCCGCCGGCGACGGGGCTACATCCTGCTGGACGGGGGGCGTCGAGGAGATCCGGGCCCGGGTGCTGGCCTATCAGGAAGAGTGCGAGGATGCGCTCTGGCAGCACTGGACCCAGACGCACCCGCCGGTAGAGGATCAGCCGATGCCGGCCGCGGAGGCCCTGCCGCCGCCCGAGGATCCGATGGCGAAGGCCATCGATCAGCGGGCCTGGGAGCTGTCCCACGAGAGCTACGAGGAGTTCCGCAAGTGGATGGGGCGGCTCCGCGGATCCGGGGTGGACTTCGATCCACGTTACTGGAAGCCGCGCTGGATGCACCTCCACGCCGTGGAGAGTGTCGAAGCGGCGGCCGCGAGGCTGCAGCAGCTGGCCGGGGCGGTGCTCGAGGATGCGCGCCAACTCGCCCTCTCGCTCGACGTGGAACCCTACGACCGGCGCAAGCCCGATCCCGAGGAGGGCTCCCTCCAGGCGATCACCGAGTCCATCGAGCGCCTGGCGGAGGCGCGGCGTCGAGAGTCACCCTAGACGTGTAGGGGCGCCCCTCGTGGGCGCCCCTGGGCGGCTCTATCTCTTCCTCGAGCCACGCCCCGAGCGCTGCCCGGGCGATGGCTTTGTTTGCGGCACGCTGGGGTTTGCCTGCGTGGTCACACGCTGCCGTAGGAGGGGGTAGACGTCCGAGCGCTGCCGGAACGATGGCTTTCCCGAGGCGGCGGTTGTCTTGCGCAAATCGTTGCCCAGGAGGACCTGGGCGTGGACGGTAAGCCTCATCCCTATGGCTTTCATGATGGCGGCGAGCGTGGAAAACCGCGGATTACCGCGCGGGCCTAGGGCTCGATAGAGGCTTTCCCGCGGGATCCCAGAGGCCTCGGCAACTTGCGCCATGCCCCGTGCCTCCGCTAAGTCACGAAGCGCAAATAGCAGCACCTTCGGCTCATCCTCTTCGATCGCCGCCTGGAGATATTCGCGCGCAAACTCGCCGTCCGCGCTCAACCGCTCACGCACCCATTTGTCGTGCGGAACGGTAGGGCGCGTCTTTCGTTCACTCATGAGACCCTCCTTTTGAAGTCTTTCAGATAGCCTATGGCCTGCTTGATGTCGCTGTCTTGGGTCTGCTTGGCGCCTCCGCACAGGAGAAGTATCACAGCGCGGCCGACGCGGGCGTAGTACACGCGATACCCAGCGCCCCAGTCGATCCGAAGCTCCCAGACGCCTTCCCGGCAAGGCTTGCAATCGCCGAAGTTGCCGGCCCGCAAGCGATTGATGCGAGCCAGCATACGGGCTTCTGCCTGCCTATCGACTAGCCTGTCGAACCATTCCCCGATCACGTCTCGCCCCGTCGGCGTGCAATAGTGATCGACCGTGTACACGGACGCATTGTAACGTATGTGTTACGAGGCGTCCTAGCTAGTCCCCTCTAGCGCCTCAAGCTCACATTCAGCTCCGGTATCGTCACCTGCCCCGAGCCGCGCGGTCTCAAATGCCGCCGCACTTGCTTGCCGAGATTCTGTAGGACGGTACGGACGACGGTCTGGGGCTGGCCCGTCTCCCTGGCCAATCGCATCTACGATCTCTTTCCCGTTTCGCGAGCGCCGGATCGCGCTCTCCTGTTCCTCGCCTTGAGCTGGGGGCTGGGTCAAGCGCTGGGGCTTCGTCTGCGGCTTGGCCTGCGCCCTGGTCTGGGGCTTGGCGGCGCGCCTGGCAACGGTCTTCGCCGGCGTTCGCGCCGTGCTCTTCCGCGCGGGTTTTGTCGCGGTCGCCTTGGCCTTCGTCTGTGGCCTGCCGGGTTTTGATGCCCTGCCCACGGTCGATTTCTTCATCTTACGCTCCGTTGGGGTAGTCGGGGCGCGAATTATAGCCGCTCACCCCCTCCTAACCTCCCCCTTGCGAAGGGGGAGGTTAGGAGGGGGTCCGGCCTACGGCGCGTGCAATAATGAAGAACGGTTGCGGCGGCGTGGTAACTGACACACGCAGCAATTGAAGCCGGCTAGTGCCGTCCGGTGGATGCAGGCTCGTCAACGGCGCGCAGCATGGTAGGCCAGGCCGATAATCTGGTCAGAGAGCCGTGAGCTGGGGTAGGACCTAGCCCTAGCCCGCAACCCACCCCTAACCCCCGAACTGCACCCGCTCCGGCAGCCGCGTGAGCCTTTGATCGACGATGATTCCGCCTTCGGCGCGCCGCGAATAGCGCCTGCGTTGCTGTGTCGAGGCCAGTAGGGTGGCCGGCGTGATGCGCGCTCTCGGGTTGTCGCGCAGGATCGAGGATCCGTTGAAGCGCCGGATCGCGTCCATCGCCTCCCGCACGCCCTCCTGAGCGCCCGTGCGTCGCGCGAGCCACCAGCGATTGATCAGGTTCTCCCTCCTGTTGAGGATGCGCCGCTCGATATCTTTCACTGCTCGGGAGGCGTCGTAGCGTTGCGCGAGCTCGGCGGGCGAGAAGCCTGCGCCTTGCCACAATAGGTTCCACGTGGACACATCCCCCATCACCGTATCACCGCGCAAGCTCTGCACCCC
>JBQTJM010000131.1:0-11288 GCA_052387115.1 Gammaproteobacteria bacterium | reverse complement strand
GCTGCCTGCGCTCGCCGCAGGGCGCGCCCGTCGCCTTGACCCGAGGAGAGCTGAGCCTGCTCGCGGCCTTCCTGAGCGCGCCCCAGCGCGTGCTGTCGCGCGATGAGCTACTGGATCTCAGCCGCGTCCACGACAACGAGGTCTTCGACCGCAGCCTCGATGTGCAGATCCTGCGCTTGCGCCGAAAGATAGAAGCCAACCCCGGAGAACCGGAGCTTATCAAGACCGAGCGCGGCGTGGGGTACCTGTTCGCCGCGAAGGTGGACGCGTTATGAGATCGATGGGCATAGAGGCCTCCTCGGCCTCCGGCCGCGCTTGCATCAAGTCCGAAGACAGTCGGCAACCGGAGCAACGCGATGGGGGAGCGGGGCGCGGCTGGCGGCGCATCCTGAGCCTCATTCTGATCACCGTCTCGATCGCGTCCTGCGACGGCGGTGTCCTTACGGAGGAACCTGCGACGCTACGGTTCGGCTACGACTACTGGCCCGGCTACTACCCGGCCCTCATCGCCGCCGAAAAAGGCTATTTCGCCGAAGAGGGTCTCATCGTCAAAATCACGAAACGTGACGACACCGACGCCTTGATGGCCGACTTCGGCGCCGGGGAATACGATGCCATCGGGGCATCGCTCGGCGACATCGTGGACTTGACCCTGGTACACCCCGATGTCCGCATCATCTTGGTCACCGATATCTCGGAGGGGGGCGATGCGGTGCTCGCACGCCCTGGCATTGAAAAGGTCGAGGACCTCAGGGGCCGGGCATTCGGAGTGAACCTCGGGAGCTTCGCGGAGCTTTTCGTGCTCACCGTGCTCAAGTCCCACGGCCTCAGCTCGGCCGATATCCGCCTGGTCGACACCGACGCCGCGGCGGTCCCCGCAAAGCTCAAGAGCGGCGAAGTCGATGCCGGTCACACCTGGGAGCCCTTCGTCACGCAAGCCCGGGCCGAGGGCGCGCGCGTGCTGTTCACGAGCGCCGCGACGCCCGGCCTCATCCAGGACGTGGTCGCGGTGCGCGGCGAGGTGTTGCGCGAGCGTGCCAAGGCGCTCAGTGCCTTCGTCAAGGGGTGGTTCAAGGCCGTAGACTATTGGAAGGCCCATCCGGATCTGGGCAACACCCTCGCGGCAAGGGTGCTAAAGGTCGGTCCGAATACCATCTCCCTTGAAGGCATTCACTTGACGACCCTGCAGGACAATATCCAGCTCTTTAAAGCCGGAGAGACGACGCGCTCGACCTACTATACCGCCCGATTGTACGTCGATTTTTTCCTTGGGAGTGGCGGACTGACTCGCAAGCCCGATGTCGAGCATATCCTTGAACCGCGATTTTTGAACTGAGGGCTTGTCCGAGGCCGCGTCAATCGCCACCGCTCGCGGCGTTGGGGTGAAACAACGTCTGACCCTCGACTATGAAAGACCCGATCGCCTGCTGTCCGGCGGGTGCGGTCAGCCAATCCATGAAGCCGCGGGCGTCGTCCGCTTTGATCCCGGGGTGCCGATCGGGATTGACGAGGATCACGCTGTATTGGTTGTAGAGCTTCGCGTCGCCTTCGACCAGCAGCATGAGGCGCGCCCGGTTCTTGAAGGCCAGCCAAGTGGCGCGGTCCGACATCGTGTAGCCGTCGAGGCCGGCGGCGGTGTTGAGCGCCGCCCCCATCCCGGCCCCCAGTTCCTTGTACCAGGTCCCGGACGCCGATTTGACATCGACGCCGGCGGCCTCCCACAAGCGCAGCTCCTGGCGGTGTGTGCCGCTGTCATCCCCGCGTGACAGGAAGGTGGACTTTGCTTGCGCGATGTCTTTGAAGGCCGCGACGGCGTCGCGACCGCCTTTGATATGTGCCGGATCCGCATCCGGCCCCACGATCACGAAGTCGTTGTACATGACCAGCCGCCGATCGAGGCCGTAACCTTGTTTCACGAGCTTCTGCTCGCCCGCGGGGTCGTGCACGAGGAGCGCATCGGCATCTCCCTTTTCCCCGAGCTTCAAGGCCTGGCCGGTGCCCACCGCCACCACACGTACCTCGACCCCGGTCTTTTCCGTGAATTTGGGCAGGAGGTAATCGAACAGGCCGGAGGCCTGGGTCGAGGTAGTCGAGGCGAGCGTGATGAAGCGCTCCGCCGCGCTCGCCGATGCGAATACGCCGAGCCACAGGATCAGCGCCGGTAGCCAGTTTTTGGTTTTCGAATAATGCATGGTTTACCCCATCGGTCTTGGTCGTATGTTGTGTGGTCGCCGCCGGGCCCCCACCCCGACCCTCCCCCGTCCGCAAAAAGCACGGACAGGGGAGGGAGCTATCCGGTCCCCTCCCCTGCGCGGAGCGGGGGAGGGCCAGGGTGGGGGTAAAGGCGCCGCCCCCGGAACACGGCTTGGTCAGCGCGCGTAGGTCACCCCCACCCCGGCCCCCTCACCACAAGAGCTCCCCCCGCACGAAGGCGCGTGCCTCCGCGGTGGCCGGGCCCGCAAAGAAGTGCTCCGCCAGGGCCTGTTCCAGGAGCCGGCCGCGGTGGAGGAACAACACCTCCTCCGCCAGCCGGCGGGCCTGCCCGAGGTCGTGGGTGGTCATGACCACCTTGGTGCCGGCGTCCCGGAATCTCTTCACGATCGCCTCCACCTGGCGGGTGGCGGCCGGGTCGAGGTTGGCGGTCGGCTCGTCCAGGAACAGCACCTCGGGCCGGCGCACCCAGGCGCGCGCCAGGGCCAACCGTTGCTGCTCGCCGCCGGACAGCGATCGGGCATGGCGCTCGGCTAGCGGCGTGAGGCCGGCCATCGCCAGCGCCTCGACCACCCGTCGCTCGCGTTCCTCGCGCGCCAATCCCAGCAGGCGTAAGGGGTAGGACAGGTTGCCCGCGACCGATCGGCGCAACATCACCGGCCGCTGAAACACCATCGCCTGCCCCTTGGCCGCGTCCCCGGCCCACAGGATGCGGCCCGTGCTCGGAGGGATGAGGCCGTGGCAGAGGCGCAGGAGCAGGCTCTTGCCGGCGCCGTTCGGCCCGAGCACCACGGTGGCGGCATCGCCCGCTAGCGTGATCGAGATCTCGTGCAACAGGGTGTGCCCGTGGTGCCCGTAGCTCACCCCTTCGAGCCGGAGCGGCAGGATCGAGGCGCCCCGAGACGCGCCTCGCAGCACGCGGTGGGCGGACTCAAGCGCGGGCCAGGTCGCGGGTGAGATGAGCGACGGCATTGATCAACAAGGCCAAGGTCACGAGCACCGCGCCGAGGCCGAGCGCCAGCGCCAGCTCGCCCTTGGCGGTTTCGAGCGCGATGGCGGTGGTCATGACGCGCGTGGCATGCGCGATATTCCCGCCCACGATGAGCACCGCCCCGACCTCGGCGATGGCGCGCCCGAAACCCGCGAGCACCGCAGTCATGAGTCGGTAGCGCCCTTCCCAGAGCAGGGTGCCCATGGCCTGGGCGCGGGTCGAGCCCAGAGAGCGCAACTCGTCTTCGTATTCCTCCCACAGATCTTCAATGACCTGGCGCGTCAAGGCGGTGATGATGGGGGTCACGAGCACCCATTGGGCGATGACCATGGCGGCCGGCGTGAACAAGAGACCGAGACTGCCCAGTGGTCCGCTGCGGGACAGCATGAGATACACCGTGAGGCCGACGACGACAGGGGGCAGTCCCATCAGGGCGTTGGCCAGGATGACCACCGCCCGCCGCCCCGGAAAGGCGTACAGGGCGAGCGCCGCGCCGAGCGGGAAGCCGCACAGCGCGGCCAGCGCCACCGCCAGGCAACTGACTTCGAGGGAGAGGAGCACGATCTCCCACACCCCCGAGTCGAACGCCGCTAGCAACCTTCCGGCGTGACCCAGTGCCTCGGCGAACTCACTCATGCCCGTCCCCGTCCCTCATATGCTTCATGGTGCATATTTGTCTAGCAGTGCTACAAGTATAAAGTCTTTGCCGACTGGGGAAAAGCCAGGTGTACGACACGAGCATGCATAATAACTGGGGGATTCCGATGAACCACAACACTAAGTTCCTGACGGCCATCCTGGCCACCCTGGGGACGCTCCTCGCGGGTCCACTGCCCGCCGCCGACGAGGCACTCCTCGATGTTCTGCTCAAGAACAGGGTCATTACCGAGGCCCAGCGTGAGGCCCTCACCGATACCAAGAAGAGCCCCGCCACACCCGTGGATTCAATCGGCGCCAAACCGGCGCCGGCCGACGACCAGGGGTTGCTCGACGTGCTCCTGGAGAACGGCCTCATCTCGCAGGCCCAGTTCGCCGCCCTGCAGGTCAAGACCGCGCAGCAGAAGCGCACAGAGCACGAGGCCCGGGCGAGCCTGAAGGACGGCATCAAGCTCAAGTCCCAGGACGGTGCCTTCCAGGCCCAGATCGGGGCGTACGCCCAACTCGACTCGGCCTTCTACTCGGACAACCCCACGGACTTCTCCGACGCTACGCAGTTGCGCCGGACGCGGCTAGCGGTCTACGGCACCGTATATCAGGACTGGGACTACAAGGTCGAGGCCGATTTCGCCGGGACCACCCTAGGCGGCTCGACCAACGAGGTCACGATAACCGACGCCTACCTGCGCTATACCGGCTTCAAGCCCTTCAGCTTCACGGCCGGGAGCTTCAAGGTCCCGTTCAGCCTGGAGGCCGTCTCCAGCGCCAAGTACATCACCTTCATGGAGCGCGGTCTGCCGTTCGCCTTCTTGAACCTACGCGCGCTCGGCGGCATGGTCGCGGCCAACGGCGATAACTGGACTACCTCGCTCGGCGCCTTCGGCGATACCGTGACCTCCGAGAACGACGACGACGAGGGCAAGAGCGTGGCCGCGCGCATCACCTACGCGCCGTTCTTCCAGGGCGACCGGGTCCTGCACCTCGGGGCCTCCGGGGCCTGGCGCGAGCCGCCGCAGAACGCGGCGGCCGATCCGACCGAGCCGTGCGCCGCGGACAACTCATGCGCCGAGACCGTCCGCTTCCGCTCCAAGCCCGAATCCAACCCCATCAACGATCCCATCACCGGCGGCCGGCTCGTGGACACGGGCAATATCCCGGGCGATGTCCAGTACTTCTCGCTCGTGGGCGCCGAGCTCGCCGGCGTCTACGGCCCGTTCTCGTTCCAGGGCGAGTACATTCGCACGGATGTCGACCGCAGCGTCGGCGACAGCCTGGTGTTCGACGGCTACTACGGTTATGTGAGCTGGTTTTTGACCGGCGAGTCGCGTAACTACAAGGCCGATAAGGGGATCTTCGACATCCTCGTCCCCCAGAAGCCGTTTTCGCTGACCACCGGCGGGTTGGGTGCATGGGAGCTCGGTGCGCGCTACAGCGAGATCGACCTGAACGACGACGGCGTCTCGGGCGGGCGGGAGCGCGACATCACCGCCGGCCTCAACTGGTATCCGAACCCCTACATCCGCTTCATGGCCAACTACATCCACGTGCTGGAGATCGACGGCGGCCCGCACGACGAGGAGGACCTGGATGTCTTTCAGGTACGCGCGCAAGTGGCGTACTAGCGCACGTTTCTCACCCACGGCGGGCCGTGGTGAGAAATGCGGGCTGGCGAGAGTCGATCGGCGCCACGAGGTCCCGCCGCCCTTCCCCTTGATCCGCGGGCGGGGGTGGTGCACCATCCCCGTTTCACAAGGGCGACCCGAACCCGGCCGAGGTGAGTCCTTGACACCCCAATCGTCCTGGAGATCCGTATGGCAATCCTGGCCGTGACCGGCCGACTCGGTAGGCCACCGAGCCCGCGGTGGGCGAGCAGTTACCCGAGGGCAAGCGAGATGTCGAATCGGCGCACGAGGCCCATGCACCAAGCCGCACGATGCGTGGGCCTGGTCTTGGGTCTGCTGGCCCAGCCCGGGATCGGGTACGGCGTCGGGATCGAGCCCGACGACCAACCGCAGCAGCAGCGGGACTGGGGGCCCACCACCTGCGTCGTCTCCAACGACGGCTATGACGTGCACTTTTCCGCCTACGCGCGGGTCTCCCCGGAGGACGGGATGCCCGGTGAGGCCGAGCCGCCCGCGCCGTTCTGCCAGGACCTCCCCGCCACCGGCCCGACGCACTTGACCTTGGACCTCCTGAACCCCGAGGCCAGGACCCGGCCCGTCGCCGTGCGTGTCGTGCGAGAGGGGGACGATGACCCACAGGCATCGGTCCCCAAAAGTCCCCTCCTGGATGTCCCTTCGAAGGTCTATCCCACCGGGGTCGTGGAGGCCGACGTGGGGCTGGACGAACCCGGAGAGTATGCCGTCCTGGTGGCCTTCGATAAGGGAGCCGGCCACGGCCGGGGCCAGGTCAGGATCCCCTTGCGGGTCGCGCAATCGGGAGGGTTGCCCACGATCATCGGCCCGCTGATCGGCGTGCTCCTCGCGGCGTTGGTTGCGGCCTGGCTGCTCTACCGCCGTTTTGGAAAGAGCGAGATCTGACTAGCGCGTTCGCAGGGCTCTCTCACCGAATCACAATTACCCAAGGAACGATACGAGGATCCTGCGGCAAGCTCCTACTACCGCTGTGGAGCGAGTTTGGTCGACATTACCGTCGTTGTCAGGGAAGGGAAGTCGCTCGTTGAGAACAAGGTATGCACGTGGCGGTATCTTTTCTCCAACTCCTCTGTCCCGCCTGCTTCGCGGTCTACCAGGCCGATAATTCCGACAATTTCATAGCCCGCCTGTTCGAACTCGTGACAAGCCTGAAACGTTGACCGTCCCGAGGTGATCACGTCGTCGACGACGACAATCTTGGTTCCACGAGGCAGTTGGTTCTCGATCCTATTTCTCGTACCGTGCTTCTTAGGCTCCTTGCGGACAATGGAACCATGTTGCGTTGGCTGACCGGTCTCGTAGGCCTTCATGACGACCGCAGCGACAATGAAGTCCGCTCCGATCGTGAGCCCCCCAATCGCCGCGGGTCTGGTTGGCAACTTTTCGATTTCCCGTAAGACCTCTTGTGCGATGAGACTCGCGCATTCGCCGTTCAACGTAGCGACCTTGCAATCGAAGTAGAAAGAAGACTGTACGCCCGTGCTCAGAGTGAAATCGGAGCTTACGATCAGGCACTTTTGCTCGATCAGCTGTCGGAGCCGTTCGCGATCGGTTTGCATTGCAGAGCAGGTCGTGAGGACCGAAGGAAGCCTACTGGACGAGGTTCGTTTCGGGGGCATGGAACCCGATCGATCACTGATTTTATTATGATTTCAAAGGGTTAACCTGGATAGCCGATACATAGCGTAAAACAACATGGGGCCTGAATGCAACCCGGTGTTGGGGGGAGGACTCTCGCTGTGTCGGTCGAGGTGTAGGGAGCGGGACTAACAAGAAGGCAGCACCCACTCGCTGGCCAGCGTGGCAGCCGAGTGGCGCTGGACGAACGCGGTCAGTATGCCGTCCTCCCGGTGTTCCAGAGGAGCGCTGCCAGAAGCCAGGGTCACGTGCGGATCGCCTTGCGATCGCCTCGATGGTTGGCCGCCCGCGATGCCCGGCGTTGATCGCGGCATCCGGCTAGGGCAAGATTCGTCTTTATCCGTTGCGATCTACCCGCCCGCCGGGGCCCTTACCAGAGTCTCGTGTCGAGACGAGGTTCGTCCTTGCCAGCCCTGCCACCTCAAAGACATTGCCGGTTGCTCATACTCGGCTCCGGCCCCGCCGGCTACACGGCGGCCGTTTATGCCGCGCGCGCGGCGCTGGACCCCGTGCTGGTGACAGGGAGCGAACCAGGCGGGCAGCTCGCCATCACGACCGATGTCGACAACTGGCCGGGGGATGTGGAGGGTCTACAGGGCCCCGAGCTCATGGAGCGCATGCGGCGCCATGCCGAGCGCTTCGGCACGGACATCGTCTCCGACCACATCACCCGGGCCGACCTCGGTCGCCATCCCTTCGTGCTCACGGGCGACGCCGGCGGCTATACTTGCGATGCCCTCATCATCGCCACCGGGGCCTCGGCGAAGTACCTCGGGCTGCCCTCCGAGACCGCCTACCGCGGTCGCGGGGTCTCGGCCTGCGCAACCTGCGACGGGTTTTTTTATAAGGGCCAGCGGGTCGTGGTGGTCGGCGGTGGGAACACCGCCATCGAGGAGGCCCTGTACCTCTCGCACATCGCCTCGCATGTGACCGTGGTTCACCGCCGCGACCGCTTCCGCGGGGAGAAGATCCTGGGGAACCGCCTCCTCGAGAAGGCCGCGACCGGAAACGTCACCATCGAATGGAACCAGGTGCTGGACGAGGTCCTGGGAGACGAGCACGGGGTCACGGGGGTGCGGGTGAAACCGGCCGGCGGCACGGCCCCAGGCATAGAGGCCGAGGTCCTGAAGACCAGGGTCATCGAGGCCCGTGGTGTCTTCATCGCCATCGGACACCAGCCCAACACCGCCCTGTTCGAGGGTCAGATCGAGATGCAAGGGGGTTACATCGTGGTCAAATTGGGGGCCGGCGGTTTCGCGACGGCGACCAGCGTCGCCGGCGCCTTCGCGGCCGGCGATGTGAGCGACCCCATCTATCGCCAGGCGGTTACCTCGGCCGGCTCGGGCTGCATGGCTGCCCTGGATGCCGAACGTTATCTGGAGCTAAGTTATTCGGAGCAAAGGCATGTTTGAACACCTACGCAGCTACCGCATCCCGTCGCTCAACCTGGAGGCCCAGGAATACAGACATGCCGGAACCGGGGCGCGGCACCTGCACCTGGCCGCCAACGACGACAACAACGCCTTCCTGCTGGCGTTTCGGACCGTCCCAGAGGACTCGACCGGTGTCGCGCACATCCTGGAGCACACCGTGCTCTGCGGCAGCGAGCGCTTTCCGGTGCGAGACCCGTTTTTTCTCATGACCCGGCGCTCGCTCAATACCTTTATGAACGCCTTCACCGGCAGCGACTGGACCGCCTATGTCTTCGCGAGCCAGAACCACAAGGACTTCGACAACCTGCTGCAGGTCTATCTCGACGCCGTGTTCTTCCCCGGTTTGAGCGCGCTCGACTTCGCGCAGGAGGGCCATCGCCTGGACCTCGCGGTGCCCGGCGACCCCGACAGTGCGCTGGTCTACAAGGGCGTGGTCTATAACGAGATGCGGGGTTCGCTCAGCTCGCCCGGCGCGCGCCTCTGGCACGCGTTGGCCGCCGAGCTGTATCCCACCACGACCTACCACCATAACAGCGGCGGCGACCCCGAGGAGATCCCCAAGCTCACGGTCGAAGCGCTGCGCGAGTTCCACCGCCGGCACTACCATCCGTCGAACGCCTGCTTCGGCACCTACGGCGACTTCGATCCGCGCGAGCACCAGGAGAAGTTCGACGAGTGGGCGCTCCGGCGGTTCGAGGCCCGGCCGGTGGACGATGCGATCGGGGATGAACAGCGTTATACCTCCCCGCGCGGGATCACCCTGCCCTATGCCCTCTCGGATCTCGAGGACACGGAAGACCGCACCCACATCGTGCTGGGGTGGCTGCTCGGCCGGACCCAGGAACTGCGCTCGGTGCTCGAAATGCACCTCCTGTGCGGGGTGCTCCTCAACAACAGCGCCGCCCCCCTCCGTCACGCGCTGGAGACCAGCGCGCTCGGGGCTGCACCTTCGGAGCTGTGCGGCCTCGATACCGCCCACCGCGAGGCGGTATTCGTATGTGGTCTGGAAGGCTCGAGCCCGGAGCGGGCAGAGGAGGTCGAGGGCCTGTGTATGGGCGTGATCTGGGAGGTGGTGGAACAGGGTATCGATCGGGAATTCGTGGACTCCGTGCTCCACCAGATGGAGGTGGAGCAGCGCGAGATCTCGGGCGGCAGCTACCCCTACGGACTGCAGCTCTTGAGCAGCGCCATCCCCATGGCCATGCACGGTGGCGATCCGATCGCGGCCCTCGACCTCGATGCGGTCATCGAAGACCTGCGGGCCGACGCCCGTGACCCGGGTTTCGTGCCGGGCCTGGCGCGCCGCTGGCTCCTGGACAACCCCCACCGGGTACGCGTGGTCATGACGCCGGATACCGGCCTGAACGCCCGCCAGGCCCAAGCCACCAGCGAGCGCCTGGCCCACGTCCGGGCGGCGCTGCGCGAGTCCGACCTCGAGCGCATCATGGCAGAGAGCGCCGCGCTCGCGGCGCGGCAGAGCAGCCCGGAGGACGCCAACGTGCTCCCGCGCGTTTGCATCGCCGACGTGCCGTCCGACATTCGCGTCCCGACCTCGCGCGACAGCGATATAGCCGGTCTCCCCGTGACCTGGTTCGACCGAGGTACCAACGGGATCGTGTACCTCGATCTGTGCGTCGAGGTCCCGGCGCTGGCGCCACGCGAGCTGGAGCGCCTGCGCCTCTATGCGAGCTGCCTCTGCGAGGTCGGCTGCGGGGAGCGGGATTACCGGGAGGCCCAGGCGCGGCAGGCGGCGGTCAGTGGCGGGGTAGGCGCGCAGTGCTCGGTGCGGGCCAGTGTCGATGATCTCGACTCCGCCGGAGCCCTGTTCCGGCTGTCCGCGAACTGCCTGGCGCGCAACCAAGCGGCCCTGGCACAGCTCCTAGCCGAGACCTTCTCGCGCGCGCGCTTCGACGAGCTGGAGCGATTGCGGGACCTCGTCGCCCAGATGCGCGCCGGCCGCGAGTCCTCGGTGACCGACCACGGCCACGCGCTGGCGATGGCGGCCGCCAGCGCCGGCATCGGACCCGCCGCGGCGCTGGCCCAGCGCTGGGACGGCCTGCCGGCACTTCAAGCACTCAAGGCCTTGGACCAGGGGCTCTGTGATAAGGCCCGGCTGACCGAGCTCGGTGCGTCGCTCGCAGCTTTGCACGACCGCGTCCAGAGCGCCCCACGGCGCCTCCTGGTCGTCAGCGAAGCTCGCTATCACGAGGACATCGCGGGTGCCGTGGCGGCCATCGCGAGCCTCGGGGGACAAGACAACAAAGCTCCAGGGGAAAAAGCGCCATCGTCGATCCCAACCGCGCCGGGTACGGGGCAGCGGGTCCACGAGGCCTGGCTCACGAGCACCGAGACCAGCTTCTGCGCCCGCGCCTACCCCGCGGTCCCGGTCGGGCATCCCGACGCCGCGCCGCTGTCGGTTTTGGGGCGCTTTCTGCAAAACGGCTACTTGCACCGCGTCATCCGTGAACAGGGCGGCGCCTACGGCTCCGGGGCCGGCTATGACGGCGACACCGGGGCGTTCCGGTTCTACTCGTACCGGGACCCCAGGCTCGGGGAGACCCTGGACGACTTCGATGCGTCGCTGTCCTGGCTTGAACAACACCGGCACACCCCCGAGCAATTGGAGGAGGCGATCTTGGGCATCATCGGGGCGCTCGATCGGCCCAGCTCACCCGCCGGGGAGGCCATCAAGACCTTCGTGTC
>JBQTJM010000130.1:0-6430 GCA_052387115.1 Gammaproteobacteria bacterium | reverse complement strand
GATTCCGAGCACCGCCGGGAAGCCAGGGCCAGGGAGTGGCCGTGCTTGGCGCACCGAGGATGTAACGCGAGACCGAGCGCAGTAGGTTTTTTCTCAACCTCTGAGGGGAAATGTGTCAGATTGATATTTATTCCACCGAAACACTCGCCGCAGCGTACGAACGGTCGTCAATCAATATCAGTCTGACCCTAATTTCCCTTCGCGGGCTATCACGGGGGACCCCAAGGAATTACTGGCCCGCACCGGTCATCCTGTGTTCCATAGGGATCGATAGCGCATATGACAAAATCAGAGCTCATCGAATCGCTGGCGCGCAAACAGACCCAGCTAGGGAGCAAGGACATCGAGTTGGCCGTGAAATCGATGCTGGAACACATGGCCCACGCCCTGTCTTTGGGACAACGTATCGAGATCCGGGGGTTCGGCAGCTTCTCCCTCCACTATCGCCCGGCCCGAGTCGGACGCAATCCCAAGTCCGGTGAGCCGGTTTCGCTGCCGGCGAAACACGTCCCACACTTCAAACCGGGCAAGCAACTGCGCGAAAGGGTCAACGGGCGCCAAGGCCAGAAAAGAAAATAGGGAGAAATACGGGTCAGACTGATATTTATTCCACCGAACACTCGGTGCAACGTATGAACGGTCGTCAATAAATATCAGTCTGACCCCTATTTTCTTGAGGAGGGCCTATGCGCCTCGTCTTGAAACTGATCTTCCTTCTCGTGCTCGTGGTGCCCGTTGCTGCGGCGTTCCACATCAACAACGGCCAGACGGTCACGGTGGACTACTACTGGGGGACCGTACAGCCGCCCTTGTCTCTGGTCGTGGCCGTGACCTTGCTCGTCGGGGCGCTCTTGGGCGGGTCGATGAATCTCTGGATCCTCAACAGCCAGCGCCGCAAGATCGCCAAGCTCAATAGTACCCTGAAGAAGATCGAGCGACAGACGGCGCTGTCCGCGGCGGCGGTCAAGGATGCCGGCTGACTACCTGTCCGGGCTCTTCTGGTTGCTGTTACCGATCGCCGCCGCCTCGGGCTGGTATCTGGCACGCCGCACCGCTCCACGACTTGTTCCCCAGCTCGGGCCGAGCTACGTCAGGGGCCTCAATTATCTGCTCAACGAACAGCCCGACAAGGCCATCGAGGTGTTCCTGCAGATGCTCGAGGTCGAGAGCGAAACCGTCGAGACCCATCTCGCGCTCGGCAACCTGTTTCGGCGCCGCGGCGAGGTCGACCGGGCCATTCGCATCCATGAGAACCTCATCGCGCGGCCCGCCCTGACGTCCGAGCAACGTTGGCTCGCGGTCCAGGAGCTGGGCATGGATTACATGCGCTCCGGCCTAATGGATCGCGCTGAAGGGCTGTTCAAGGAGCTGTTGGAGGCCAAGGTCCAGGTGCGAAAGACCTTGGGTCATCTCATGGACATCTACCAGCAGGAGCAGGATTGGGACACGGCCATCGCCTGCGCCACGGATCTGCGCTCGCGCTGCGGTGACGACACGCGGCCCATGATCGCCCAATACCACTGCGAAAAAGCGGAACGGCATCTCGCGCGCGGGGACGGTGAAAAGGCCGCCGAGAGCTTGCAAGAGGCGCGCTTCGCCGATCCGGATTGCGTTCGTTCCAACCTGATGGAGGGACGGCTCGCGATGGCGGCGGGGCGGCCGGCCGAGGCGCTCGCGGCCTACCAGCGAATAGAGAAGCAGGACCCCGATTTTCTGGTCGAGGCGCTGCCGCCGCTCATGCTGTGCTACCGGGCCCTCGGGCGTCTCGGCGAGTTCGCCGAGCACCTCCGATCGCTCGGCCCCAAGCACGCGGGGATCACGCCGGTGCTCCTGCTGTCGGAGATCCTCGCCGCACAAGAGGCGTCGGAAGCGGCCATCGAGTACCTGTGCCGCGAGCTGCGCAAACGACCCTCCCTGCGCGGTCTGGACCGCTTACTGGACCACCTGCTCGCGAGTCCTCACCGCCCCGGCCGCGAACATCTGGAGATCGTGAAGCAGTTCACGTCCGGCCTCATGCGCGATCGTTTCGGCTACAAGTGCCGCCATTGCGGCTTCCTCGCCAAGGCCGTGCACTGGCAGTGCCCGAGCTGCAAGCACTGGGCCTGTGTGCGGCCCATCCACGGGATCGAAGGCGAGTGATCATCCCCCTTCCGCATGGAACCGTTGATCGCTTTGCTCCTGGTCGCGGTGCTATCGGCCACGGTGCTCCTGGTCCGGCCTGCGTTCAGGGCACGGCGTCGCGAGCGGCTGCGAAACGCGCCTTTTCCCACAGAGTGGGAGAGGATCCTCATCCAACGGCTGCGCCTGTACCCGCGTATCCCGGATCGGATCAGGAAGGATTTGCGGGGGCACATCTCGATCTTTCTCGCCGAAAAGCGCTTCTTTGGCTGCGGTGGGTTGGAGATCACCGATGCCATGCGGGTGCTCATCGCCGCTCAGGCCTGTCTGCTCATACTGAACCGCAAGACCGATTATTATCGGAAGTTGCGCTCGATCCTGGTATACCCCTCGGCCTTTATCGTGAACCGCGAGATTGTGGACGAAGCCGGGGTGCACACGTCGTGGCGGGAGCCCCGCATCGGTGAGTCCTGGGAGGTGGGCCGGGTGATCATCTCCTGGGACGAGGTAGAGCCCGATGAGCGGGATCGCGATCGCGGTGAGAACGTCGTGCTCCACGAATTTGCCCACCAGCTCGACGAGGAGGACGGAATCGCGGACGGAATACCGGTGCTCGGTGCCAGGGCCCGATATGATGTCTGGGCACAGGTGCTCGGGGCTGAATACCGGGCACTACGGGAGAAGGTGACGCGGGGCGAGGCGACGCTCATCGATCCCTATGGTGCCGAGGATGCGGGCGAGTTCTTCGCCTCGGCTACAGAGTGTTTCTTCGAGCGGCCGGGACCCCTGTGTGAACAGCACCCGACGTTGTACGCGACATTACGGGACTATTACCGGGTGGACCCCGCGGTCTGGCAACATGACGATACCAACGATCGCGCAGTCGATCGCTGTAGATAGACGCGCCAGGGGGATGCCGCTAGAATTTCATTGCCAGACGCCCGCGCAGGCGCGGATCGAGCCGGCGTATGGGGCGGGAACCGGTGATGAACCGGGACCGTTGCAACCGCGTAGGCTGGGACGAGCGCAGCGGATCCCAGCAGATGCCGCGTCGCTGCTGGGTTTCGTTCCTCGGCCCAGTCTACGATACCAATCAACGACAGACAGGAGACCGTATCATGAAGAAACTCGCCGCGGAGTTCGTCGGTACGTTTTGGCTGGTTCTGGGAGGATGTGGAAGCGCGGTACTCTCGGCCGCATTTCCCGACGTGGGGATTGGTCTATTGGGCGTTTCTTTCGCGTTTGGCCTGACCGTTCTGACAATGGCATTCGCGATCGGTCACATCTCGGGCTGTCACCTCAACCCGGCGGTGTCCGTGGGCCTCTTGGTAGGCGGGCGTTTTCCCGCCAAGGACCTGGGCCCTTACATCGTGGCCCAGGTGCTGGGCGCCATCGCGGCCGGCGGGGTGCTCTTCCTCATCGCCAGCGGCAAGGTGGGTTTCGACGTCACTGCCGGTTTCGCGTCGAATGGCTACGCCGAACACTCGCCGGGAGGTTATTCGTTGGTTGCGGCCTTGGTGACAGAAGTGGTCATGACGCTCATGTTTCTGGTCGTGATCCTCGGCGCGACCGACGCTCGGGCGCCGCAGGGCTTTGCCCCCATCGCCATCGGTTTGGCGCTGACCCTCATCCATTTGATCAGCATTCCGGTGACCAACACTTCGGTTAACCCCGCTCGCAGCACCGGCGTTGCCGTATTCGTCGGCGACTGGGCCTTGGCTCAGTTATGGTTGTTCTGGGTTGCACCGATCGTCGGGGGCATCCTCGGCGGGCTGGTTTATCGTTTCCTCGGTAGCCACGACGGCTGAGCGCAGCTCTCGGGGGGCGTCCCGGCCGGCCGTCCCTGTGGTAACGCCGGGGTCTGCGGCGGAGAGGTGGCACCACTGGCCCAGCGGGAAGCCGGATGGCTAGCGCCTCAACAGGACGTAGACGGCACCCGTTCCCCCGTCCACTCCGCGCGCCGAACAGAACGCCAGGACCTCGGCGCGGCGCGCCAGCCACTGGTTGAGCTTGCCCTTGAGCACGGGCCGCTTCTGGTGGGAACCGAGACCCTTGCCGTGAATAATGAGGACCGAGCGCAGCCCGCGGCTGCGGGACGTGTAAAGGAAGCGCGCCACGGCGTCCTTGGCCTCCGGGACGCTCATGCCGTGCAGGTCCAGCCGGCCCTGCATGCTGAGCTGGCCGCGGCGCAGGCGGCGCAAGACCTCGGGGCCCACGCCGGGTGCCGAGTACAGCAGCTCTTCACCGGTCTCGACCTCGTCGTCCTCCGGGCCGCGCGACAGTGACTCCCGCAACACCCGCTGGGTCTCTTGACGCGCCTGCACCGGGATGGGCTCGGGCCGCGGACGCTCGATGGGTAAAACGTCCGGGCGCACCGGTCTCACCGTCCCGACCGCCTCGCGGAACAGGGCGATGTCCTCGTCGCTCGGTCGTGATTCCGGAACCACCGTAGTGCCTGTGCCCGTGCCAGTAACCCAACTATCGGATTTTCTTACAAATCGGGTGACAAGCCAAGTACCAGCTAGGGCTCGGGGTGTAGCACCGCAGCGCCCTACCGAAACGGTGAGTGGCCGACACCGCCGCGGGGTCACCTGTGTGCTCGCCGGGGCGTTTCATCATCCGTGGCCGGCGCCTCCGGATCCCGTGACCACCATTGGCATGGGGGGGCCGGATTGCCTATACTCGCCGGTGGCAAACCGGACCCTGCCCCGCCGGTCCGGGCGTGAGGAGGCACCCGCATGAACGACAACTACAAGAACATCTTGTTGGTCTATCCCAAGTTCCCGCCGACCTACTGGGGCTCCCAGTATTATCTCCCGCTAATCGGCAAGAAGGCGGCGATGCCGCCGCTCGGGCTCATCACCATCGCGGCGATGACGCCCGAGGGCTACCAGTTTCGCCTCGTCGACCTGAACTGCGAGGACTTGGAGGATGCCGACCTGGAATGGGCCGACGTGGTATGCCTGTCGGCCATGCTCACGCAGAAGTCCTCACTGTTCCGGGTCGCCGCGCGTTGCCGGGCGGCCGGCAAGCTGGTGGTCTTCGGCGGCCCCTATCCAACCGCCTGCTCCGAAGAGTGTGTCCCGCATTGCGACGTGCAAGTCCTGAACGAAGGGGAGATCACCTGGCGGGAGTTCCTCGAGGACCTGGAACGCGGGAGTTACAAACCGGTGTACACGACGCACGACAAGCCCGATGTCACCAAGACCCCGGTACCACGCTTCGATCTCTTGAACCTCGATTACTACGCCATGCTGGTGGTGCAGTTCTCGCGCGGTTGCCCCTATCTCTGCGAGTTCTGCGACATCACCGTGATGTTCGGGCGCAGGCCCCGGACCAAGACCCCCGCCCAGATGCTGACCGAGCTGGACGCGATCTACGAGACCGGATTCCGCGGGGTGATCTTCATCGTCGATGACAACTTCATCGGTAACAAGAAGGAGGCCAAGAAGTTCCTGGTCGAGCTGGCCGCATGGAATGCGCGACGCAAGCACCCGTTCTTCTTCGGTACCGAGGTCACGGTCAATCTCGCCGATGATGCCGGGTTGATGG
The DNA here is from genome assembly GCA_052387115.1 of Gammaproteobacteria bacterium. Taxonomy (GTDB): domain Bacteria; phylum Pseudomonadota; class Gammaproteobacteria; order JACCXJ01; family JACCXJ01; genus JACCXJ01. The sequence goes on along the minus strand of JBQTJM010000130.1, from coordinate 760 downwards.
ACCTCCTCGTCAAGGCCAACTTCATCTGGGTCTTCATGGGGATCGAAACACCCTCGATCGAGAGCCTGAAGGAGACGCGCAAGTTCCAAAACATGAAGGGTTCGTTGGTCGACCGGATGAAGGAGATCCAGGGCGCGGGCCTCTTGACCTATGGCTCCTTCATCGTCGGCTTCGACAGCGACACGGCGGATATCTTCGATCGCCAGATCGAGTTCATCACCGATGCGGCGATCCCGAACGCCATGATCGGGCCCTTGGTGGCCCTGCCTGGAACGCCGCTCTACACGCGCATGAAGCACAGCGGGCGCCTCATCGAGGACATGACGGGCGACGAAGAACGCACCCTCGGCTCCGGCTATACCAACATCGTGACGATCATCCCGAGAAAGCAGTTGCTGGAAGGGCACCTCCGGGTGATCCGCACGCTCTATGACCCGGACGCGTATTTCCGCCGCGCCATCGAGATGTTTTCCCGGATGGGACATCCGACGGCGCTCGGGGAGCGTGTGCGGCGGCTGTTCTTCCTGTTGGCCTCCGGCGTGAGGAACCTGACCTCCAAGTGGATGAGCGGGCAGATCACGCTCGCGTCGATCCGATCCCAGTACCGCCAGCAGCAGAGTGTCATGGCGACCTTCCCGGAGCACTACAAGATGGCGAGCCGCGTCTTCACCCGGCGGGTGATGCGGGAGTATCCCGATCAGATCCCGTTCATCATGCACTACATCACGCTCGGCTATCACTATCACATGTTCACCTTCGA
>JBQTJM010000129.1:0-8017 GCA_052387115.1 Gammaproteobacteria bacterium | reverse complement strand
ATGCTGGATCGCCACACCACCGCCGAGCGCCTTGATTCGCTCTAGATTGCGCGGCGTGACCGTTTCCGCATGGTCAAAGAACCAGCGCAGGCCACCATAGGGAACGTCACGATTGACCCGCTCTAAGACCTTGAGGAATCGATCGATGGATTCATCGTCGGTCGCATGCAGGCGATATGGCCATCGGTGTTCAACGAGCAAACGCACGACCTTGTAAAGCTCGTCTTCCATTGAGGACGCAAGCTCAGGGCGAGGTTCCAAGAAATCCTCGAAATCGGACGCTGAATAGACCAGCATCTCACCGGCGCCATTCACCGGTAGAAGTCGTCGCCTTTCCCCGACTGCGTCATTTTCACCCAAGAGGCGAAATCCTGATATTCCTGCTTCGGGCGCTGCGTGAAGAGGTTGTAGGCGATGCGCAGAGTGAGCTGGCTGCGGCGGTGCAGCTCCTCGATCACTTGATAATCTTGGGGGTAGTTCTGGTAGCCGCCACCCGCGTCGATGATGCTGGTGAGACCAAAGCGGTTGAGCTCACGCATGAAATGGCGCGCGGAGTTGAGTTGATCTTCGAAGCTGAGCTGCGGGCCCTTGGCAAGCGTGGAATAGAGAATCATGGCATTCGGCCGCGCGATGAGGACGCCCGTCGGATTACCCTGTTTATCGCGCTGGATCTCGGCGCCCAGCGGGTCTGGCGTGTCCTTGGTATACCGACCGCCCTCAACGCGGCCCGATTGAGCAGCGCGCGGTCGTACAGATGGAGGATGAACACGGGCGTATCCGGTGCCGCCGCATTGATTTCTTCCAGTGTCGGCATGCGCCGTTCCGCAAACTGGAATTCGGACCAACCGCCGACTACACGCACCCACTGAGGCGGCGGCGTGCGTCGGACCTGCTCGCGCGTAACGTGCGTAGCGCGTCGGCTAAGGAGGGCACGCCGTCCCAGCGCAGCTCCATGTTGAAGTTGAGACCGCCACGGATGAGGTGCGTATGCGAGTCATTGAGCCCGGGGATCACCGTATGCTTATTGAGATCGATGATTCGGGTGTTCGGACCGCTCGTTTCCCGACTATCGGATGATGGGCGGCTCGTTACGCACGGTCATGACAAGCGTCCCATCTTGCCGCTCTGGTAATCCGCCATCGCCCGGCGAATTTCCTCTGGGGTGTTCATGACGAACGGCCCGCTCCCGACGATGGGTTCGTCAATCGGCTCGCCGCTGAGCAGCAGTGTCGTCGCGCTCTTTGCGCTGTCAATGCAAATGGTTTCCCCGGCGCGGTCAAACAGACCAACCTCCGCCGCTTCGATGGCCTCGGAGCCATTCACGCGCACAGCACCTTTGAGCACCACGAGCGCCGTTGTGTAACCGTTGGGTACGGCAAGGTCCAGGCGTTGGTCACTCGTCAGGCGCAGATCCCACACGTGGATGGGCGTGAAGGTCTTGGCCGGCCCCTTCGCCCCCGCGAATTGGCCTGCAATGACGCGCACGGTTCCCTGGCCGTTGGGCAGACTCACGGCGGGGATCTGGCTGTCCAAAATGCCCTGGTAGCGTGGTGGCGCCATCTTGTCCTTGGCGGGCAGGTTCACCCAAAGCTGCGCCATTTCGAACATCCCGCCGCGTCGCGCGAAATCGCGTCCGTGAAACTCTTCATGTACCAGGCCGGATGCTGCGGTCATCCACTGCACGTCGCCCGGACCGATGCGCCCTCCGCCGCCCGAGGAGTCGCGGTGCTCCACTTCGCCCGCGTAGACGATGGTCACCGTCTCGAACCCGCGATGCGGGTGCTCGCCGACGCCGAGGCGCTCGGGCGTCGAGGCGAATTCCATCGGGCCGGCGTAATCGAGGAGCAGGAACGGACTGAGCACCGGACCCAGATTGGGGTATGAAAACAGCGTCCGCACGGGGAACCCGTTACCTACCCAATGACGACCCACGCTACGCTGGATGCAGCGCAGCGTCTTGACTGACTTCGTTTCGTTTGCCGACTGCATAAGTTACTCCGTGGTTCACAACCTCTCAGTGGGTCTCTCCGTCGTGCCAAGGCCTCCGCGTGCGTGAGCCGCCTCCGCGCCTGTTGGTGCCCCTGATCCGGGGCGGATGGCAGCCCATGTCACGCCCTCGAACAGGCTCGGCGCCAAGGATAAGTGGCGCCGCCGCTGAGTTGGGAAAGAGTCTACTCTCAGCCCTCGCGGCTGACAACGGCGTCTCGCCGAAATAGATGTCTTGTTTTTTCGAACGCCCCTCCATAGTCGAGTCCAGGTACTTGGAAGGGTCGCAATGCAATGAACCGGAACGCATTCCGTCCGCCCATGGGCGCGCCCGATCCCGGTGAGGCGCGTCTAGCTAGTTTAACTCCCGTTCCCAGGGCGGCACACCCCCAAGCTCATCGACCAGGTGATCGATGACGGCGCGGACCTTCCGCGAAAGATGGCGCGTCTGAGGATAGAGGGCATATATCGTGTCCGCGACCGGCCTCACGCCCGGCAGCGCATCGATGAGCTCGCCGCGCTTGAGTGCCTGGGCGATGATGAAGATGGGAACCACGGCGAGCCCGAGTCCGGCGATCGCCGCGTCCCGCATGGCCTCGCCGTTGTTCACGACGATTCGGCTCCGAACCACCGTCGAGCGTACCTCGCCGGCGGGCGTGCGCGGTTCAAACTGCCAGAGGTGGCTCGCGGGGAGGTTGGCCAACCGATACAGGCATGGCGGGCGAGCGCCTCGATCGTCTCGGGCAGCCCAGCGCGCCGTGCGTATTCGGGGCTGCAGCAGACGAGCCGGCGGCTGACCGCGATCCTGCGGGCGACCAGGGAGGAGTCGCGCAGGCGGACGATGCGGATGCCCCTTGAAACAGTTCATGTAATACTTAAATACTTGTATTACCTCCATGATGAGATTACAATTTGTTGGCAGGGTCACGAATCGTAGCGCTGGTCAAGCATCATTGCAGGCTTCCTCGCCGTGTATAATCAATTGACTGGCTGATACAACCGCGTTAGGGGCTAGGGTATTTGCAGCATGAACCGCGAGTTATCGCCTAACAGCGATGCTGCGCTAGGTGCCGCCGATCCCGATATGCCCCCGCCGCCGGCGCGACCGCTGCCCGGGGAATGCTGTGAAGGTGGTTGCGATCCGTGCGTGTGGGTGTATTACGAACGTGCCTACGAGCGTTGGAACCAGCAATGCGAGGAGATCCAAGCACGCAAAGCCGCTGTAAAACCGTCCAACGCTTCGGCATCTGGCGATGGGTTCCAGGAGCCCGGCTGACCGACGCGGCTTTGGTTCGAGCGGTCGGGGGGTGTTAAAGTGCACCAAGCGCATATCCGGGGTGGGCTCGATCCTTTGCCGTCTCCAAGACGTGCAGACTTGCCCCTATAAGCTCCTTCGTTTTGCCCTTTACTATACTATGTCGCGCTAGAGTACGCGGGTAACGCCGTTTGCCTGTAAACTACCGCACGACGCCTTGGACCTCGACCTACGGGCGGCGCGGGCTCATGAGTGAGACCTTCCATTTCATATTCAATAGACAAGAGAGGCATTGATCTCGATGACGACCAAAGTAGGGTGTACCGTGGTGTTGCTTGTTTCTCTCGGGCTCTCGGCATGCAGTGAGCAGGTATCATTGTGCAAGGAAGCGACGAATATGAGATCCGATCAGCTTAAGTTAACCGACGCGACTCGAACGAAGATTCTCGACGAATGCCGTAACAGAGGGACGGCATACACTACCGAACAATGGGAATGCCTCATAAAGAGAATGGAACAACGGGAGGCTTACGACAAAGCGATGGCGACGTGTGTTCCCGAGTAGCGGGCGCGGGTAGCGACCGAGTTTCCTGCTTCAATCCCTGGGCACGAGCATACCCGCGCTCAACTCTGCCAGAGACGCGGGCCAAGCGCGCCTGGATCGAACCCGCTACACCACCATCCTGAGGCCGATGAGCGCGACCACCGCCGCGAACCCCCGGCGCAGGGTCGCGACCGGCAAGGAGTGGGCGAGGCGCGCGCCGAGGGGGGCGAGGAAGGCGCTCCCGGCCACCACGGCCGCCACGGCGGGCCAGTAGACGTAGCCGCTGCTCCCGGCCGGCAGGCCGGGTTCGCCCCAGCCGGCCAGGACGAAGCCGATGGCCCCGGCGAGCGCGATGGGCAGGCCACAGGCCGCCGAGGTGCCCACGGCCTGGTGGATGGGGACGTTGCAATAGACCAGGAGCGGCACGGTGAGCGTCCCCCCGCCGATCCCGAGCAGGGTAGAGAGCGCACCGATCCCCATGCCGATAGCCCACATCCCCCCTGGCCCTGGCAAATCGCGATGGGCATCCGGCCGCGGGGCCAGCGCGAGCTGGGCCGCGACCAGGAGCTCGAAGACGCCGAAGAAGACCCGCAGGAACCGGCCCGGCGTGTGCTCGGCGAGCAGCGCCCCGAGCGCCGCGCCCGCCACGATCCCGGGCCACAGGCGCCGCACCACCGGCCACCGGACGGCGCCGTGGCGGTGATGGGCGGTGGCCGAGGTAAGGGAGGTGAAGACCACGGTCGCGAGTGAGCTGCCGACCGCGAGATGCATGCACAGCTCGGCCGGGAAGCCCTGCTCGAGATAGAGGAAGAACAGGGCCGGAACGATCACGATCCCGCCCCCGAGCCCGAAGAGACCGGCCAGGACGCCGGCCGCGGCGCCGAGGGAGAGATAGGCGATCAGGGAAGGCAGGTCCATGCGGAACGGTGTTTTCGCAACCTGGGCTAACGGCCAGTCACGTCGACCAGCGTGGATCCGTCACCCCGGCAGGGATTGCCGGGGTCCAGTGGCCAAGGATGGCATCGATGCGCGGCCACATCCCTGTGCCTGGATTCCGGCATTCCCTGCGGGAATGACGCGGCTATTCCTGGCCACCTGGACTAGCTAGCTTACCGGCGCGCTCGCGCCGGTTGTGCATTGCGCGATTTCACACCACAATTATTCCATATGCGGCCAAGACCCCTGCCTTCGCCGGAACGCCGCCGCCTCCCGGCACGGACGCAGTGGATCGCGGCGGCGGCGCTGGTCGCGGTGCTCGTTCCCGGCGCGGTCCCCGCCGGGGAGGTGCCCGCCGAGCGCCGCCAGTTTCGCGAGGCCCGCATGGCGCTGCGCATGGGCCAGATGAGCCGCTTCGAGGCCCTCACCGCCCGGCTTCGGGACTACGTCCTGTATCCCTACCTGCGTTATTACCAGCTACGCCCGAACCTGGCGCGCCTGGCGCCCCATGAGGTCTCGGCGTTCGTGGAGGCCTATCCCGATTCCATCCTGGCGGCGCGGCTGCGCAGGGCCTGGCTCGAACGCCTGGCCAAGGAAGGGCGCTGGCCGGAATTCCTGACCTTCTACCGCCCGCAAGAAGAAGTCGGGATGCGTTGCTACGAGGTATACGCCCGCATCGTGACCGGGCGCGAGTCGGGCGTGGCGGAGGAGGCCCGAACGCTGTGGCTCACCGGGACCTCGCAGCCCGAATCCTGCGAGCCGGCCTTCGCCTGGCTCAAACGCCAGGGCCTCCTGACCCGCGAGCTCGTGTGGGAACGCCTGCGGCTGGCCATGGCACAGGGACAGCCGGGGCTCGCGCAGCACCTGTCGTCGGAGTTGCCGGTCGCCGACCGCCCGTGGGGCAAACTGTGGCTGGAGGCCCACGTGAATCCGACCCGTGCCCTGGGCCGCCCGGAGCTCCGGCGCAACGACGAGCGCGCCCGCGAGGTCGCGGCCCACGCCATCGTACGCCTGGCCAAGCGCGACGTGGACCGGGCACACGCCGAGCTCCAGCGCCGGCAATTGTCCTCGCCCCGGCTGGTGGCCGAGGTGTGGCGGGCCCTGGCGCTCGCCGCGGTCGATCAGGACCGCCCCTCGGCCAAGACCTGGCTCGACAAGGTGGGCGCGAGCGCCGCCGATGCCGAGGTGCAGCGCGCCCGCCTGCGCTATGCCATCCTGGCGCGTGATTTCGCGACCCTGGCACGCTGGACCGAGCAGGAACCGGCGCCGGAGATGACGCCGCTCCGCTGGCGCTACTGGCGCGCCCGCTCGCTGGAGCTGAGCGGCCGGCGCGCGGCGGCCGAGCCCCTGTATCGGGAGCTGGCCCGGGAGCGCGACTACTACGGCTTCGCCGCCGCCGATCGCCTGGGGATCCCCTACCGCATGAACGACCGTCCCACACAAGTGCACGCCGCCGACGAACGCTGGTTGTTTTCCCAGCCGGCCATCGTCCGTGCGCGCGAGCTGGACCTGGCCGGCTACCCGAGCGAGGCGCGCGCGGAGTGGAACCATGCGGTCGCGAAGATGGCGCCGTCACACATCCTCTTGGCCGCTGCCTATGCGCAGCGCTGGGGCTGGTTCGACCAGGTGATCTCGGCCCTCGGAAAGGCCAAGCTCTACGACGATCTGGAGCTGCGCTTCCCCATGGCCTTCAACGATCTGGTGCGCGACAACGGCAGGCGGCAGAGGCTCGATCCGGCGCTCGTCTTCGGGGTGATCCGTGCCGAGAGCGCGTTTCACGTCGAGGCGCGCTCGAGCGCGGGGGCCCTGGGGCTCATGCAGCTCATGCCGGCCACGGCACGCAGCACGGCCCGACACGCCGGGGTGGCGCTGGGCGGCGAGCGTGCCATCCTGGCCCCGCCCACCAACGTGCGCCTGGGCACCCAGTATCTGCGCGAGATGCTGAACCGCTACCGCGGCAACCTCGCCATGATGGCCGCGGCCTATAATGCCGGGCCGGGCCGGGTCGAGCGGTGGCGCCCCCAGGCCGGCTGCATGGATGCCGAGCTCTGGGTCGAGACCATCCCGTTTCGCGAGACGCGCCGCTATGTCCGCAACCTTTTCTTCTACGCCACCGTGTACGAGTGGCGCATGGGCCGGCCCGTGACCACCGTGACCGCACGCCTCGGAAGGGTACCCGCCCGCCCCAAGGGCGGACCCCAACTCGCTTGCTCCGGGACCCCGGCCGGTGTCTACGGTTGATATGATCAAGGCCATCGCCATCCTCGGCGGGACCGGGTTCGTGGGGCGCCACCTGGCGAGCCGCCTGACCAAGGAGCGCTATCGGCTCAAGGTGCTCACGCGCCGCCGCGAGCGTCACCGCGACCTCCTGGTGATCCCGACCTTGGACCTCGTCGAGGCCGATGTCCACGATCCCTCCGTATTGCAGCGCGAGCTGCGCGGCTGCGACGCCGTGGTCAACCTCATCGGGATCCTGAACGAGCGGGGGGACGACGGCAGCGGCTTCCGCGAGGCCCATGTGGAGCTTTCCCGCAAGCTCATCGCGGCCTGCCGGGCCAACCACATCCCGCGGCTCCTGCACATGAGCGCCTTGAACGCCGACGCACGCTCCGGCCCGAGCCACTACCAGCGTACCAAGGGTGAGGCCGAGGACCTGGTGCATGCCGCCGCCGCCGAGGACTTCCGGGTGACGAGCTTCCGGCCCTCGGTCATCTTCGGGCCCGACGATGCCTTCTTCAACCGTTTCGCAGGCTTGCTGAGATTCGCCCCACTGGTGTTTCCGCTCGGCTGCCCGCACGCGCGCTTCGCGCCGGTGTATATCGGGGACGTGGTCGAGGCCCTGGCCTTCTGCCTCACCGATCCCGCCACCTACGGGCGGCGCTATGACCTCTGCGGACCGAAGAGCTACACGCTCGCCGAGCTCGTGGCCTATACGGCGCAGTGTCTCAAGCTTCGGCGTTATGTCCTGCCTTTGAATGCGCGCCTGTCGCTGTTGCAGGCGCAGATCCTGGAGCGCGTGCCCGGCAAACCGCTGTCCCTGGACAACCATCGATCGCTACAGGTCGACAGCGTGTGCGGCGGCGAGAACGGGCTTCTGAGTCTCAGCATCACGCCCACGGCGGTCGAGAGCGTAGTGCCGGGCTACCTCGCGGAGCGCGGCCAGCGCGGTTTGTACCGGAAGCTCCGAGGGCTCGCCCGGCGCCACTGAGGGCGCGGTGCCCCCCTTGATTTCCGCGTGAAGGGACCTCTGCGTGCAGGGACCTCCCCGTGAAGGTCTACAAGGTCGGCGGCGCGGT
>JBQTJM010000128.1:0-4984 GCA_052387115.1 Gammaproteobacteria bacterium | reverse complement strand
GGTTGTACGCTGGTGCTCGAGTTCGTGGACGGCTGCGGGGCCTACGCGACCGGCCCGAACGCCGCGGCCGGCGCCGGCAGCGACTACACCCGGACCACCGCCGAGAACCGAGCGCTCGCGCAATGCGCGAGCGCGGGCGGCAACTGCCAGGTCAAGGTGTGGACGTGTAATTCGACGCCCGGCACCGAACCGCCGACCGCGCCCCTGGAGCCGCCTTACGACGATCTCTACTTCGGGCCGCCGCCGAGATAGTTCGGGCGGGTCGAGGGACGTCCGTCCGCCCCGCCCTTGCGATCTCTGCCGCCTGTGATTCAATTCCTGCCCCGCCTGTGATGTAATGCCTGTAGTTCAGCGGTAGTGCCGTGCCGCAGGGGTGGCATCCTGGATCCATCGGATAAGCTCGCTCATGACGCCCACGCGCCCGAGACTGTGCCGCCCCGTCGCCCTTTGCGCCGTCACGCTCCTCTGCGCGTGCAGCGAGCCGGTTCAGATGGGTACGGCCGTCTATCGGCACGACGCCAAGACGCCCCGTTGTGAGCCGGGCTCACGCCCGGGGGCGGCGGGGATCACGAACCACGAGTCGACTTCGAAAGAGGTGCCGTTCAATGTTCGCACACCGGCGAACTATGACCCGACCATCGGCCATCCGCTCCTGGTCGTGTACGCCGCGGCCGGAAACAACCGCTACGAGACCGAGGGGCTCACCGGTCTCACCACCGAGGCCACGGCGCGCGGCTTCATCGTGGCCTATCCCGACCACCTGCGCCTGTCCCTCCCGGTGCTGGAGGAGTTGGCGACGATCCCCGCGCTCGTCGCCGGGAAATGGTGTATCGACGAGACCCGCATCTACCTCACCGGTCAGTCCGACGGCGGCATGGCCGCCGACGCCATCGCCTTTTTGGCCAAGACGCGGGGCACCGCCGACGCCATCGCCCCCAGCGCCGCGGGCGTGAACGGCAAGGACCTGGCCGAGCAGAGTTGTCCCGAGCCATTGCCGGTCATGGTGATACACAGCCAGAACGACACGGTGTTTCCGGGCTACGGGGCCGAGGCCGCCCGCTGGTGGGCGGCGTGCAACCGCTGCGATCCCACCCCGGGTCCCAAAGACGCCCACGGCTGCGTGGCCTATCCGAACTGTGCCAACGGCGTCCCGATGCTCTATTGCGAGGGCGCCGGCAAGCATAAAGACTGGCCGCCCATGAACACCGCGGTCCTGGATTTCTTCGAGGCACACGGCGCGCTACATCGATAGCGGGGGTTCTCGGATCGTTGGCGCATTCCATCGTAGGATGGCCTACGATCCCGACACGATGGCCACGCCCCCCGAGATCGAGCTGTTGATCTGCTGCGCCAGGACCCATATCGACCCAGGTACGAGTGAAAAAATACGGATTTTGGTCGCGAAGGATATCGACTGGGCGTACCTGATTCGAAAGGCGTGGCGACAAGGCACCACACCACTTCTCTACCTAGGCCTCAGCTCGCCCCTCCCGCGGGCCGTTCCCGAAAGCGTTTTGGACACGCTGCGGTCTTCCTTCTACGCAAACGCTGCGCGCAACCTGTTCCTGGCTGGAGAGCTCATCAGACTCATGGATCTGTTCGACAGCCACGGGATCCCCGCTATCCCCTATAAGGGTCCGGCTCTGGCCGTTTCTGTCTACCAGAATCTTGCGTTGCGGCAGTTCAGCGACCTCGACCTATTGGTACACGCGTGGGATTTCCATTTTCGTGCGCAGGACCTTCTCATCGCCCACGGGTGGCGGCGCGTATCCGATTACGGTTGGGAGACCGGCTTCATGGACGCCACTGGTCGCGTTGCCCTGGACTTGCACCAGGGAATAACGGATAGCGGCATGCCTTTCGAGCTAGGCTTCGAGCGCTTGTGGAACCGCCGCACATCGATCGCCATAGCCGGCGCGGTCATCCCTGCTTTCGCGCCATCGGATGGCTTGATCATCCTGTGCGCGCAGCTCGCCAAGGACGTGGGGACGAATCGCGTTCAACTGGCCAAGCTCTGCGACATTGCGGAGTTCGTGCGGACTCATGCGCGCCTGGACTGGGACCGGACCATCGATGAAGCGAGAAGATTCGGGTGTTTGTATATTTTCTTTCTGGGCCTTCGTGCGGTGCACGAGGTCCTCGACGTGACCCTCCCGGACAAGGTCTCGCGAAAGATGCACGCCGTGCCGAAGTTGGCTTCGGTCGTCACCCACATCAAGGAATGCCTTTGCTACGGGGCCGCCGGCCGCTACAGCCGACCCGAGCTGTTTACGCGGTCTCGCTTGCATCTGGAAGTGCGGGAACGTCTGCGCGACCGGCTGGACCCGAAGTACCTCTATGCGATTACGCCGAACGTCTTCGACTATCGGTTCGTGCGTCTGCCCCGCTCGCTGTTTTCTCTATACCATCTGGTCCGGCCGATCCGATTGTCCTTCAAGTATGGACGCGAGCTGCTACGGCGCCTGTTCGTCATGCCGATCGTCAAGAGGTGATGGCTCGACCCGCGACCGCGGGCGAGCCCGCACGGGGATGGAAGGGCAGGCGGAACGGTCTCGGGACGCGATCCGACCCCACCCCCCGGCCGGGGTCGAAGCCGCGGTTTCATCCCGGCGCTGCCGCAGCGACGCGTGGGTAAACCTCTGACGCGTGGGTAAACCTCTAAGGTCTAGGTCTAGGTCTGGGTCTAGGAAGCGGGATTGGCAGGATGGGCCCACTCCTAGCTTGGGCGGCGGTAGGCGCCACCACCGATTCGACCACCGGCAGGAGGAGCGAGAGCATACCGATGCGCCCGACCTTTCCCAGGAACCGGCGTCGCGAGCTCCGCCTCTGTTGCGCCGAACAGTCGATCGGCTCCTGGAATAAATGCGCGGTTTCCAGCCGATCCAGGCTCACCCACACGAGGTCCTCGTCGGCGCAAGGATCCAATTCCTGCCGGAGCACAGCGGTGAGCTCGACCACTTCCTTGTGCCCGTCACAATGCCGCCAGACGGTCGCCGCCGTCCGGTTCAGCCGGTGGGCCTCATCCCGCGCCTGGTCGTAAACCACCAGCTCGTCACCGACCTCTTGAACCAGGAGTTGCTCTTGTCGTGCCTTCGGTTTCATAACCTGCTCCTTTCTGTCAGTTGCTCATTCGATAGCTTGCTCGTAGAGCCACGTTGCCCTACGCGGCGATCTGGCCTTGCCAGTACGCGGGTTGCCTCGATGCCGTCGCCACCTCGTGCAGCAGGTGCGCGACCGTTTCGCGCGCCTCGCCACGTTTGCTTTCCAGCGCGAGCGCCCGCGGTACGACGCGCCCCAGCGTACTCAATGCGAGCTGCGGTCGTATGCGTGCCACCACGGTGTTGCTGAGAAGCGCGAGCACGGCTTGCGCTGGAGTAAGCGACTCGGGACACCAATGCGCCTCCGGTCGGTATGCCGTAATCGCGATCAATCCGACGGGCAACGATCGAGCCCCGGCGCGCCCCTCCGGAGCTTCGACGGCATGACGTGTCTTGGTGCCGCCTGTTCGCAGGGATAGCCGTCGTCGATAAGGATGCACGCGCCCGTGCCGATCGAATACCGCAAACTCGTCCGAGTAGTAGGTCGCTCCCGCGCGTACCAATTCTGCGACGAGAGAGGATTTCCCGCTGTAGCTCGCCCCTGGTATCACGATGGCCCTTCCGTGCCATCCCACGACCCCTGCGTGCACGAAAAGCTTGTGGCGAGCGCCCGCGGCGACGGTGTGATGAAGGCACGACTCCAGATGCTCCAAGAGATCGTCCATGGTCAAGGTCCGTACCACTTCGTGCCGGCCGGCATAGAGTCGATGAAATCTGGCGTCACTGGAGCCTGAGTGATCGTCACCGGTCCAGATGGAATAAAGGTGGTCGACCGTCGCCGACGGCAGCACCCTGAAACCGGGGGGCAAATAGTCTGCCACGCGCTGCAGGACACCCGGATCGCTGACACGTATCCCGATCCGGACCCCGTGCACGCCAAAGGAAAGGCCGCCGACCCACGCCCGCCGATCGATCGGGGCCATGCGTGACGAGGCGGGGCTCAGCCGCGGTAGAATCGGATTGAGCGTCAGGGCGAAAGGGGTCATGCACTACTCCGTGTACATCAAGTATCAAGCTTTTAGCACTAAGAGATAGCTTACTCAAGGTCCTTCAAGCGCTCAGCTTCCCTCATCGCCGACCTGTCCGAGGCAGGTTATGGCGGGTTCTGCGAAGGAACGATAAGAAAATCAATGTGGTTTCTGACCAGCACCTGTCGTGGTCCATGGCCACGGAGGGTAGCGGCGGGGTGCCTACCCCCCATTTGAGGGGGCCATCCTCTGCCCCCGCCGCGAACACTTTTTGGACCAAGGCCCACCTTGTGGAATCGCTTCTCGCCATCGGGGTCATCGCCGGCTTGGTATGGTTTTGGTCGGACAGCCTGCGTGCCAGGGAATTCGCCTTGCGGGAATGCAAAACGGTGTGCGAGCGCGCCGACATGCAATTCCTCGATCAGACGGTGGCCCTCGCAAGCCTGGGCCTGACCCGCGACGCGCAGGGACGGGTCCGCATCCGCCGCCGCTATCGGTTCGATTTCAGCATCGATGGCGGCGATCGTTACCCCGGACAGATCACCCTGACGGCCGGGCGCGTCGAGTCCTTGTGGCTCGGCGGCACGGCGACATGAAGACTTCGACTACGGCCTAGATCTCTCGATAGAGCAGCAGCGTCAACCCGATGAGCGTGAACGCCACCGGCCACACCCAGGCGGGGATCTGCCGGTCCTCTTCGGGAAGGCGCAGCTCCAGCCAGCGGCCCCAGCCCATGAGGACGGCGAAGATCCCGAGCGGCGCGTGCGAGACTTCGGCGAGAAACTCCGATTTCAGGTTGAACATGGCGTGCGAGTGGGTGAGGATGAGCGCGCCGCCGGCCGCGCACAGGAGCGGAAACACCAGTCGCCATCGCGGGTCTTGTAGGCGGCCCGTACGGACCTGCCATTCGAACAGCGC
>JBQTJM010000127.1:0-10968 GCA_052387115.1 Gammaproteobacteria bacterium | reverse complement strand
GCATCCCGTCCTTGGGGTTGGACATCGCGTGCGAGGGGTTTATGCCGAGCGTCTGGGTGCCGTAGACCTTACCGGATTCGCGATCGAAGGTGGTGAGCCGTTTGTCGAACCACTCGGTCTGGTAGATGTACTTGTAGCTCGCGTCGATCCACATGTTGTGCGGGTTGTTCATGTTATGTTCGACGCCCTTGACCTTCTTCTTGATGGTCCACTTCGAAGCGTCTATTTGCGTAGCAGAGCCGGGCTTGTCCTTGCCGGTAATGGTCTCGAACTGAGTGTTGACCCAGATCTCGCCTATCCCCGGCGTCTTGGGATTGTTGAGCTTGTTGGGCGCGCTGACATCGAGGGCACTCAGCTTGATGACGGTGCCGCCGAGGTTCAACGGCAGATCGGGGAGCTTTACCTCCCAGGTCGGTTCGCCATAGTCGCGCCACAGGGTGGGCGTCGTCGCCACAAAGAAGGTCCGCAGCAATTTCTTGGCGATATCGCTGCTGGTGGGTACCTTGGCACCGGTGATCAGCTCGATCTCCGCGCCCAGGTCCAGTCCCTCGGTTTCCGGGTCGTCGACCACGACCGCGCCGAACATGTAGGGGTGGATTTTGCACGTGAAGACATAGAGCCCCGGTTTGTCGAAGGTCTGGGCCACGCTGCTGTTGGACGGTTTGTCCTGATCCACGGGAAACTTGGCCGCTCCGGGTTGCCAAAAGAGGCTGGTGATGGTGTGCTCGGTATTGGTATCCGTCATCTTGATGAGCACCGCCTGGCCCGGCTTCACGGCCACCAGCGAGTCGCCGTCCTTGGGGTCTTTGAACCACTTGCCGGGCTCGTCGGTCATCTCCAGTATGGCCGATGGCAGGACGCCCGCCCGGCTTATGATGACGTCTTCTTCTTTGGGTTCGGCAGGGGCCGGCTGGGCCGCTTGAGTGGAAACAAAGCTTAAGCCCGCGATCGCCGCGATAAACTTGTGGTTGCTGCACATGGTTTTCTCCTGTTATTGCTCGGTAGTGTTATTCAACGACCCGGAAGTCGCCCATCATCCCGGACTGCATGTGTTGGATGACGTGGCAGTGGTAGTGCCATTCACCCGGCCCCACGCCCTCACCGGCCACGACCACGAAGCTCTGGCGGCCGATGGGACCGAGGTTGGCGGTGTCGATGACGCTGGTGGTGCCGGGCTCCAGCCAGCGGTGCCCATGCAGATGGAAGGTATGAAAGGCCGTTCCCAGGCCGATGACGTGGAATCTGACCTTTTCGCCTAGACGTGCGCCCACCGTCGGATTGGTCCAGAGCGGGATCTGCTTGCCCTTGAGGATGTGGTTGACCTCCATGCCCCAGAAGGTGGTCTCGTGCATCCAGAGGATGAATTCGCGTTTGATATCGGCCACATCGACGTCCACGTGCTGGCCGTCGATCATGGCCCGCACCTTACGGTCGCTGGGATTGACGATCAGCGTGCCGTATAGCCCCTTGTCCTCCGCGCCGACCATGGGATTGCCGAAGGCGTGGTCGTGGTAAGCCCAGGTGCCCGCGGTACCCGGCGCAGCAGTCCATTTGTAGGTATAGGGTTGGCCTGGGAAGGCGGCCTCATCCTTGAGCCCGTTCAACACCTTCATGGTGCCGTCGCTGTCGGCCTTGTAATGCACCCCGTGGACATGGATGCTCACGGGTAGTTGGGAGTCGGTAATGCCGTGTTCCAGCGTCACCTCCGCGGTGTCGCCCTCCTTGATGACGAGGGTAGGGCCCGGGATTGTGGGACCGGCGTAATAGCGATCCGTGCGATCGGCCTCCCCGCGCTGCGCGGTCTTGATCTTGTGGCTGACCATCTGGTAGGCCAGTTGGCCCGACGGCAAAGCACTGGCCTTGAGGGTTATGAGATGGGTGTCGCCGCCCTCGGCCGCCCGTACCGGCGGTGCGCTACGCACGACCGTCAGTGATAACGCCGCGAGGAAGGCGATCCCGAACGGGACCGTCGATCTCGTCATCGCATCTTTCTCCCTTGGTGGAAAATCGACGCGGGTCTTGCCCGCTGCCGGTTAGATGCGATGAGGTGGTGGGATCTTACGCCGCGATGTGTGGCCCTAACTCACCGGTGACCACGCGCAGGGCCTCATAGACCTCCTCGCATTCCGGACACTGGTGCATGTGGTGGCTGACCTTGGGAAGCAGCGCCTTGGCGTTGTGACCGGCGCGCTCGAGGTCGACGTAGCGAGGCAGCTCGGCGAAGAATTCCGAGCATGCCAACTCGTCGCCTTCGGCGCCGAAGACGGTGTGGACGAAACGCTTGAACTCTTCCCTCTTCATGGTTAGATCTGCTCGTTCCCTAATTATAGGATGTTTCTCGCGCCCGAGCTCTTACCGGATGACTGTCCGGGAGGCCCCCGGAGCGCCTGCTCCAACACGCCGGCACCTTGCGTGCCCGCACGCCACCGCCCTGCAGTAAGCCGGTGACCATCGTGGGCTTGCGCGCACGGGAAATAGTAGCGTAACTTACTCAACCTATTCGAATATCTTCCAGAAGTCGGCCAAGGTGAGAGCGCGTGCCAGGAGGGCGCGTTTCAGCTTCTTGCGGGCGTCGTGCAGCAGCTTGTAGACGTTGTCGCGGTTGGTGCCCAGCCAGGCCGCAACTTCATCGAGAGGCATCTCGTCGAAGGCGTGAGCCACGAGCGCCGAGCGCTGCCTGGGGGTCAGCTCCGATTCGATGACTCGGGCCAAGACACGCCAGGCTTCTTCCTGCTGCAGGCTACGGTCGGGGCCAGGGGCGGAGGACACATCCACGGGCCACGCGGGTAGCCGTTCGCCGAGCAGCTCCGGTTCGCGCTTGACCTCCCGCCAGCGCCTGCGGCGCAGATCGGCCAGCACCGTGCGTATCGCGATGGCATAGACCCAGGTGGTGAACTGGCTATCGCCGCGAAAGCCCGCCAGGTGGTTACGGACCGCGAGGAGTGCCTCCTGCGTACAGTCTTCCGCCAGGTGGTGGGCCTCCTCGGTGGAGAGAGTCCCGCGTCCCACGAATCGCTTGCCGAGGTAGGCCTGCACCGCCCGCAGGATACCCTGGCGGAGGTCCCTTAAGGCCTCCTCCTGGAGGACGAGTCCTTCGCTCTGGAGGGCATCGAGCCACTCTAAATTGGATCTGACCCGCATAGAGCCGCACCCATCGCCGAATTAATCGATCCTGGCCCCTGTCCCGGACGGCCCCCCTAGAACGGGATGTCGTCGTCCAGATCCGACGATCCGCCGCTCCCCGATCCAGACGCTGGGCTCGGGATCTGGGCCTCGCCCGAGGGTGGCGGCTCGTGCTCCATGGGGGCCGTGCCGCCGCCGCGGCTGCCCAGCATCTGCATATCGTTCGCCACGATCTCGGTGGTGTAGCGGTCGTGACCGTCGCGGTCCTGCCACTTGTTGGTTCGGATCCGGCCTTCGACATACACCTGCGAGCCCTTGTGCAAGTATTCCTTGACGATCTCGGCGAGCTTGCCGAAGAACACCACGCGGTGCCACTCGGTGCGGTCATGATTTTCCCCCGTTTCCTTGTCCCGCCACGAGTCGCTGGTCGCGAGCCGCACGTTCGCGACCGCCTGCCCGCTCGGCATGTACCGCACCTCGGGTTCCGCACCCAGATTCCCGACCAGAATGACCTTGTTGATACCCCTTGCCATCGTTGTTCCTCCTCACGAAAGGAGACCCGCTGTGCGGGTCGCGTTGGTGGGCTACGGCATGAATGGCATGCCTAGCCCACCCTGCATCGACTGCCGACTGTGCCGCACCGGCGCGACCTTCCCAGACCTTAGCCCCGCGCCTCGCAAATGTCACGTAATCCCTGCCAGTCGAGCGTGTCCCGGTCCACCTTGAGGAAGGCAACGCCGTCCTCTCCGACCACCACCGCCTCGCAGACACCGGCAACCGCCGCGAGCCGGGCGGTGAGCGCCGTAGCCTCGGCGGCCGTGAGCCGACCGACCTTGACGACATGGCTGCGTAGCGGCCGTGGGAAAACCATCCCGCGGGCGTACAGTAACCAAGAGAACGCCAGCACGGCGCACATCAGGAACACGCCGGTCGCGCCAGCATAACCCGAGAGCAGGCCGCCGATCGCCCCCCCCGCGAAGGCCCCGAGGAACTGCGACATGGCGTAGACCCCGAGCGCGGTGCCGCGCCGATCGGCCGGCGCCATCTGCGAGACCAGGGTGGGCAGGCTCGCCTCCAGGTAGTTGAACCCAGAAAAGAAGCCCCACAGCATGAGGAATACCCAGGACCCGCTCTCATGCCCCAGGGCCAGGCCCAGCTCGGAGACCCCGACGAGCGCCACGGCCCCGAGGAACACCTCTCGCCCGCGCCGCTGGGCCGCCCGAATGGCGGGCACAATCAAGACGATGGATAGCCCGAATACCGGCAGATAGACCTGCCAATGCGACGGGCTCGCGAGTGCGAGGCCATCGCGCAGCAGCACCGGCAGGACCACGAAGCTCGCCGTCAGCAGGAAATGCACGCATCCGATGCCGACATTGATCCGCCTGAGATCGAGATCCGAGAGGATGTCTAATACCTGACTCCATTGCGGCTCGCATTCGCGGTGGAAGGCGCTGTGCGCGGGCTCCGGCACAAAGAGATACAAGATCGCGAGCCCACCGAGGCCCAAGCCTGCGGCCACCCAGAACAGGCCGTGCAGCCCGAGCACGGCATCCAGGGACGGGCCGGCGACGAACGCGGCCGCGAAAGCCAGCCCGATGGTCACGCCTATCACCGCCATGACCTTGATGCGTTGTTCCTCGCGCGTGAGATCCGCGGCGAGCGCCATGACGGGCGCCGAGATGGCACCGGCGCCCTGCAGGGCCCGGCCGGCGATGATCCCGGCGACATGCCCGGAGACCGCGCACAGCGCGCTGCCGAGACCAAAGATGAGGAGGCCGACCGCGATCACGGGCTTGCGCCCGTAACGGTCCGACAGGCCCCCGAAGGGGATCTGGAACACCGCCTGGGTCAGGCCGTAGACACCCATCGCGACACCGATGAGGAAGGGGGTCGCCCCCGCCAGGTGCTGGGCGTGCAGGGCCAGCACGGGCAGGATCAGAAAAAGCCCGAACATGCGGAAGAAGTACAAGGTCGCGAGCGACAGCGCGGCGCGCCGCTCGGAGATCGCCATGGGTTCCTGGCTCGGTGTGCCGTCCCTTTGCGTCATGGGTGCTCGGACCATTAGTATTCAGCCCCTTCGTATTCAAGCTTTCCTGCCGTCGCGCCATGGACACCATCCGCATCCGGGGTGCTCGGACCCACAATCTCCAGAACATCGACCTCGACCTGCCTCGCGACCGGCTCATCGTCATCACCGGGCTGTCGGGCTCGGGGAAGTCCTCGCTCGCCTTCGATACCATCTATGCGGAGGGCCAGCGCCGCTACGTCGAGTCCCTGTCGGCTTATGCGCGGCAGTTCCTGTCGGTCATGCAGAAACCGGATGTCGATACCATCGAAGGGCTGTCGCCGGCGATCTCCATCGAGCAGAAGTCCACCTCCCACAACCCCCGCTCCACGGTCGGGACCACGACCGAGGTACACGACTATCTGAGGCTCCTCTACGCCCGCACCGGCGAGCCACACTGCCCCACCCACGGCACTGTGCTCGCGGCCCAGACCGTGAGCCAGATGGTGGACCAGGTCCTGGCCCTGCCCGAAGGCACCCGGCTCATGCTCCTCGCCCCGATCGTGCAGGGGCGTAAGGGCGAGCACGAGGAGGTTATCGATGGCTTGCGCAAGCAGGGGTTCGTCCGCGCCCGCATCGACGGTCAGGTCCACGAGCTGGATGCGGCGCCGGGGCTGGCATTATACAAAAAGCACGACATCGAGGCCGTGGTGGACCGGTTCAAGGTCCGGCCCGATCTGCGCCTGCGCCTGGCCGAATCGTTCGAGACCGCCGTACGGATCTCGGGCGGCGTGGTGCGCCTCGTGCGCATGGACGATGATCGAGGGGACGATGCCCGAGGGGACGAGGCCGGGGGCGAGGAGATGGTGTTCTCTGCGCGATTCTCCTGTCCGCACTGCGGATACAGCCTGAACGAGCTGGAACCGCGGCTGTTCTCCTTCAACAACCCGGCGGGCGCCTGCCCCGAGTGCGACGGGCTCGGGATGCGGGAGCTCTTCGACCCTGCCCGCGTGGTGCGCCACCCGGAGTTGAGCTTACCCGCGGGGGCCATTCCCGGCTGGGACCGGCGCAACGGCTATTACTTCCAACTCCTCTCGGACCTCGCGGCCCATTTCGGTTTCGACCTCGACAAGCCCTTCAAACAGCTCCCGGCGCGGGTCCGTAAGGTGATCCTAGAGGGCAGCGGGGACGAGGCGATCGCCTTCACCTATGAAGACGGCCAAGGCCGACGGCGCAAGCGGCGGCATCCGTTCGAGGGCGTGATCCCGAACCTCACGCGACGCTACCGGGAAACCGGCTCGAGCCTGGTGCGCGAGGAGCTGGCGAAATTTCTCGGGCAGACCCCCTGTTCAGGGTGCGGCGGGACGCGGCTGACCTTGGCCGCACGCCATGTCCTGGTCGGGGGCCGGTCGCTGCCCGAGGTCACGGCCATGCCCGTCGAGACCGTGTTGCGGTTCTTCGCGTCCCTGAAGATCGAGGGACACAAGGGCCAGATCGCGGCCAAGGTCCTGAAGGAGGTGAAGGAGCGGCTACGCTTCCTGGTCGATGTGGGGCTGGAATACCTGACCTTGGATCGAAGCGCCGACACCCTTTCGGGCGGAGAGGCGCAGCGTATCCGCCTGGCGAGCCAGATCGGGGCCGGTCTCGCCGGGGTCATGTACGTGCTCGACGAGCCCTCGATCGGGCTGCACCAGCGCGACAACCGGCGCCTGCTCGGCACGCTGACCCGGCTCCGCGACCTCGGCAACACCGTGATCGTGGTGGAGCACGACGAAGAGGCCATCTGGGCCGCCGACCATGTGGTGGACATGGGACCCGGTGCGGGGATCCACGGCGGGCGGGTGATGGTCCAAGGCCCGCCCGATGTCATCGCTCACCACGCCCAGTCGGTCACCGGCCAGTACCTCTCGGGCCGCCGCGTCATCCCCATCCCGTACCCGCGCAGGTCGATGGATGGGTGCGGGCTGGTGCGCCTCCTGGGCGCGAGCGGGAACAACCTCAAGGACATCGACGTCACGTTCCCGACCGGGCTATTGAGCTGTGTGACCGGGGTGTCCGGCTCGGGCAAGTCCACCCTCGTCAACGACACGCTGTACCGGATCGCGGCGCGCCGTTTCCATCATGCGGGTGACGACCCGAAACCGTACCGGGGCATCGAGGGCCTGGAATGGCTGGACAAGGTCGTAGATATCAATCAGAGCCCCATCGGTCGCACCCCGCGCTCCAACCCCGCCACCTACACCGGCCTCTTCACGCCCATCCGCGATCTGTTCGCCGCGACCCCCGAGGCGCGTTCGCGCGGCTACGCGCCGGGGCGCTTCAGCTTCAACGTGCGTGGGGGGCGCTGCGAGGCCTGCCAGGGCGACGGCGTGATCAAGGTCGAGATGCACTTCCTGCCGGATGTGTACGTCACCTGTGACCTCTGCCAGGGGGCGCGCTACAACCGCGAGACCCTGGACATCCACTACAAGGGCCTCTGCATCGCCGAGGTGCTGGGCCTGTCCGTGGAGGACGCCAGGCGCTTGTTCGATCCGGTGCCGGCCGTGGCCTCCAAGCTCCAGACCCTCATCGACGTCGGCCTCGCCTACATCAAGCTGGGCCAGAACGCCACCACGCTCTCGGGCGGCGAGGCCCAGCGCATCAAGCTGGCGCGAGAGCTGTCGCGGCGCGATACCGGCAGCACGCTCTATGTCCTCGACGAGCCCACGACCGGTCTCCACTTCCACGACATCGAGCAACTCTTGTCGGTCCTGCAGCGGCTCTGCGCGCGCGGCAACACGGTCATCGTCATCGAACACAACCTCGATGTCATCAAGACCGCCGACTGGGTCGTGGACCTCGGCCCCGAGGGTGGTGAGGGCGGCGGCGAGGTCGTGGCCACCGGCACCCCCGAAGAGGTGGCGGCCCACCCGCGCTCCTACACCGGTCGCTTCCTCGCGCCGGTGCTGGCACGGCAGGCAGTCGGCACCTCGGAAGAGCACACGCGCCGGGCGCGTTTGGGATGACTTCAAGCTTCCTGCTGGTTTACCCTGCGTCTCCACGGGCTACGGCTCGACCCCGAGCCCTGAGTCAGCGTGTAGCAACGGGTCTGGGGATAACCGGGCGGTTTCGAATTAGTATGTAGTCCCCTAAGCCGACGATCCCGAGCTCTGCCCATGCGACAAATCGGCCGCCGCCGTCTGCCGGAGCCTGCGCCCATACCCAGCGCAGTCGCGTTGCGGGCGGCCGCGACGCATCAAGCCACGGGCACGGCACTCGGGGCCATTGCAACGACCGGTATTCCGAAAGGCCTGTATCGTTTTGCCTCGCACGCCGAGATGAATCGCCAAACCGATGAAGCGATCGCACGCGCGGTGGCATTGAACAGCCGATTGCGTCATGCGGATCCTCGATGACGGATCCGACATCAGATCTCGCACGCCCCGCGACCGTCGAGGATTTGAAGATGCTGTTACGCGCCCTCGAGGAACACGGCGTGGATTACGTGCTGATCGGCGGATACGCGCTGTATGCATTGGGTTATCAACGCGGCACGGTGGACATCGACCTCATGCTTCGGCCCACGCGCGAGCAAGGCGAGAAAACGAAGCAGGCGCTCTCGATCCTACCCGATGGGGTTGCCGACGAGCTCGATCCGGACTGGTTCACCGAGGGTGAGACGATCCGTGTCGCGGACGCCTTTGTGGTGGATCTTATGTTCAACGCATGCGGAGAGACCTACGAGTCACTGAGACAGCACGCAGTCACCATCGACTTCGACGGCGTCCCCGTTCGAACGCTCGACATCGAGGGCTTGCTGAAGACCAAACAGACGCTGCGCGAAAAGGATAAGCTCGACCGCGACATCCTCGAGCGCGCGCTCGGGGAGTTGAAAGGGCGCACTTGATGGAATGCACTGAGCACGCGCCTGGCGCGCTCGGGATGAATCGAATCGCCAACCACCAGAGGAGAACGATGTCCATGACCGCCCTGATCTGCGGCTCGCTGGCCTACGACAACATCATGGTGTTCCAGGATCGCTTCAAGAACCACATCCTGCCGCACCGCATCCACATGCTGAACGTGTGTTTCCTGGTGCCGGAGATGCGGCGCGAATTCGGCGGCTGCGCCGGGAACATCGCCTACAACCTGAAACTATTGGGCGCCGATGCGCTCCCCGTGGCGACCGTGGGGCGCGACTTCGACGCCTACGCGGCCTGGCTCGACGCCTGCGGGATCTCCCGCCGCCATGTCAAGACCATCGACGACCAGTTGACGGCCCAGGCCTTCATCACCACCGATCTCGACGACAACCAGATCACGGCCTTCCATCCGGGCGCCATGAGCCACTCGCACCACAACCCCCTGCCGGCGCTAGCCGGCGTCCGCCTCGCCATCATCTCCCCCGATGGCCGCGAAGGGATGCTTGAGCACACCGCCGTGCTCGCCGAGGCGGGGGTCCCGATCATCTTCGACCCCGGCCAGGGCCTGCCCATGTTCGAAAAAGAGGAGCTCCTGTGGTTCCTGAGCCGCGCGGCTTATGTGACGGTCAACGACTACGAGTGGCAGCTCCTGCACGAGCGTACCGGCTTCTCCCCCGAGGCGCTGTGCGAGCGGGTACGCGGGCTCATCGTCACGCTCGGCGCCCAGGGCTCATGCATCTACGCCGAGGGGAGACGCTACGAGATCCCCGCCGCCAAGCCGCGCGCCGTGCGCGATCCGACCGGTTGCGGCGACGCCTACCGGGCCGGGTTGATCCTGGGGCTCCTGCGCGATCTGGATTGGGAGACCACCGGGCGCATCGCCGCCCTCATGGGGGCCATCAAGATCGAGCACCACGGCACGCAGAACCACCGTTTCGACCCCCCCGAGCTCGCCGCCCGTTACGAGGAGGCCTTCGGCGTCAGCTTCCCGGAGATCTTTCGCTAGGCAGGCGTGGTGCGTTCGGCCGCATGTCTGTCCCGTGTCGTTGGTCGGGTAAGGGCGCTTCCGTACACCCCCCGTTCAGTCGCCGTTCAGCCGCAGGCGCGTACCGTGTGCGGCATGCCGGCAAATGCCGGCGCCACCTGCGAACGGAGGTTTGCCATGTCCAAGAGATCGAAGCGCCTGCTGTCGTTGCTACTCGGTGCGGGGCTGGTACTGATAGCGCCCGAGGCGCCGGCCTGGAGCTGGAACCAACACCAAGCGATCCCCTATAACGGCTTCCAGGGCTATTCCCCGGGTTACGGATCCTCCGGGTACGGTTACCGGCCGGTGTACCCGAGGAGCCATCGTGGGGCCTACCGCCCCCGCTACTATGGCTACGGCCACCGCCGTCACCATCGATGGCCCCGTTATGGCTCCTACGGCTACTTCCCTGCCTATCGTTACCTTCCCGGCTGTCGCTACTGACGCCCCGGACGGTAGGTCCTCCCCTTGTCGGGGGGGCCCGTGGGGGGCACAATACCGACTCGCAGTTCATCCGAGAGGAGGGGCCATGCGCCACCGGTCAAGAATTAATATCATCATTGGCAATATCATCATTGCAAGTGGTCTCTTGGCGTCGATGACATACGCTCAAGGCATCGCGATCCAGGGCCCGGCCGATGTCGCCGGCCATTGGGTGCTGGAGTCGACCGCTATTTACGTGACAGGCAAGCGAGCCCCCGAGGGCTCCAAATGGGTCTTCGGGGCCGACGGGAGCCTAGCTCGAACCAGCGTCTACAAGTTCGCGGAGAGCCTCACCGGTGGCGGGAGTGAAGGGACGATAGAAGAGAGTTTTGAGGTCAAGGACGGCAAGATCGTCACCCGGAACGGCGACACCTTCGCCCTCATCGATAAGAAACCCGATACCATGACCTTGAAGGGGCCGTTCGGGT
>JBQTJM010000126.1:0-5248 GCA_052387115.1 Gammaproteobacteria bacterium | reverse complement strand
AGTGCGCGATCCGAAATACCAATTGAAGAAGGCCCTGGCGTTCCGGCTCGAAAACCGCCATCCCGAACGCTTCATCCCGCGCTATTCTATGGTCATGTTCCACCGCATCCCCTACGCCGAGGCGAAGAGGCGTGGCCTCATCCAAGGCCGGATCCTGGAAGTGCTCACGGCAGGCGTCGATGATCTCGAGGATGTGGATTATGTTTACGCGGACCGGCTCATCGCGGAGAGACTGGACTAGACTGAGGCGCATGATACCAGCCCGAGCTGTGCCACAACCGTCTAGGGCGCTCCTGTCGCCGGGCCGGAACCCGTTCAGCCCAGTCGATACTCGCGAAGAACCGCTTACGGGTGTGCTCTGGTGCGTTGTCGCCGACGAGTTCCGTCGGGGACCAGCCCACGAGTAAGCTGTGGCCGATGAGGGGCTACGCACGAACGCCGAAGGGGGTACGATCCGCCGGAACATAGTCTAGACCCGTTGGTAGGTGTCTCTGCTTGTGGGATAATCATTCTGGATGGCCGCTTACCCTGGCGGCGAGGCTTCGGAAGTGCGCGGACGGACCCTACAAGGCGACAGGCAGGGCGGGTGACGCGCCATGCTTCGGGATAACGGACAGGACCTAACTACGGCGAATGCCACCGGAGAACATGAAGAATGAAAGGCAACGGATCTGGATCGCGATCCTTGGAATTCAAGAACCGATATACCGATGAATATTCGAAGGTACAGCGGGATATGGCGCTGACGTCTGAGCAGCGAAGGCGCTTCGAGGAGGCACTTGATGGCTGTGAGCCGAAGGCTGAGATTGATGCTTGTGCCAATCGGTTTTTTCGCGCGAACAAGCTAAGCGGGCCAAGAAAACGCCCAAGGCGCTCTACGGTCTTCGGCCACTTACAGACGCGGGTGGCCTTCGTGGACAAACTGATCTCCGCATCTGGGATGAGCAATGCCGAAGCCAATGCCTTGCTCGATTCCCTGAAAACGCTTCCTAAGGCCGAGAGACTCGAAAACGTTCGGGCCTTGGTAGGCCGCCTCGGGATGAAGGAATACGTCTTGTGGGCGTATCGAAATCCAGATGACGCGACCGATCCCTTCACGGTCAAGGGAACGGCCGACGGGTTGTTGCCATGTCGACTCGGCTTGGGCATGCCCAGGGGGACGGAGTATGTCGGGTGGGGAATCGGGCCGGATCCCGGCCGAGAGGTGCGGGCCGCTACGGCTTTCGATCCCGGTTTGGAACACTTGACGAGCTGGGAACCGGGTGGCAGGACGAAACCGGATCCCGGATGCCGGTGGCGCGGCGCGGGTCTACCGGAGGTCGTGATGCCGCCGCCGACGTTCGAGCATGTCGCCGTGGACTTCAAGGAGGTTACTGCCAAATGAAGCAGGAGGAGTGGGAAAAGGAGATCGCCGATGCCCTGAAAAGCGCATCTGATGCGATACCGGATAGGGCCGGCGAGACACCTGTCTTGCGGTTGAGCCGCCGCCTGAAAGGACTAGACCCAACGGCTCCGGAGTCGGTAGCGGCGGGCCGTGCCGTCGTTGGCGCCGTCCGGTCTACGGAGGCTAACGACGCGCGTCGCTGGATCGATCTATGTCGCATCGCTCGCTTTTCGAAGCTCGCCGATACCGAGATCCGTCGAGCGCTTCTCGATCGTTTCTTGCAGGGCGTACCGGAGGATCCCGAAGCGAGAACCCAGGTCATGACGACGCTGACGGACTTGGGGTACCGATTCGCACCAGAGGAACTTCAGCGAGAAAGCGCGATCGAGCAGGCATATCCCGCGGCGTGGGTAAGCACCTGGATCCGGTGCGGGCATTTCGACCTTATCAAGGGCACCATTTCAAAGCTTGTTCGCGCGGGGGCCCTGGACGTGACGAGCGTGTTGCGCTTATTGCCCGCCTGGTACCAGATTCTTGGGGGTAGACTCGTGACCGCCGTTCCGGACTGGTTTGGGGCATCGGCGTTGGAGGAGCGGACGAAGGTGCGACGGTGGTTTGAGCTTCGCGGCCACCCGTTACCCCAATCATTTTGCGTGGATCCACGGCCGGACGGGAAGCTTCCAATTCCCGTATTCGGGGACGACGATTGCAAGTTCGTGCACGAGGCAGGTATCGGCCGCGCATACCCAATCGCGGATTCGTCGGAAGCGCGACCGCACGTCGGATGAACGGGCACGAGCCGAGGTCGATCGTCCTCCCTTACGCAGACGTCGTATCCCGCCTGTTGAGGAGTATTTCTAAGGCGCTTGCCGATTTGTGCGAAACGCCTCACCAAAACGGATTGTGGCATCCCGCCCTCGTCAATCAGCACTTTATATGGCTCAATGACCTCCCGAAAGGTATATATCCCCACCTCTACCTGAGCCGCGTTCCGGATGGATCGCTTCGCACAACAAGCAACGAGGCACCCACGATTCCTACCAGGATCAGTAATCTTGTCGTCGCTGCTTTCATAGCAGGCGAAAAGGAGTCGGCAGACAACCCCAGATCGAGTCTCCCGTCGCCGCTGAAGATCTTGTTCCAGTACTTGACCGTTCCTTACGAGCCGGCGAGTGGGGCGTACGCTTTTGCTACGATCCGCTTGCTGTTGTTTCAGGAACTCAAACTTTGGCCGGGAAGGGGCCCCGTCAGTACAGAAGGGGGGGATGCCTACCGTGGGTCGACGCTTCCAGAAGGCTTCACGGAGTTCGGTCCAGAGGAAGTGAAAGAAGCATTGGCGTACATTAATAGGCGATGGACCGGTCGGCACAATGTAGCGCCGGACGATCCGGTCAGGCTACTGGTTTGCCACCTCCTGGCGATGGAAGGCGTCATGAATCTCCATTTCGGTACGCGAAAGGAGCAATCGGAGGAAAATCCGAAGGAAGCCCGTCTCCGATACTGCAGGGAAGCTAGACTGATAGTGGGTGATGGGTACGAATTCAGGGTCGACGGTGCGGTACAACGGCTGCCGAGGGCCGCCGAGCTGATCAACAAACTGTGGGGGCTCCCGCTGCCCATCAGGGGGGCGGATACGGTCTTTCACGGGGGCTTGCGCTTCGCTTCCGGCGGGGGTCTGGTGATGGCCATTACCGGAGGGCCCGGCACCGGCAAAACTTCGGTGGCCCTCGGGCTCTCAGCGGTAATGGCTCCCCTCGGCACGCGAACGTTCTACGTAACGGCTGAAGAATCTCCTGAGGACCTGCACGTCCGGCGGCTCGCGCTGACGCCCG
The DNA here is from genome assembly GCA_052387115.1 of Gammaproteobacteria bacterium. GTDB lineage: Bacteria > Pseudomonadota > Gammaproteobacteria > JACCXJ01 > JACCXJ01 > JACCXJ01. The sequence continues at coordinate 2,032 of JBQTJM010000126.1, read as the reverse complement.
ATTTCCTGCGACGCGTACAGGGCCGGCGTAGAGCTGCCAAGACCACGTTGCGCGCAAGACAGGTACCGCCGGCCGGAGGCTCTTCACCTGTTTCTGAATTGACGACATTGATTGATGCGATGAAAGGCGCGCTTGTCGCACCGGACAGTGCCATTCCGACGGGCTTGCCGTTGCCGTGCCCGCTCATTGTGGTGATCGACGGCCTCCATCTCTATCTGAAAGGGACCGCCGATGGGTCTACGGACCACCTTCCGCTCGTGCAATTCATCTTGAACTGCCGATCGCTGGGTGCGTTGGTGGTGCTCACTTGGGGTCTCGAGCCCAAGGCACTCGGTTCTCTCGACTACCTGGTCGACGTCGCAATCCGGTTGGACTGCAAGCATACCGAGGGCCTGGACGAGAAACCGGTCAGGGTGATGCAACTAGTCAAGACCCGGCATCAGATGTCCCGTCCTGGTTCGCACGTATTTCACATCTCGGGCGGGCGCGGCTTTCGCATCGCGCCGCAATTGCCTTCGCAGTTGGATCAGAAGGCCTTGTTCAAGCTGCGACTCCCGGACCAGTCGTGCCGAATAGACGTCCTTAACCGCACCGTCTATCGTGAAGAGGTGAACGATATCGATCCTGAACGGATTACACAATCAAGAGCCCGGTTTGAATGGAATGAGTTCTTGATGCTCTGGCCGGGGTCGCACATTCTCGTACACGGGCGAAACAGCGCCGGGAAGTCCGGTTTCTCGTTGAAGCTCTTGATTGCACCGGTCGTAACGGGGGACAAGGGAGAACCTGTGGGGGGACGAGCGAGACAGCGGGTGCTGGTCGTCTCATTTCTCTATCCGGAATCGTACTACCACGACCTCTTAAGGCGTTTGGAAACGCTCAAGGCCATCGAATATCGGAGGGCGGATATACCGAAGGTCGCGCAGCGAGACATCGACGTGCTTCATTTTTTTCCGGGATACCTGAATCCGGAAGACATGGCGACCAAGATCCTGCGACGCCTCGACCAGGCCGACTTGGAAGGGGAACCGTTTACCGGTATGCTTTTGGACGGGGTCCACAACGTGTTCCTCCAATTTCCGAAACTTGAAGAGAACGCGATGATCTGGCCCATGCTCTACGGGCTGTTTCGGCGACGCGATCTGACAGTGGTCACCACACATACGACCATAACGATAAGAGATACCGACGACCCGAGCGACGAGGAGGATCTCCGCTTGCGGAAAGCGGTGCCTCTGCTACACGCGATTATGCAGGGTACGGATTTTTTTCTGAACGTCAACGAAGTCCCGCAGTCGGAAGAGGACCGGACGGGAAAGGCGCGTGAAGCTCGATACGAGGTTCGCGTCCAGGTAGCGATCGGGCAGCCTCGCCCGACCGGTGTCGTGTACTGGCATAGGGAAAAAATGCTTGTGTATCGGGACGCTCGGCAGAGAGAGTTACCCATCGGGTACACGAAGCATGCGACTTAGGGCTTCGAAAAGCTTCGTCGACCTTTTCGCTAAGTACCGAACATGCGTGTTCGTTCACGGCTGCTTTTGGCATCGGCATCCCGATTGCCGCAGGGCTTCGATGCCGGGCGCGCGAAGGATCATTTGGGAAGCAAAGTTTCGGCAGAACGTGGAGCGGGACTTGGATGCTACGAAACGATTGCGTGCCCTGGGATGGCGGGTCGAGGTTATTTGGGCGTGCGAAACGCAGCGGCTAGATCGTCTTCATGCAGCCATACGGTGTAGAGAGTTGGACTTGTGGCGAGCCCCTTGGCCCGCTTCTCCGGCCCTCCCGACTACATTCCTTGGGTGCTACGATAGCAGCCGGGATGTCCATAAGAACCTTCGATGTAGTCTTACGGAGCCTTCCGATTCACGGGGGCGTATAGCCTCATGGGCCTGAAGGAGGGGCTCAGGCGCACGCGCGCGCGCTTCGGCGCCGGGCTCGCGCGTCTCTTCGGTACGGCCGGCGGCGAGGGCGCGGTCGAGGAGATAGAGGACCTCTTGCTCGGGGCCGATGCCGGGGTCGAGGCGACCGAACG
>JBQTJM010000125.1:0-20331 GCA_052387115.1 Gammaproteobacteria bacterium | reverse complement strand
TCGAAGCCTTACGCGAAGCCTTCGGTTCCGTACGCGCTCGACGACCGTTCCGGATCGATGCCATCGTCATACTCCCCGATCACCTCCATTGCCTTTGGACGTTACCACCGAACGATTCGGATTTTTCAACCCGCTGGCGCTTGATCAAGTCGTCATTCGCCCGCGCCATCGCGCCGGCAGAGCGGTTATCAACCCGAAGGCTAATGAAACACGAAAGGGGTGTTTGGCAACGACGATTCTGGGAGCATGCGATCCAGGATCAAAGGGATTATGACACACACCTCGACTACATTCACTTCAATCCGGTCAAGCATGGCTGGGTGCCGCGGGTCGCCGATTGGCCGCATTCGAGCTTCCATCGATTCGTGCGCTTGGGGCTGTATTCGCCCGAATGGGCGGCCCCGGCGGCTATTCGGGAAAGGGATTTGGAATGATGGGGCGGACCTCTCGAAAGGCGGGTTACGCGATAAAGCCGCTAACCCGCCCTACGGTTCTTCCCGGTGAAGTCGCCGCCTTGGCCAGATGGCAACACACCGTCGCACCGTTACACTGAAAGGCCAGCCGAGCGTCTCGCGCGCGGACCTGCTAGAATAATCCATCATCCGTTAACGTAGGAGTGGGACCATGGAACTAGAAAAAACCGCCCAGGCCCTCGTGGCTCCCGGCAAGGGCATCCTGGCGATCGACGAGAGTTTCCCGAGCATCACGAAACGCTTCGACTCGATCGGGATCGAGTCGACGGAAGAGACGCGCCGGGCCTATCGGGACCTGCTCATCACCGCGCCGGGGATCGGCGAGCACATCAGCGGCATGATCCTGTTCGACGAGACCATCCGCCAGGCGACGGCTGCCGGCGTGGCGTTCCCGCGAGCGCTCGAGACGGCCGGAATCATCCCCGGCATCAAGGTCGATCTCGGGGCCAAGGACCTCCCCTTGCACCCGGGCGAAAAGATCACGGAGGGCCTGGACGGTCTCGGCAAGCGTTTGGTGGAGTACCGCGAGTTGGGCGCCCGCTTCGCCAAGTGGCGGGCGGTGATCACCATCGGTGACGGGATCCCGAGTCGGGGCTGCATTGATGCCAATGCGCAGGCGCTCGCCCGTTATGCCGCGTTATGCCAGGAAGGGGGGCTGGTCCCCATCGTCGAGCCCGAGGTTCTGATGGACGCCGACAACACGATCGAGCGATGCTACGAGGTCACCGAGGCGACGCTTCGAAGCGTGTTCTCCGCGCTCTATGAGCAGCGGGTGGTGCTCGAACGGCTGATCCTCAAGACCAACATGGTGATCGCGGGAAAGCAGTGCCCGGCGCAGAATAGCGTGGCGGAGGTGGCCGAAGATACCCTGCGCTGCCTGCGGCACAGCGTACCCGCCGCGGTCGCCGGCATCGTGTTCCTCTCGGGTGGGCAGAAGCCCGAGCCCGCCACCGCGCACCTGAACGCCATGAACCAGATGGGTAATCTACCCTGGCCGCTCAGCTTCTCCTACGGCCGGGCCTTGCAGGACCCCGCGCTCAAGACCTGGGGCGGAAAGTCCGGCAATGTCCCCGCGGCCCAGAAGGCCTTACTACACCGCGCCAAGTGCAACGGCCTCGCGAGCCTCGGGCAGTACAAACCGGAGATGGAACCACTCGCGGCGTGAGTCGGCATGACGACGGTAATCCGGTATGACCGAATTGCTTGAACGCATGGATGCTTCACACTGGTAGGCGCCATTCCCCACCCCAACCGGGCGCTTCCACCCCGGCGTGGTCCGCTTTCACAGCGCCAAATCACCGTCCAGCTCGTCCGACGAAACATGGCCCGTTGATAGCTCGCGCGTTGAAATTCCTACCCTTCAGCTACGGTGGCATAGATAGCGCTAGGAGCTGGAGATCCCTAAGATTGTTCAATCCACTGCTCGAAGGAGGAAAACCATGTCGTCGTTATCCGTTAATCCCTACCGTCCCCCCTCAGCCACCGTTGCCGATGTGCGCGAGCCGCGCGCTGCTACGCGGTTCAGTGTGCCCGCTGCCAAAGTTGGTGCCGGTCGCGGCGCCAATTGGATCGGCGAAGGCTGGAGCCTATTCAAGGCCGCGCCGTGGATGTGGATCGTGGCGCTCCTGATCCTGGCGGGCATCCAGATCGTGCTGGCCCTTATCCCCTTTTTTGGCGACCTCGTCAATATGTTGATCGGTCCGATCTTCATGGTGGGGCTACTGACCTTCGCGCATGGTATCGCCCAAGGCGAAGAGGCCGATATCGGAAAGCTTTTTGTCGGCTTCAAGGACAAGCCGGGGACTCTGATAGCGGTCGGAGCACTCTATATCGTGATGATCGTGGCGGTCATTGCCGGGGGGGCGATTGTGGCAGTGCCGCTGTTGGGCGGCGCTGGTCTGTTCAATTCGGCCAGTCCCGAGCAGGCCATGCAGACACTGATGGAAGGAGTGGGCGTGGCGGGTGTGCTGATTTCCTTCCTGGCGATATTTGCCCTCACTCTGCTCGCGGTGGCGGCCTACTGGTTCGCACCGGGTCTGGTTCTTTACGCCGATATGGGTGCGGTGGCGGCTATGAAGCAGAGTTTCTCGGCCTGTCTGCGCAACTGGCTGCCGTTTTTGGTCTACGGCATTCTCGCTTTGCTGGTCATACTGCTGGGCGGGCTGGCCCTCGTCATCGGCCTGTTTGTGGCGCTACCGGTATTGATGGCGTCTTATTATGCGACCTTCCGTGATCTCTTCGGCCGGAAGAGTTGAAAGGCTGGTTCCACTATTCGCTCTAACCGCCGCCGACTAGCCGCTTTTCGGCCTCCCGGTACTTCTCCGCTGTCTTCTCGATGATCTCGTTGGGAAGCCGCGGCGCGGGTGGTTTCTTGTCCCAGTCCAGCGTCTCGAGATAATCGCGCACGAACTGCTTGTCGAAGCTCGGCGGGCTCTGGCCTATCGCGTAGCCGTCGGCCGGCCAGAAGCGCGAGGAGTCGGGGGTCAGGGCCTCGTCGATCAAGACCAGATCGCCTTGCCCATCGAGGGCGAGCTCGAACTTGGTGTCGGCGATGATGATGCCACGCGAACGGGCGTACGTGGCCGCCTCGGTGTAGAGGCGGATCGCGGTGTCGCGGAGCCGCTCCGCGGTGTCGCGGCCGATCAGCCGTGTGACCTCATCGAAGCTGATGTTCTCGTCGTGGGCACCGATCTCGGCCTTCGTCGAGGGGGTGAAGATCGACGCGGGGAGGCGCTCGGCCTGCCTCAACCCGGCCGGGAGCTTGATCCCGCAGACGGCCCCCGTCTTCTGGTAGTCCTTCCATCCCGAGCCGATGAGGTACCCGCGCACGATGGCCTCGACCGGGAGCGGCTTGAGCCTGCGTACGACCAGGCCGCGACCTTCGATGGGGGCGCGTTCGGCCGGGTCTGGTAACGCCGCTTCGAGCGGGATCGCCGCGAGGTGGTTGGCCACCAGGCCCTCGGTGCGCCCGAACCAGAAGCGCGACAAGGCCGTGAGCACCGCGCCCTTGCCGGGGATGGGGTCGGGCAGGACCACATCGAAGGCCGAGAGCCGGTCGGTGGTGACGATGAGCAGATGGTCCTCCCCAACCGCATACATGTCCCGGACCTTGCCCCGGCCGACCAGCGGTAGACTCTGGACAGCGGACTCGAATAGCGTTTCATTCATGAGGTTACTCGCGCCTGATTTTTATTATGTTTGTCTTGTTATACTCAGCGGATGACCGGGCAGAGCCCCCCTGCAACCCTGGGCCTTTGCCATCTGGCCTTGAACGTACGCGACCTCGAGACCTGCGAGCGATTCTACGCCGATGTCCTCGGCATGCGGGTCGAATGGCGGCCCGATTCGAACAACGTGTATCTGACCTCGGGGACCGATAACCTGGCTCTGCACCGCGCCGCCGGCGTGGCCGCCCCTTCCGGTCCTCAGGACCTCGACCATATCGGGTTCCTGATGAAGGATGCCGAGGCCGTGGACGTCTGGCACCGACATCTCATGGCCCACGGCGTCGTCATCCACACCCCGCCGCGCACCCATCGCGACGGGGCCCGCAGCCTGTACTGCCGCGATCCCGAAGGGCGGCTGGTGCAGTTGATCTACCACCCCCCCCTGTCCGATCGGCGGCCCTGACCCCCCGCCGTTTCCAGCGCCAGGCGCGGCAGATCGCCTTGCACCCCCGCCGCCCGGCGCATGATCAAGCGCTTGAGCGGCATGGCCGCGTCGGCCGCGGACAGGCCCAGGTTGCGCAGTAGTCGAACCGGAGCGAGACCAGTCCCGAAGACCGAATTGAACGCATCCATGACGAGCATCATGGCCGTGTTCTCGCCCTTGCGCCAGCGCTCGTAGCGCCGCAGCACGCGCAATTCGCCCAGGTCCGAGCCGGCCCGGTGGGCATCCTGGAGGACCTCGGCGAGGGTCGCCGCGTCCATCACCCCGAGGTTCGCCCCCTGCCCCGCGAGCGGGTGGATGCGGTGTGCGGCGTCCCCAATGAGAACCACGCGCTCGCCGGTGTAGCGCAAGGCATGGCCCCGCACCAGGGGAAAGGCGGTCCGCGGGCCGGTTTCGAGGATGGCCCCGAGCGCAGAATCGAAGGCCTCCGTGAGCCGTCTGCGAAAGCCGGGATCGGTATCCTGCAGGAGCAACTGGGCCGCGTCGCTGGTCGTCGACCACACGATCGCCGAGCGCTGCGGATCGGCCAGGGGCAGGAAGGCGAGCGGCCCGGTCTCGAGAAAACGCTGGCGCGCGACCTCGCCGTGCGGCCTCTCGGAGATCGCCGTGCAGCACACGGCGGACTGATGATAGTCCCGCACCCGCTCCTCGATCCCGCACAGCGCCCGGACCCGCGAGGCCGCGCCGTCGGCCCCGACCACGAGCCTGGCCGAGAAGCTACGGCCATCCGCGAGGCGGAGGTCGACCCGCTCCCGGCCCCAGGCGATGGTCTCGAGCCTCGCGGGCCGAAAGGCCGTGACCGCGGGGAGATGGCGGTGGACCGCGCACACGGCGGCCTCGATGAGGCGGGCGGGGACGATGTGGCCGAGCGTGGGCTCGCCGATCTCCGCGCTGTCGAAGTGGATGGCGCCGCTGCCGCCTTCGTCCCACACCCGCATCTCACGGAAGCAACCGATGGGCTCGGACTCGATGGTGTGCCAGGCCCCGATGGCCCGCAACACCCGCTCGGAGGCACGCGTGAGCGCCAGGACCCGCGCGTCCTCGGGGTCCGGCGGGCCCGGCGGAGGCGCGCCGCTCTCTATCAGCGCCACCTCGAGCCCGAAACCCCCCAGAATGGCGGCCAGCGTGCCCCCCACCACGCCGCCGCCCGCCACCGCGACCTCGAAATCCGCGCCCACTGTCACGGGCTCAATCCCCGCGCCAGGCGCGCCTGCCGGCCCCAGAGACCCATGGCCATCTCGCATAGGGCGCGTTTTAGGGGTGGGCAGAGGTCGATGGCAAGCATCGCGAGGCCGCGGCCCAGGGTGAGCGGAAAGCGGTCGTTGTAAAAGAGCCGCACGAGCCCGTCGCTCAGGGCCACCACCCGCCGCTGATCGGCACGACGGGCATCCAGGTACCGCAGCAGGGGGTCCCGATCGCCCGGATCGCGTCCGGCGCGTGCGCCCTCGGCCAGGAGATCGGCGAGCCCTGCCACATCGCGCAGGGCGAGATTCAAGCCCTGGGCGGCATTGGGATGGACGGTGTGTGCGGCGTTGCCGAGCACGACGAAACGCGGGCCTACCAGTTCCCGGGCCGTGATGAGCTTGAGCGGATAGGCGCGCCGCCGCCCGAGCTTGACGAAGCGGCCCACGCGGCGTCCGATGCGCTCATGGAGGGCCGCGAGGAACGTCGGCTCGTCGAGCCGCATGGCTTGTTCGGCCTCGTTCGCCGGCATCGCCCACACCGCCACGTAGCGCTGCTCGGTGAGCGGTAACAGGGCCAGCGGTCCGCCCGCGGTGAAGCGCTCGTAGGCCAGTCCTTCATGGGGGCGCGCGAGGCTGACATTGGCCACCACCGCCGTCTGCCCGTAGTCGCGCCCGTCGATATCGACTCCGAGGCACTGCCTGGCCTTGGAATCGCCCCCGTCGGCCGCCACGAGGAGGCGGGTCGTGACGGACCTGACGCCACCGTCGTCCGCGATCCGGGCCTCGATGCGATGGGCGTTCTGAGTCAGCGAATCGAGGCGCGCCGGACACAAGAGGGAGAGCCGGTCGCCGTCGGCGGCCGCACGGAGCGCCCCATGAAGGGCGCGGCCCAGCTCGCGGGCGACGACCACGTACCCGAGCGCCGGCACACCGAGCGCCCTGGCCTCGAGGCGCGTGACCCCGAAGTGCCCCTCGTGCGAAACGTGGATGCGGCGGATGGCCGTAGCCTCTGGGGCGACCTGCGGCCAGATCCGGAGGCCCGCCAGGATCCGTTGCGACGAGGGCGAGAGCGCGAGACCGCGGTCGTCGAAGCTCGGCTGCTCCGCAGCCTGCCAGTCCACCGGCTCCACCACCGCGACACGCAGGGGAAGGTCGGCGAGCGCACAGGCGAGGCTCGCCCCCACAAGCCCGCCTCCGATGATCAGACAGTCGCAGTCAAGCGGCGCGGGCATCGGCCCCCGCTGTATTCGTGTGGGGCGTGCTCATGTGCGCTTCGATGTCCGCGACCGTCTTGGGGGCGCCGGCGCTCAAGACCTCGTGGCCGTCCTTGGTGATTAGCACATCGTCCTCGATGCGGATACCGATGTTCCCATAGCGCTTGGGGAGCCCGCGCGTACCGGCCTTGAGATAGAGGCCAGGCTCCGCGGTCATCACCATCCCGGGTTCCAAGGTGCGCCACTCGTCGTCCACCTTGTAGTCGCCGACATCGTGGACATCCATGCCGAGCCAGTGCCCGGTCCGGTGCATGAAATAGGGTTTGTAGGCCTCGTCTTTCACCAACCGGCTCGGCCGGCCCTTCAGGATCCCGAGGGCCACGAGCCCCTTGGTGAGGACGCGGATGGCCGCTTCGTGGGGCTCGTTCCAGGCGTTACCGGGCCTCATCTTGTCGATGGCCGCGTGCTGTGCCGCGAGCACGATCTCGTAGACGGCGCGCTGCACCGGACTGAAACGGCCGTTCACTGGAAACGTGCGGGTGATGTCGCTGGCGTACCCCTGGAATTCCGCGCCCGCGTCGATGAGCACCAGATCGCCGTCGTTCAGGACCTCGCTGTTCGCGGTGTAATGGAGGATACAGCCGTTGACACCGCCGCCCACGATGCACGGATAGGCAGGTGAGCGGCTGCCGCCTTGTGTGAAGGCGTGCATCAGCACGGCCTCGAGCGCGTACTCGTGCAGCCCGGGCCGGCAGGCGCGCATGGCGCGGGCGTGGGCCTCGGCCGAGAGCGCGGCCGCCTGGCGCATGAGCTTGATCTCCGAGGGGACCTTGCACAGACGCATCTCGTGAATGAGCTCGGTGAGCGCGATGAACTCGTGGGGGGCCGTGATGCCGGCGCGATGGCGGCTGCGCACCCGATTCACCCAGCCGACCAGGCGCTGGTCGAATTCGAGGTCGAGACCGATCGTGTAGAACACCCGCTCGCGGTTCTCCAGGAGCCCCGGCAGGATGTCGTCGAGATCGGTGATGGGAAAGGCATCATCCGCCCCGTACAGCTCGCACGCCCCCTCGAGCCCCGCGCGGCGGCCGTGCCAGGTCTCCATCTTGGGGTCTTTCTCGCGGCAGAACAGGAGGTACTCGCCGTGAGCCCGGTCCGGGACCAGGACCAGCACCGCCTCGGGCTCCGGGAAACCGCTCAGGTAATGAAAGTTGCTGTCGGGACGGTAGGGGAACTCGACGTCCCCGTTGCGGCGTCGGACCGGAGCCGCGGGGAGGATACCGATGGCGCCGCGGTTCATGATGTCCATGAGGCGCTTGCGCCTGCGGGCGAGCTCTCGCTTGTCCATCGTGTCTTGGGCCGTCGTTCAGCGCATCGTCACCGAAACGCCCGGGCGTCGGCGAGGACCGCGGGTATCCCCATTGATACTGTAAGGGCAATGATACTTTAGGGCGCCCTGGGACCGCACACCAGCCCCACCTCGGCCAGCCGTTGATCGACACAGTGGCCGTTGACCGGCACGGGGGGGGCGCCCTATAGTGGTTTCGGATACTTTGCCCCGCTGCCTTCGAATGCCACATGATAACGCGCTGCCCCTCGACATCGAGGCGCTGGAGCGGCGCATCGACGAGCTGGTGCGGGTGCTCACGCACGCGACCACCGAGAACCAGGCCCTGCGAAGTCAGCGCGCCACCCTCATCGCCGAGCGCGCCCAGCTCATGGAGAAGACCGAGCTGGCGCGCGCCCGGGTCGAGTTCATGATCGCGCGCCTCAAGGCCATGGAGATCCGCCCGTGAGCGAGCAGTCGAGGCCGGTCACCGTCTCGATCCTCGACAAGGACTACGTCGTCGGCTGCAAGGACCACGAGCGCGAGTCCCTGTATTCCGCGGCCGATCTGCTGAAACACAAGCTGGAAGAGCTGCGCGTGACCGGTAAGGTGGTCGGCAACGAGCGCCTGGCCGTGATGGCCGCCCTGAACATCGCCCATGAGCTCCTGGAGCAGCGGCTGCGTGAGCAGGCCTTCCACGAGCTCATCGACGCCTTCATACAGCGCTTGGACACGAAGCTCGCCACCCTGCTGCCGCATAGCGGGGAGGAGACGGCGGCCTAGCCCATCGAGAGGGCGGCACTTGCGGCAGGGGATCGGATGTATAATGGACGGCGAATGGGGTAAGCGTTTCGACTTGGCGCCCCCTGCGACGTTGGCCAGCAAGCCCAGAGGTCCTTGAGCCTATACTGCAACAGCAGCAGGAACTGACCAGTAGGCGATGTTGTGCATGGCCGCCTGAAGAGCGGCAAGCCTGATTCGCCTCGCGACGTTCCCCCTTGAACCGTTGGTTCAAGACGAAGGCTTGTAGCGGCGTCGCGGGGAGCGCCACCTATCCTGACCGCAGATAGGAGTCGGGCCATGTCCGGCAACACCCTCGGTACCCTCTTCACCGTCACCACCTGCGGTGAGAGCCATGGTCCCGCCTATGGCTGCATCGTCGATGGCTGTCCACCCGGCCTCATGCTTTGCGAGGCCGATCTGCAGCGCGACCTCGACCGGCGCAAGCCGGGCACCTCCCGCCACACCACCCAGCGGCGCGAGGAGGACATCGTGCGCATCCTGTCGGGGGTCTTCGAGGGCCGCACCACGGGCACCCCGATCGGGCTCCTCATCGAGAACACCGACCAGCGATCCAAGGATTACACCCGCATCATGGACCAGTTCCGGCCCGGACACGCCGACTACACCTATCAGCAGAAATACGGCTTCCGCGACTACCGCGGGGGCGGCCGGGCCTCGGCACGCGAGACCTGCCTGCGGGTCGCGGCCGCCGGGATCGCCAAGAAATACCTGCGGGAACGCTGCGGGATCGTGATCCGCGGCTATCTCGCCGCGCTCGGCCCCATCCACTTGGACCTCTTGGACTGGGACGCGGTCGATGCCAACCCCTTCTTCTGCCCCGACCCCGCGAAGGTACCGGCACTCGAGGCCTACATGGACGCCCTGCGCAAGGAAGGCGATTCGATCGGCGCGCGCATCAACGTGATCGCCACCGGCGTGCCCCCGGGCCTTGGCGAGCCGGTCTTCGATCGCCTGGACGCGGACATCGCCAAGGCGATGATGGGCATCAATGCCGTCAAGGGGGTCGAGATCGGCGCGGGCTTCGCCGCGGTGAACCAGAAGGGCACCGAGCACCGCGACCCCATCACCCCCGCAGGCTTCCTGAGCAACCACGCCGGCGGGGTCCTGGGCGGGATCTCCTCGGGCCAGGACATCGAGGTCGGTATCGCGCTCAAACCGACCTCCAGCATCCGGATTCCGGGCCGCAGCATCGACCGCCTTGGTGTGCCCGTGGAGGTCGTGACCCACGGGCGCCACGACCCCTGCGTCGGCATCCGGGCGACGCCCATCGCCGAGGCCATGCTGGCGCTGGTGCTCATGGACCACCTGCTGCGCCACCGCGCGCAGAACCTGGAGGTGCGCTCCGAGACCCCGGTGGTCCCGGCCGCTCCTCCGAGCTTGTGATGGATCGCCGTTGGCTCATGAAATCCGAGCCGTCGTCGTTCAGCGTCGATGATCTCCTACGCCGCCCGCGCCGGACCGAGCCCTGGGATGGGGTCCGCAACTACCAGGCACGCAACCTGATCCGCGACGAGATGAAGCCCGGAGACCTCGCGTTCTTCTACCATTCGAGCTGCGACGAGCCCGGGGTCACGGGGGTCATGGAGGTGGCCGGTCCGGCCTACCCCGATCCCACGGCCTTCGATCCCAGCCACCACCACTTCGACCCCGACAGCTCGCCGGACAACCCGCGTTGGCTCTTGGTCGACGTGCGCTTGGTGCGCAAGCTCCGCCGCATCATCACGCTCACGGAGCTCAAGACCCATCCCGAGCTTTCGGGTCTTCAGTTACTCAAACGCGGCAATCGCCTGTCGGTCATGCCCGTGAGCCCGGCGCACTGGGACTTCATTCTAGAGTTAGAGTAAAAACGATGGGCGGATCGGCCCGCGGGCTACGACCCGGAGGTGTGCAATGCCTCCCCTATCGCGCTTCGCCCGCGGGTTACGACCGGGGCCAGCCACAGTGGGCGCAGACACACGACACCGACAATTCCTGTCCCCGAGCCGCAGTGCTCAACGAGCGGCGTCAGTAAAGGGATTGAGAAGGACGATTCCGCAACCCTCGAAGTCGGACAGGTTGCGGGTCACGAGCGTCTGTCGGCTAGCCTGGGCCGTCGCCGCGATGAGCATGTCGGCCTGGGTTCGGGTTCGGCCCCGGGCAGCCAGCATCCCCCGAAGCGCACCCGCACGCCGCGCAATATCGGCAGTGACGGGGCAGATCTCGCAATATCCCTGCAGGAACTCGTCGAACCAGGCCTCGACCCGCCGATTGGGTTTCCAAGTCAAGCCGAAGAATATCTCCTCCATGCTTACCACGCTCAGGGAGAGCGCCGAGACGGTCTGAGCCCACGCCACGACTCCGCGATCCGGATCTGCGCGGGCCAACTCGCTGAGGATGTTGGTATCAGCGAGGTACCTCATTTAAGGGTTTCGGCCAAAGGATTTCGCCGGTCCGACCGGGACCCGATTTCTAATACATAACCATCGCTCTTGGCGATCTGCCGCAAATCGGCGAACAGATCCGCGAGCGATCGGCCCTCTGCCCGCCCCCGCCAAGTCCGGAATGCCTCGAAGGTCTCGACACCCACGACCGCTGCCACCAAGCGATCGCGGTTGTAGATGAGCTGGGGCTCCGTAGAGGCGTTACGCACGACCTCGGATAGGTTCTGCTTGGCTTCAGCAATATTCCATCGCATGGTGCACTCAATATGTCCAAAAGCTACGCCCAAGATAGACTTGTTGGACATGGACCGCAAGGCGCGCGGCGTCGTGCGGCCTGGCTCGCCTCGCGCCACGCGCATCATGATGCGACCGGCGCGCGCGTTCCGCCTAAGAATCTGCTAATACCAGCACCGCCGCGCCCTGGATCCGGCCGGCTTCGAGATCCGCGAGCGCCTCGTTGGCAAGCGCCAAGGGATAGGGCACCACGGTGGTCCGCACCGGGATGCGCGGCGCGAGACGCAGGAGCTCCTCCCCGTCCCGGCGGGTGAGGTTCGCGACCGAGCGCACGACGCGCTCGCCCCACAGGATCCGATACGGGAACGATGGGAGGTCGCTCATGTGGATCCCGGCGCACACCACCGTGCCGCCCTTGGCGAGCGCGCTCAGCGCCGCCGGCACGAGCGCGCCGACCGGTGCGAAGAGGAGCGCGGCATCGAGCGGCTCGGGCGCCGCGGTGTCCGCATCGCCGGCCCACACCGCGCCGAGTGCGAGCGCGAATGCTTGGGCCGCGGTATCCCCGCATCGGGTGAATGCGTACACCTCACGGCCCTGGTAGCGTGCGACCTGGGTCACGATGTGGGCCGCGGCCCCGAAGCCGTAGATACCGAGCCGTCGCGCGTCCCCGGCCGTACGCAGCGCGCGGTAGCCGATGAGCCCGGCGCACAAGAGCGGAGCCGCCTCGACATCGGAACAGCCGGTGGCGAGGGGGAAGCAAAAGCGCGCATCGGCCACGGCGTATTCGGCGTAGCCGCCGTCCTCCTGATAGCCGGTGAATCGGGCAAGGTCGCAGAGGTTCTCGGCGCCGCGTTGGCAATAACCGCAGGTCCCGCAGGTGGACCCGAGCCACGGCACGCCGACTCGATCGCCCGAAGCGCAGCCGGTCACGCCGGGCCCCAGCTCCGCGATGTGACCGACGATCTCATGGCCCAGGACCAGCGGCAGCTTGGGATCGGGCAGCTCTCCGCGCGCCACGTGCAGATCGGTGCGGCACACCCCGCAGGCCCGTACGCGCACCAGGACCTGACCGGGTCGCGGGTGGGGGAGCGGGATGTTCGCGAGCGCCAGCGGCGTGCCGGGGGCAGTGAGGACCATGGCGCGCATCGCAGAGGCGCCCGCCGAGAACCTACGCCACCGCGCCCCGCGGCGCATCCGGCTCATCGCGATAAAAGAGATACACCAGCTCGTTGAGATAACGGTAGCCCCACTCGGTCGGTCGGAGCCACCCGGCCCGTACCTCGATGAGCCCGCGCTCGCGGGCCTCCTCGAGCGTAGCCTCGATCGCCGCGACCGGCAGGCCGGTGCGTGCCGTGAACAACGAGAGCGGGAAGCCGGCCGCGAGGCGCAGGGCGTTCATCATGAACTCGACCGTGAGTTGCGCCTCGGTGAGCGGGGATCCCTCGACCATGGCCGCGGGAGACCCTGCGCCGTTCATATAGGAGCCGTGCATATAGGACAGGGGCTTCGCCCGTTTCGCGCTACGCACGATGCGCCGCTCCGCGAGCTCGCTGAGCTTGCCGTGCGCCCCGGCCCCGATGCCCAGATAGTCCCCGAATTCCCAGTAGTTGCGGTTGTGCCGGCACTCCGCCCCCGCGCGCGCATAGGCCGACACCTCGTACTGGACGTAGCCGTGCCCCCGGAGCAGGGTGCGGCCCGCTTCGTAGGCCGCGAACACCTGGTCATCATCGGGCAATTGGGGCGGGTGGCGGTAGAACGCCGTGTTGGGCTCGATGGCGAGCTGATACCACGACAGGTGCTCGGGGCCGAGCGCAATTGCCTGAGCGAGGTCCGCAAGGCAGCCGTCTACGTCGTCTTCCGGGAGCCCGAACATCAGGTCGAGATTGATGTTGGAAACGCCTGCGCGGCGCGCGGTCTCAAAGGCGCGTAGCGCCTCGTCGGCGCTGTGGATCCGGCCCAGGGCGGCGAGCTGCGGCGCGCGGAAGCTCTGCACCCCGATGGACAGTCGGTTGACGCCCGCCTCTTGGTAGTCCACCAGTCGGCCGCCGTCCACGCTCCCGGGGTTCGACTCCAAGGTCACCTCCGCCTTGGCCGCCACCTCGACCCGTGCCCGGACCCCCGAGAGCAGACAACACACGGCCTCTCCGGACAGGAGGCTCGGCGTGCCCCCCCCGATGAAGATGGTCTGCACCTCGCGTCCCCCGATCCGGCCGGCCTCGTGCTCCAGATCACATAGCACGGCCGAGACGTAGGCCGCTTCGGGGAGCGCACCCTGAAACTCGTGCGAGTTGAAATCACAGTACGGGCATTTGCGCACGCACCAGGGAATGTGGATGTAGAGGGAGAGCGGCGGAGGACCCCCTTCGGAAGGGATGGGCGGCGCGTCGGGGACCACGGTGGACCCGCTAGTTTTCCGTCTTCCAGGACCCGTCCAACAGGCGGCGCAACTGCCGCACGGCCTGGCCGCGGTGACTCAGCCGATTCTTGATCTCCGGCGGCAGCTCCGCGGACGAGCAGCCGTGGCTGGTCACATAGAAGACCGGGTCGTAACCGAAGCCGTTGGTGCCGCTCGGCCCGCGCAAGATCCGGCCTTCCCATACGCCGTGGGCGATCAGCGGGACGGGGTCCTGGGGGTGTCTCAGATACGCCAGGACGCAGTGGAAACGGGCCGTGCGCCGCTCGTCCTCGACGTCCGCCATCTCGGCGAGCAAGCGTGCGAGGTTGTCGCCATCGCTCGCCCCTGCGCCCGCATAGCGCGCCGAATAGACCCCGGGGGCGCCCTGGAGGGCATCCACCTCCAGGCCGGAGTCGTCGGCGAGCGCCGGCCGCCCGGTCTGCAGGGCGGCATGGCGGGCCTTGATCAAGGCGTTCTCGACGAAGCTCATCCCGGTCTCGGCGAGGTCTTCGGGCACGAACGGCACCACCGTGATCCCGAGGTCGCCGAGGACCGCGCTGATCTCCCGGAGCTTGGGGGCATTCCCGGTCGCGACCACGAGCGTCCGGCCATGCGCCGCCGGCACTTGCTCATTCATCCCTGAGGCAGTCATCCCTGGCCCAGCACTTGGCGCTGTATCTCGATGACCGCCGCGATGCCGCCGCGCGCGAGCCCGAGCATCGCCTCCAGCTCTTCCATCCGGAATGCATGCCCCTCCGCGGTGCCCTGGATCTCGACGAAATGTCCCTGGTCGTTCATCACCACGTTCATGTCGGTCTCGGCATCGGAGTCCTCGGCGTAATCCAGGTCCACGACCGGGAACCCTTGGTAGATCCCGACCGACACCGAGGCCACGAAACCGTGCAGGGGGCTCTGAGACAGGAGCCGCCGCCGTTGTAGAGCCGCCACGGCTTCGGCCAGGGCCACATAACCGCCCGTCACCGAGGCGGTGCGCGTACCGCCGTCGGCCTGCAGCACGTCGCAGTCGATCACCACGGTGCGCTCGCCCAGGGCCTCGAAGTCCACCGCCGAACGCAGCGCGCGCCCGATGAGGCGCTGGATCTCGAGCGTCCGCCCGCTCTGCCGGCCGTCCGCCGCTTCGCGCCGCATGCGCGTCCCGGTGGCGCGCGGGAGCATGCCGTACTCGGCCGTGACCCAGCCGCGGCCGGCCCCGCGCAAGAACGGCGGGACTCTTTCCTCGACACTCGCCGTACACAGCACCTTGGTGTCGCCATATTCGACCAGCACCGAGCCCTCCGCGTGCCGGGTGTAGCTAGGTCGCAGGGAAATACGGCGTAACTCGTCGGGGGCGCGACCGCTGGGGCGCATGGCTCTCGCTACGGATGAAAAGGGTAGGCATTATAACGCTCCGAAACGCACCAGCCCGGAAGCTTGCCGACCGTGCTCGAAACGCTACCATGGTGCCTGGCTGGGGACCGGAGAGTGGAGGCGCGGGGATGGCAGACAGCATGACGGGTTACGCCCGTGAATCCGCAAGCGGGGCGTGGGGCCGTGCCACCTGCGAGCTGCGCTCCGTCAACCACCGCTACCTGGAGGTATCGCTGCGTCTCCCCGACGAGCTGCGCGCGCTGGATGGCCCGTTCCGCACCGCCATCGGCCAGTGCCTGCAGCGCGGCAAGGTCGAATGTACGCTGCGCTATGAGCCGGCGGCCGAGGCCGGCGGCGCGGCCAGGGTCCGGCTCGACCTGGTGCGCCAGATCATCGGAGCCTGCCGCGAGGTAGAGCAGATGATAGGCACGCAGGCACCGGTGAGCGCGCTCGATCTCCTGCGATGGCCGGGGGTCGTGGAGCTGTCCTCACCCGATCTCGCCCCGCTCTCTGCGCCCCTCGTCGCGCTCCTGGAGACCACGCTCATCGCCCTCGGCGAGGGCCGCCGCCGCGAGGGCGAGCGCCTGGCGGTGCTCATCGCCGAGCGCTGCGATTCGGCCCTCGTGCAGCTCACCCGGGTACGGGAAGGCGTGCCCGCTGCCCTCGCGCAGCTCCGCGAGCGGCTCCTGGCACGAGCGGAGGAGCTGTCGGCGAGCCTCGATCCCGGGCGCCTGGAGCAGGAGATGCTTCTCCTCGCCCAGCGTCTAGATGTGGCGGAGGAGCTGGACCGCCTCGCCATCCATATCGATGAGCTCAAGCGCCTCCTGGTGGGTCGCCAGCCCATCGGGCGGCGCCTGGACTTCCTGCTCCAGGAGATGCACCGCGAGGCCAACACCACGGCCTCCAAGTCCGCGCACCCCGATACCAGCGGCGCCGCCATCGAGCTCAAGGTCTTGATCGAGCAAATGCGCGAACAGGCCCAGAATATTGAATGAATTTTTGCGAACGACGGATAGCGGCGCCGGAACACCGGGTGAGGCGGTGATCCAGGCCCGGAACACAGGGGCCTCGGGCCGTCTGTACATCGTCTCCGCGCCCTCCGGTGCGGGCAAGACCAGCCTGGTCAAGGCCCTGGTCGCCACCCATCCCGGCATCGCCCTGTCGGTCTCCCACACCACCCGCCCCATGCGCGCCGGGGAACGCGAAGGCAGCGAATACCACTTCGTCGATCTGCCGGCCTTCGAGGCCATGGTCGAGAACGCCGCTTTCCTGGAACATGCCCGGGTCTTCGACCACCGTTACGGGACCTCGAAGGAATGGGTCGCGGCGCACCTGGCCCAGGGCATGGACGTGATCCTGGAGATCGACTGGCAAGGCGCCCGCCAGGTGCGCGCGGCACGGAGCAACTGCATCGGGATCTTCATCCTGCCGCCTTCCTGCGAGGTGCTGGAGGAGCGTCTGCGCGGCCGCGGCGGTGACCGGGAAGAGGTTATCCGCCGCCGCATGCGGGATGCGGTCGCCGAGATCTCGCACTATGCCGAATACGATTACCTGATCGTCAACGACGAGTTCGACCGCGCGCTCGCCGATCTCGAGGCCATCCTGCGGGCGGATCGGCTCACGCTGGGTCGGCAGCGCCTCGCGCTAGCCCGGCTCCTCCAAGGCCTCATGCGCTGATCGCTCCCGCTTCAGGGCAAGCCGTGGCCATCAATACCGATCACCTCGACCGTTGCGTCCGCACCCTCGGATCATCGTTGGACCTGTACCGGCAGGCCCAGCCGGGCAGCATCGATCAAGAGGTGTTCCGAAACGCCATTATCAAAGGTTATGAGCTCACCCAGGAAACCGGCTTCAAGCTGCTCAAGCGGGCGCTCCAGGATTTTGGTCACGGCAGGAGAAAACTGGATGCCACACCCGTGAAAGAAATCCTCAGGCTATCGGCGCTCCACGGTCTGATGACCCTGGAAGAGGTCGAGCGCTGGTTCGCCTATCGCGACAACCGCAACGACACCGCCCATGACTACGGCGAAGGCTTCGCGAACGAGACCCTGAAGCTGCTCCCAGCCTTCATCGTCGACGTGAGGACGCTGGAGGCGATACTGCGCTCGCGCTTCGGGGAGGATTCCGATCATGCCTGAACGGACCGCAGGGCTCGATTTGCCCGAGCGATATCTCAAGACGGTCAAGCGCCTGCTGCAAGAGCGTGTTCCGGACGCGGAAGTCTGGGCCTATGGCAGCCGGATCAGCGGCGCGGCGCATGCGGCCAGCGACCTTGACCTCGTGCTCCGTACCCCGGACCGACTCGGCGAGCAGACGCCGGCTCTATCGAAGCTCAGGCAGGCATTGGTTGAGAGCAACCTGCCGATCCGCGTGGATGTTACGGACTGGGCCCGTATTCCCGAGCGCTTTCACCGGGAGATCGAGCGGCGTCATGTGGTCGTCCAGCGCGGCCGCCGCCCGTGAATCGGCTTGTCGCACAAGCGGCGATCCGTGAAGAAGCCGCCGCCATCGGCGGGAGCCCGTGGGCCGTATTCCTTCTCTGTTTATACATGAAAGCCCAGGTTGGTGCCCCCGTTGTCGGTGGTGTTGCGGTTATTGGATATGCGTAACGATATCCGCTGGAAGCAGCGCTTCGATAACTTCGATCGGGCTTTCGTACTGTTGCGCGAAGTCTCTGAGCGGGACCTAGATGCTCTGTCTCGGCTGGAAAAAGAAGGCGCCATCCAGCGATTCGAGGTCGCCTTCGAGCTGGCCTGGAAGACTATCAAGGATTACCTGGAGGAAAACGGCGTGGTGGTGAATCCGGTGACGCCCAGGAACGTCATCAAGGAGGCATTCGCCGCCAGGCTACTGGACGACGCAGACGTCTGGATCGACATGATGCTACATCGCAATCTCCTCTCTCATACCTACGACATCAAGGTGTTCGAGGCGGTACTTCAGGCGGTCGCGGAGCGCTATTTCCCGGCCTTCGATCGTCTGCACGAGTTTTTCCTGATGAAGACACTGGAGCCTTGAAAGACATCGGCCTATCACCGAAAGAGATCGAACTGATGCACTCGGTGTTCGGTCGCGTCGAAGCGATCCGCGAAGTCCTGTTGTACGGGTCCCGGGCCAAGGGAACCCACAGACCGGAATCGGATGTCGACCTTGCACTCGTCGGCTTGGATGACCCCCTACAGGCCGAAGCCGTTGCCGACGAGCTGGACGAATTGCCCACGCCTTACCGGTTCGACGTCAAGGCCTACGACAGCATCGGGTACGGCCCGCTCCGCGAGCACATCGCACGTGTCGGCGTTTCGCTGTATCGACGCGATGCGGCCGACCGGGCCGAGAGCCTGTGAAAAATTCTGCGCATGGAGCGCGGCGCAATCCGGGTGCGGTGATGATCGGCCGCACTATAGCCTTCGCGGCCACTTTCTTGCGCCATGCAGGACGCGCAGCACCTCGACGGTGTTGTCGCGGATGCGGTAAGCGGCGATGAACGGCGTTCCTGGCACCATCCACTCCCGCGTACCAACGATGCGTCCCTCGCGCCCCATGAGGGGATGGGTGCTCAAGTGCTCAATCGAACCTATGACCCGTAGCACTTGTGTCGAGGGTGGCGCTGGCGTTGTCGGCGGCGATGTAGGCCTCGATCTCTTCCAGATCGCGCTCAGCGCTGGGGGTCAGACTGACGCGCACGTTTGTCTTCCCAGTGGTGACGCACCTGCTCGATGTCGACGAGATGAGCGGCGTCGGCTTCCATAAGCCCCTGCTTGATGGCCTCGGCCTTCCAGTCCTGCAGATCGCTCAGGTAGATCTGGAGCAACTGCGCCGCCAACTCGTCCTGCGGCCGGCGCGTTGCCTGGGCAAGCTCGGCCAGGCGGCGGGCGGTATCACGGTCAAGCGGTATGTTCATCGGCAGTACCCCTCTTTAGCTGCTCGACGCGATAGATTCGCGATTCCAGCGCAGGGGAACGCCCCGTTGGGAGCCGAAAAAGGTACGCGGGGCGTACCCTACACACTCTGGGCTCGCATTGCTGCGAGCTTTCACCGCGAAATCGAGTGTTGTCATGTGGTCGTCCAAGCGGCCGGCGCCCTTGAATCGGCTTGTCGCACAACAGACGGCTTGTGAAGAATCGCCGCGATCGGCCCGAGCCCGTGGGCCGTATTCCGTGCGCGGCCCCGAAGAGTCCTGGAGACTTTCGATCGGCCTACTCGCCTCCGGGACCGCCGTCCGTGACACGCTCTTCGGCTTCCGCGTCCCTACGGGGCCGGGAGACGGGCTCATGGACGCCCGCGCGCCACGCCCGCGCTGTCCGTGGACGGCGTGGCTCCGGGCCGGCGCGGGCGGACTGGAGGAGGCGAAAACCCAGGTTGTTGTTCCGGTTGTCGGCGGTGTTCCTGTTGCGGTTGGAGGAACGCAGGTTCCTCGGTTCGTTGTTCCAGGAACCGCCGCGGTTCACGCGCTGGGCGCCGCTCGGCCTGTCTCCCTGGAAAACGTAATACTCGAAAAGAGGTGCCCGCGCAACCCTTCGGTGTCCGCATGTCGGGCGTGGCCGATCCAGCTCTGAACACAGGGATCGATGTCTTCCCAGTGAACCCGGCTATCGCCATAGGCGCGCGCAAAGTGCCGCAACCGATGCGCGAAGCGCCTGATGTTGTCGGCGCGCAGGCGCCGAAACTCCGGGAATACCACATAACCGAGCAGGTTGAGCCCGTCACGCACCGGGGAGATATGCGCCTTATCGGGATGCAGGTGCAATCTTTCCCCGGCGAGCCTCTCGCGCATGGCCGCACGCAACTCGGTGAGTCGCCCCTTGTCGTCATCGAGCGCCACCATGTCATCGACATAACGTAAGTAGGCCCCGATCCGCTGCCCTTCCTTCATCCAGTGGTCGAAGTCGTCCAGATAGAGATTGTCGAAGAACTGGCTGGTCAGATTGCCGATGGGGATACCACGCGGCCGTTCCAGCGGCGTCAGCAGGTCGTCGCCGGGATACCAGTGCAGCGGCGACTCACCGATGGGCGCGCCGTCGATCACGGTCTTCAGCAAGGCCATGACGCGCAGGTCCTTGATGCGCTCACCGAGTTTGTCCAGGAGCAGTTGGCGGTCGATGCTGGGAAAGTATTTTTGCCTCCTCAGGAAAATCTGTGGGTGAACTTCGGCTCGGGTAGGGCGCCAAGGGTATGATACAAAGCGACTTCCAGCCCGTGATACGTCCGAAAACCGTAGGCCTTTCTGGTAGTGAGTTTGGCCT
>JBQTJM010000124.1:0-11431 GCA_052387115.1 Gammaproteobacteria bacterium | reverse complement strand
TCCCGCGCCATTCGATCTCGATCCCCGCCACCCGGAAGGCCTGCTGCACGAACTCGCGCACCGAATGCTGCTCGCCGCTCGCGATCACATAGTCGTCCGGCCCTTCCTGCTGCAGCATGAGCCACATGGCCTCCACGTAGTCGCG
Source organism: Gammaproteobacteria bacterium (assembly GCA_052387115.1). Lineage (GTDB taxonomy): Bacteria > Pseudomonadota > Gammaproteobacteria > JACCXJ01 > JACCXJ01 > JACCXJ01. The sequence continues at coordinate 11,286 of JBQTJM010000124.1, read as the reverse complement.
TGCATGCCCCCAGTCGCGCCTCGCCTCCAGGTTACCCAGATGGAGCTGGTCCTGGAAGCCGAGCTTGACGCGCGCCACCGCACGGGTGATCTTGCGCGTCACGAAGGTCTCGCCGCGCAGCGGCGACTCGTGGTTGAAGAGGATCCCGTTGCAGGCGTACAGGCCATAGGCCTCGCGGTAGTTGATCGTGATCCAGTACCCGTACAGCTTGGCGGCGGCATAGGGCGAGCGCGGGTAGAAGGGGGTGCTCTCGCGCTGCGGGACCTCCTGCACCTTGCCGTACAGCTCGGAGGTCGAGGCCTGATAGAAGCGTACTCGGTGATGCAGCCCGAGCACCCGGATCGCCTCCAGGAGCCTCAACGTGCCGAGCGCGTCGGCGTTGGCCGTGTACTCGGGGGTCTCGAACGACACCGCCACATGGCTCTGCGCGGCTAGGTTGTAGATCTCGTCGGGCTGCACCTGCTGGATGATGCGCAGCAGGCAGGCGGAATCGGTGAGATCGCCGTAGTGGAGGATGAAGCGAGGTTCGGGCTCGTGGGGGTCCTGGTACAGGTGATCGATGCGATGGGTGTGAAACAGCGATACCCGGCGCTTGACGCCGTGTACGGTGTACCCCTTGCCCAGCAAAAACTCCGACAGGTAGGCGCCGTCCTGGCCGGTCACCCCCGTGATCAACGCCTTTTTCATCCCCCCTCCCCCTCCCTATCTATCAATATCTATCAATCCATCAATGGTCGCCCCGAGGTTTCCACACCCCTTCGTCCGGGACCGGAATTATACGGACCAAAACCCCGGCCGCGTCAACTCGCGATGCACCGGAGAGCTGCAAGGCCTTACTCCTTCGTATCAGCAAGCGCCTCATGAATCCCGATCTCGCGCTCGGGCCCCTGCGAGCGGCGGTCTGCATCTACCGCATCGCGCTCGGTCCCCGGGCCGGCCAGAGGCCAGGCACAGGGACGTTGCCTCCCCGTGCCAGGCTTTCCGGGCACGCCCGGTCAAGGCCAATACCCCCTCGGCGGAGCATGGCGACGCGCCCCCACCGACTCCAAACAACCTCATCCCAAACCGATACCACCTCCCATCCGGTTCATCCTGTACCTCCTAGAAGCACTACATCCCTGTAGCTCCGGTTCAGCCCCTGAGCCGACCATCCCCCTTGGTCTTCGCTCGCCCGCGACGCAAAAGCACCCCGAAACTTGGCGCCTCGGGCCGATGAAGGGCCCGAAAAGTCCCCGATTTCAGACCGAGCAATCGCATGCTTGACAACTCACTGGACCACCACTACCCTTCTTCGAGACAAAAAGGGCGCTTATTCTTCCGGCAGCCTTAACCGCGAAACGCTGACCGGCGGGCGCGACGCCCTGCTCACCGCCCCGGTGGGATCGCCGAATAACTCCAAGCGCCGGACATAAATGCCGCCGCATCCGTCGCCAATACAGGCTACTCAACTGCACTCGCGTGGCATGAGCCGTGGCAGACGATGATTGTATGCTGTCTTGGACGCTAAGCGGCCTCGCTCTTCTGCTCACGGTTCTGACGTTCCTGCCGTTGTGGCGACACGAAGCGTGGTGGGTCAGAGGCGGCGATTTTCCGAGGCTGCAATTCGCCATCGCAGCCTTGATCTTGCTCGCGATAGCAGCGCTTGTGCTCGATCTGTCGCGGCCCGGGTCGTGGGTCGTGATCGCCATATCGCTCATCTGTCTGCTCTATCAAAGCTGGTGGATACTTCCCTACACGCCGCTCTTTCCGAAAGAGGTGAAGGGCGCCGCTCACGCCGATAGCGATAACACGCTGCGCATCATCGGAGCGAACGTGCTGATGCCGAACCGCAACGCCGGCGCGCTGTTGGCATTGGTCGAGGCGAATCGGCCCGACGTCCTCGTCGCGGTCGAGACCGATGCATGGTGGCAGGCCCAGCTCGACGTTCTGGAGCGGGACTATCCGCACGCGCTCAAGTGCCCGCAGGACAACCTTTACGGCATGCATCTGTACTCGCGGCTGCCGCTCGAGGATGGCGAGATTCAGTTTCTGATCGAACCTCGCACGCCATCGATTCATACCCTCGTCATCTTGCCCTCGGGATGCCGCGTGCGTCTGCATGTGCTGCATCCGGCGCCGCCCAGCCCGACCGAAAACGATGAATCCTCGGAGCGCGACGCCGAATTGATCATCGTCGGCAAAAGTGCGGCGAAATCGGAGCTGCCGGTGGTGGTTACCGGCGACTTGAACGATGTCGCATGGTCGGCGACGACACGACTGTTCCGCAAGATCAGCGGGCTGCTCGATCCCCGCATCGGCCGCATGATGTGCAATACTTTTCATGCGCGCTACCCGTTCTTGCGTTGGCCGCTCGATCACCTGTTTCATAGCCACCACTTCACGCTCTCGAGGCTCGAACGCCTGCCGGCGTTCGGGTCCGATCACTTTCCGATTCTCATCGAGCTCGTGTTGCAGCCGAGTCGCGGCAAGCAGCAGGAGGGGCTCGACGCTGGCCCCGCTGACCACGCATGGGCCGAGGAAAAGGCCGACGCCGAAAATGCCGACGCGAACGACGTGCACGCTCCCGGCCGCTGAGTCAGGCGCGGCGAGCTCGAAACATGAGTAGCGCACTCGAACTGTAAGCCCGAAACGCTCAAGGTCTGCGGCGCGTCCGGGAGCGACCCGTCAGACGTTACGACGATCCACATGCAGCCAGCACAACAGGTAGCACCCTCCCGGCTGCAATGCGCGCGATTGGTTCCAATCTATTGATATTTTCACACATACATGAAGGAGGTAAGAGATGAAGCGTTTGGAATTGGACGCCAGCCTTAGTGACGAGGCCAGCGCAATACAGGAAACGGCGATGGAGTTCGCTGCGGAGGTGATGCGGCCGGTAGGCAAAGCACTTGACGTGCTGACTGATCCAAAGGATGTGGTCTCCGAGACGTCCAAATTATGGGGTGTGATCAAACAGCACCGGGAAATAGGACTACATCGGATTGCTCTCCCAGGTCATGTAGCTGAGCTTGACGACCAAGTCGATCCAAAGGTACGGCCTCTGGTGGTAGAAGCGCTCGGTTTCGGAGACGCCGGTCTGGCAACGGGTCTATGCACCGATTCGATTCCGTTTGAGATGGCCGCGCTTAGCGGCGCGCACGATCTCATAAACCTGGCTCGGGCCTACGCTGAAGATAAGAAAAGCGAGTTTATCGGCTGTTGGATAGACATGCAGCCAGAGTCGTCAGCGAGCGTGCAATTGGTCGGTACGGATTATGTTATCAAACATCACAAGACACGCTGGGTAGCAAATGGCTCGATCGCAACCCACGCGCTCTTGCATATTGCTTCAGTGCAAAAGCAAAATGCAGTGGTTGCAGTCATTCCTCTAGACCAGCCCGGAATCTCCCGCGGCAATCCCGTTAGCAAGATGGGTCTGCGGGCCCTCAACCAATGTGAGATCCTCCTCGAGGAAGTAAAGATACCCTCGGCGTTATTGATATCCGCTCAAGGTATCCGCGAGAAGGCTTTGGCATCTGTGCACGGCTGCATCGGCCAACTTGCTGTTGGGCTTGCGCAGGGGGCGCTCGATGAATCGATTGCATATGCAAATGACAGGATCCAGGGCGGTGTACCAATCATCACACACAATAATATCAAACTCAAGATTTTCAATATGTTTGCCATGATCGAGTCCAGTCGCGCATTTGCAAGAAGCGTCGCTCTATACAATCAAGCGGATCACGTCCAGGCTTCCAGCAAACACGCGATCGCACTTCGACAACTTGCATCTCAGACGGCACTAACAGTCACCAGCGAAGCGATCCAGATATTCGGCGGGTCAGGATTGATGAAAGAAAAACCGGTTGAAAAGATGATGAGAGACGCCGGGTTACTGATAACCATAAATGGTACGAACAACGCGCTCGCACTCGAAGCGTTTCGCAATTGTTAAGATCACAGGAGGATGACAATGAGTTACTTCGAGTTTGATACCAATGTAAGCAAGAAGACCAGGGCAATGCAACAGTCTGCCCGCGAGTTCGCCATGGAGGTCGTGCGCCCTGCCGGAATCGCGCTGGATAAGGTCCAAGATCCGGCCGATGCGATTGCCGAACGCTCCTGCTTGTGGGATGTCTTCAGAAAGTACCGCGAGCTCGGTTTCCATAAATTGCTCCTTCCCCCCGCATTCGGCGGAAAAATGGGAAGAGTATCCGCCCAAGCCAGGCGGTTGATCTTTGAACAGCTCGGCTATGCTGACGCAGGACTCGCGATCAGCATGGATCTATCGGGGATGCCTTTCTTGCTGGGAACCCTATCCGCTTCGAGAGAGGTCAGAGACTGGGCCAGGCAATACTGTCAAGACAGCGAAGCCAACATGATTGGTTGCTGGGCAATCACCGAACCGGATCATGGCACGGATTGGATCATGGCAACCACCAAAGCCGGAGCCAGCCCCAAAGTGGTTCCGTCCCTCACGGCCGTAAAAAAAGGCAAGGAGTACGTACTCAACGGTCGGAAATCCGCGTCGATCACGAACGGGACGATCGCGACACATGCCGTTGTGCATGTCGGGCTCGATCTGTCTAAGGGTATGCACGGCAGCGGGCTCGCGATTTGTCCCCTCGATTTGCCTGGTGTTTCTAAGGGAAAGCCACTTGACAAGCTTGGTAAGCGTCCGCTAAATCAAGGGGCAATCATATTCGAAGACGTCAGCATCCCCGACAAATACATGCTGTTGAAAATCCCGGGATTGTTCAAAGCAAATGCGATCGGCAAGGGAATAGTCGGCTTGGCCAATAGCCAGATGGGCCTGGTCGTTTCCAGCCAGGCACGAGCGATCGTAGACGAGACGTTGAAGTATGCAAAGGAGCATTCGTGCAACGGAGGCGCTTTATCTGAACAGCAGGAAATCGGACTGAAGCTCTTTAATATGTTCAAGGCGGCAGAGTCGGCTCGGCGCTTCGCCCATAGTGTTGCCGAACATTCACCGTTAGGCGACCCAAACCCTATCGCAAACATTTTGCTGTCGACGCGGGCGACTTTTTGGGCTGCGGGGAATTCAATAAGCCTATTGCAGGATCGATACGATACATACAAAGACAATAAGAGATTTAGAGCAATTGTGCAAAAGTATAAACCGGGGAACGGAATAATGGACTGGAGCATATACGGTATGGCATCCAAAGTATTAGCGACTGAAACAGCATTCAATCTGGCACGAGAAGCACTCGAGATCATGGGTGAGGATGGCCTGTCAACCGATAACCCGCTGGAAAAGATGCTCCGCGATGCGAGGACCTCTATGATCGAAGACGGGGTAAACGAGGCGCTTGCGTTGGCAGCGTCTGAAAAACTGCTGGCTTGAGAGACTGGATTTCTAAGAACAGCAACCCCTGGGGACTCGCACCGGAGGCCGGCGATCGCGGCGCGGGTGCCGGTGGCGCACGATGATTCAGCGGCCGGTTCGTGTTTCCAGGGCGTTGGTTGCCTTTCGAACCAGAGGAGAGAACCAGGCCCTGGCAACGTGCTTTTTCCGCTCGGTGACCGCGCCCAGTAGCGCGATTGCGACCAGGGTCGAGACCAGGAGCAGGAGTTGTCGCGGCGGGTCGGACGCCTCACGGCCGTAGCAGGCGCTGAAGAATTGCAGGAGTGGATAGTGGAACAGATAGATCGAAAAGGTCAGGCCGGCAAAGTACCGGATCGGCCTCGCGATCGGTCTCAGGCGGCGCTCGAAGACCGCGGACAGCGAATGGACGGCGATGAAGTTCATCGCGATGAGCAGAGCGTAGAGGTAGCTGATCGCAAACTCGTCCGACCACCGGAGCTTGGCAACCACGAAGCCGTTGCCAAGCAGGTCCATTGTCAGGGCCCGGAGGTCCCGGTCGAGGCCCATCCATTTGATCCCGGCGTACGCGAGTATGGGTAGGATGAAAAACGCCCACGCGAGTGCCGGGGTAAGGGTCTGGCGCTGGTTGTAGCGGTAGGTCCACACCCCGGCGAGCCACGCGGGGAGAAGCAGCAGGACCTTGGGGCCGACCACCGCGACGATGACGGCGATGAGCACGGTGCGCGCGCGGCCCGTGAGGAAATGCGCGACGCCGAAGATCGCGTAATACCAGAATTCATAGCCCAGCGACCAATAGGGTCCGTTCGAAAACGGGCGCGTCGAATTGAACCACAGCTCGTTCACGAATAGAGCATTCACCAGGAAACGCCAGACAGGGTGGTCGTCCCTGTACCACCAGCCGTCGTAGAGGCTCGGGTCCAGTTCTTGCCCGATGTGATCCAACGCCACCGTGAGGCAGAGCGCCGGCAGGGCCACGGAGTAGAGGCGCGCCAGGCGGCTGAGCGTGTAATCGGCGAGGCCGCGCTCTCGCTCGCCCGTGACATGCGCGATCACATAGCCCGACAGCATGAAAAACAGGATCACGGCGTCGCTCCCGAAACGCCGGAAGATCAGATATTCGCCGGCCGTGAAACGGGAATACGCGAAATGCGACAGGAGGACCGCGAGGGCGGCCCACAACCGCACCAGGTCGAGATACAGGGAAACGGCGGTCGACAAGCGCTTACGGCAGGCTGCCGGGGAGGACGGTCCCCGTCGCGCATGGTTGTTCCGTGCGGCCGCGGTGCTCGACCCGATAAATAAAGGGTCTTCCGCCCGGCTTCCGCAGGGAGCCAAACTCGGGATCCTGGAACACACTGCTCGTGGAGCGGGGCTCGAGCAGCAGGGTGACAAGCGCAGCGTTCCGACCCTCGAGATCGATCCAGAGGTCCAGCGGTGCGGCCCGGAGCTCGACATCGGCCACCGGCCGCGTTTCCGCCATCTGCCCGCGGCGCCGCGAGGGGATCGAGACCCGCGCTTGGGTCGAATGGGGCCTGGCGAGGCTGCGGTAGGCGATCCGGTGCCGATCGAGCACTGCGCGCATGCGCTCCTCGTGTCCGGTGATCACATAGGCACGAGCCAGCGGAACCTCGTCGCTACCCTCGACCGCCCGGTGGTCGGCGAAACGTCTCGCCTCCAGGACCCCATCCGCGCGCCGGCGGAGCGGTAGGGTAAGCGTTGGGTGCGCGGTGTCGAGACGATAACCCACGTCGAGGATGACGCAGCGCGTGGGGTCGGGTGTTCGGGTGGCCGCGAGGATCTCGCTCTGGTGAGCGAGGATCGTGTCGAGGAAGGTGTAGACGCTCAGGAGCTGCTTGGCGGTCCGCAGCCGGATATTGCGAAAAGTCGGATAGCCCGAGCCCGGCGGGTCCAGCCGGTTCTCGACGAGGAAGGAGAAGGCACCGGCCAAACCGGCCTTGTTGCGCAGGTTTCTCAAGGACAGACCGCCGTTGGTGAGCGGTTGGCGGATGCTCGTGATCTCACCGATGTAGCGCTGGGCCGGCAGCCCGCGGCCTTTGACCCGGGCGATGATCTCGGGGAGCAACACCGTGAGGCTCAGGCCGCGGATCCGGGGGGCGACATTGCTGTTGTTGGCGATCTCGAACTGGGCCTCGAAGTCGGTGAGATAACCCTGCCGCCCGAGCGATCGCTTCTTGAGGATCGCCGACTCATGCACGTCCAACAGCACCTCCGGCCGTTCCCGCATCACGAGATCGTTGAGCGCGCGACTCTCGGGTTGGGACAGGGTGACGAAATCGGTGCTCAGATTCACGCCGTGGCCGTTGACGCGCCGGCGCTCGTCCCGCCCATCGGGGTTGGCGTTCGGGACCAGGATGATCTCGGCCGTATCCAGTACCGGTCTCAGCGATCCCGAGACCAGGTCTCGCGCGGCGATGAGCAGGGCCTCGCCGCCCGAAGGCTCGGTGCCGTGCTGCGTGCCCACCAGCAGGATCGTGAGGCGCTCCGGTGAGGGCCGTGAATACGCGGAGAGATACAGTGCCTCGACGGGCCGCCCGCCCGCGGAACGGCCCAGGATCTCGACGCGCGCGAGGCGGGAGCGCGCGGCGAGCGCGGCGAGGAACTCGGAGATCTCTTGGGAGGTGCTGATGCGCTGGAACTGGTGCCGTTCGAGCGGCGTCCTGGGCCCCAAGGTCGCCGCGACGGCGCCGGCCCCGGCAAGGAGCGCGGCGATGAGCGCCACGCCCGTGGCGGACACGAGACGCCACAAGCCCGAACATAGAAGATCAGCGGCGCGCGTCCACCGGTCGCCGCGCATGTTTCCCCCTCGCCTGCGGCCGGAACTTGCAAAAAACCGCGAGCGGGGGCGCCGCCGTCGCTGCGCCTAGCCGTCCCGCAAGTCCCTTCGCAGCACCTTGCCGACGTTGGACTTCGGAAGCGCTGTCCGCAGCACGATCTGCCTGGGGACCTTGTAGGCACAGAGTTGCTCCTTGCAGTGCTCCCGCAACTCCTCGGGATCGATACTGCTACCCGGGCGTGGGACCACGAACAGCTTGACCGCCTCACCGGTATCGGGGTCCGGCACACCGATCACCGCGGCCTCCAGGACCGACCGGTGCGAGGCGACCACCTCCTCGATCTCGTTCGGGTACACTTTGAAGCCCGACACCGTGATCATGTCCTTGACGCGATCGACCAGCTTGATGTACCCGCGTTCGTCCATCTGGGCGATGTCCCCGGTCCTGAGCCATCCGTCGCGCCCCAGCACGTTCGCGGTCTCCTCGGGCCGGTGCCAGTAGCCCTTCATCACCTGCGGACCGCGGATCCAGAGCTCGCCCGAGGTCCCGTGCGCGACGGCCCGGCCCTCCTCGTCGCGGATGCTGCACTCGGTCGAGGGCACCGGGATGCCGGCGTAGCCGCTGTACTCGCGCGCATCGAGCGGATTACAGCACACCAGCGGCGAGCACTCGGTAAGGCCGTAGCCCTCCAGGATCGGCTGGCCGGTGAGCGCCTGCCAGCGTTCCGCGACCGGCCGCTGCACCGCCATTCCCCCCCCGACGGTGAGCTTGAGCGTCGAGAAATCGAGGTCGGCGAAACCGGGGGTGTTCATCAAATGGAGGAACAGCGTGTTGACCCCCGTCATGCAACTGAACCGCAGCTTGCGCAGCTCCGCGACGAAACCCTTGAGGTTGCGGGGATCGGTGATCAGGTGATTGAACCCTCCGAGCTCCATGAAGCTCAGGCAATTGATCGTGAACGCGAAGATGTGATAGAGGGGCAATGCCGTGATCACGATCTCGCCCTGGTCGTCGATCACCGCGCCGTGGCAGGCCGCGCCCTGGAGCACGTTGGCCACGATGTTGCCGTGGCTCAGCATCGCGCCCTTGGAGGCCCCGGTGGTGCCGCCGGTGTACTGGAGTATGGCGATATCGTCGTGGCCCAGGGCCACCGCGTGGGGGTGCCAGCGCGCCCCGCGTTTGAGCGCGTCCCGAAACCCGACCGCATGGGATATATTGAACGGCGGCACCAGGCGCTTCACATGGGCGACCACCGCATTCACGATGAGGGCCCGCGGCTGCGATAGCATGTCCCCTATCTTGGTCACGATCACGTGCTTGATGGGGGTGTGCGCCAGCACCTGGGCGAGGACATGGGCGTAGTTCTCCAGGATCACGATGACCGAGGCCCCGGAATCCTCCAGTTGGTGCTGCAACTCGCGGCCGGTATAGAGGGGGTTGGTGTTCACCAGGATGAGGCCGGCCCGCAAGGCCCCGAAGGCGGCCACCGGGTACTGCAGGAGGTTCGGCATCATGATGGCGATGCGGTCGCCCTGGCTGAGATGCCATTCGTGCTGCAGGAAGGCGGCGAAGGCGCGACTCTTGTCCGCCAGGGTCCGATAGCTCAGGGTCGCGCCCATATTGGAGAACGCGGAGCGATCGGCGTAGCGGGCCGTGCAGCGGTCCAGGAGATCGACCAGCGAGGAATACTTGCTAGGATCTATCTCGCTCGGCACGGCCTCCGGGTAATATTTCAACCAGGGTCGGGGCGGCGGCGCCTCGAAGCGCGCATGGCGCTCGAGACTCGGGGCGACGCCGGGGCTCAGGGCGGTTGCATCCATATCGCTGCCTCTCATATGCTCGTGATCTATTTGGACACCGGAACTGCACGGGTGCAAGGGCCACTCCAAGCCCCGGTCCAAGCCTATGCCAACGGCCTGAGATGAACAAGTCCAAGCTCTGCTTCGCGATCGCGGTCTCCTCCTGCCTGCTCCTGTTTTTCGCGCTCGATCTGGATGCTTATTTCACGCTCGAGTACTTCAACTCCAAGCGCGACGCGATCCACGCTTATTGCACTGCACATCTGTGGCGTAGCGCGGTATTCTTCATCGCCATCTACCTGGCCCTGGCGGCCTTGTCCCTGCCCGGCACCCTGCTCATGACGGTCGTCGCCGGAGACCTGTTCGGGCTCGTGTTCGGTTCGGCGCTGGTATCCTCGGCCTCTACGCTAGCCGCGACGCTCCCGTTTCTGGCCGCGCGTTATCTCTGGCGTGATGCCGTGCAAGAGCGGTTCGGACGGCACCTCGCCTCCATCGATGCCGCGGTGGAGAAGAATGGGGCTTATTACCTCTTCAGCCTCAGGCTCCTGCCCATCTCGCCCTTTTTCGTGATCAATCTGGTGATGGGGCTGACCTCGATCTCGACCACCACCTATATGCTGGTCAGCCAGCTCGGGATGCTGTTGGGGACCATCGTGCTGGTCAATGCCGGGACCCACATCGGCCGCATTGCGTCGCTCGCGGACCTCCTCTCCGGCCAGGTCATCGCATCGCTGGTGCTGCTCGCGGTCTTTCCACTCTGCGTGAAACGCCTGGTGGAGTTCGTGCGCGCCCGTGTGGCGCTCGGCACCAGCGGGCACTCGCCCTGACGAGAGCCCTGACCACAGAAAAAAGGGGGGGGCCAGGCGCCTGTTCCGGGTCGCGATCGCGGCAGCCGCGCTCGTCATGTGCGGGCTCGGGCTCTTGTGGGCGCTCGTCGCGGCCTCGCTGCCCCCGCGCTCGGGCGAGGTGGACCTACCCGGACTGCGAGCCGAAGTCAGGATCCGCTTCGACGACATCGGCGTCCCCACCATCGAGGCCGGCAGCCGCGAGGACGCTTTTCTGGCGCTCGGCTACGTCACCGCAGGGGAGCGCCTGTTTCAGATGGATCTCGTGCGGCGCAAGGTCGGCGGCCGCCTGGCCGAGGTGTTCGGCGAACCCGCCATCGACAACGACCGCCAGCAGCGCGTGCTGGGTCTCGGACGGGTGGCCGAGACGGTGCTGGCGGGTCTGCCCGAAGCGGAGCGCGCGGTGCTCTCGGCCTACGCGGCCGGCGTCAATGCGGCCATCGACGGCAGCACCGTGCTCCCCTTCGAGTTCCTGCTGGCCGGTTACCGCCCCGAGCCCTGGACCCCGGCCGACAGCC
>JBQTJM010000123.1:0-1657 GCA_052387115.1 Gammaproteobacteria bacterium | reverse complement strand
GTATTGAGCTCCTGGCGCAGGTCGTTCATGCGTTCCTGGCCGGTGCGGGCCTTGATCGCGGCGACCGCCTGCTCCGGCTTTCCCGACTGCATGAAACCGTTGAGCTCGCCGAGGAAGCCGAGCAGCGCGCTCGCGTCATCGGCTATGCGGGTGATGCGCAACCGCTGTCCCGGGTCGCGGACCCGGCGTTGCAACGCCGCGATCTTCCGGGGCAGGACCTGGATGGCCTCCTCGTAGGCCTGGGCGAAGGCAGGGTCGCCGGTGATCACGAACCCGCGCATATCGTTATGGGCCTCGAGCAGGAGGCGGTGGGTGTGCCCGGCCTCGGCCACGACCTCTTTGGTATGGTAGAGCCACCGGTGATCTTCCCGCCCTTCCTCACGGATATGGAGGAAGAAGGCGATGAACGCCCATTGGAACAGTAAGGGGATCGCGATGAGGACCACCCCCTTCTTGAACAGGGACAGGTTGGCGCCCATCAATGGCCGACTCGCCAATCGACTTCAATAGCAGATTCGGCGCATGGCCTGCGGTGCAACATTTTCATGTGGACCGGTAATTCTTGCTGATAGAGCGCATCCGAAGATTAGGTAATCGCTCGAGCGATCGGACGATATCGTTAACATTATAAAAGGTAATCACCGGGCCTAACCGGATCCGGCACGTGCGTTGAACCAGATCGCGAGACCGGGCCAATGCATATAGTAATTTCACCGCCCGGCGTATTCCATGTTTCTCAGCCAAGCTAAGGAGGTCCCCATGACCAGCAAACCTAATTCGATCCTCGCGGCGCTATTGATGGCCGCTTCAGGCGGGATGGTGGCGCCGGCGCAAGCCCTGGAAGACCAAACGCCCCTGCCGCTCCCGACCTTCGGAGAGGTCGACATCGACAACAATGGATTCATCTCCACGGGTGAAACCGTGGCGGTGCCGGGTCTGTTCGAAGAGATGAACCGTCTGGACAAAGACAGAGACGGCAAGATCAACATCTCGGAGTATGCGGCCTTCCAGCCCCCGCTAGCCAATGCGAGCGGCGGCTAACCGATCCTTAGAGGAACCAGATCCAATGAACCAGAAATCGTACCAGCGACTGATCCCACTGCTCCTGCCGCTCGTATTGGCGGCATGCGAGGACCGGCGGCAAGAACCCGAGGGCACGTTGCCGTCGCTTGAGGGGCCGACCACGGATCCGGCCGCGCCGGGCACCTCAACGCCGCCGTCGCCCCCCCCGTCGGGTCAGTAGGCAGGGGGGCCGACCAGCTCGCGTCCCTCATAAGGGGAGCGCCCCGCTTGCCTCCAGGCAAGCGGGGCGGGCGTTTTTAACCGCAGGGTCGGATCGTCGCATAGGGATCGTCGCACAGGCGCCATAGCAATCGGGGATCGGCGTTTTCGCACTAGCCCCGTCAATCAAGAAGATTCAAAGATGCGCTGTCATTCCGGCATGGATTGCCGGAATCCAGAGCACCTGTCCTGCGGTGCGGCCACCGGGAATTCGGTGGAAACTAGAGATATTCAAAGTAAGGCGATCCATCGAAGTCTCTCGGCGTCGCTATTCGCGGGTTCACCTCCAATGAGGCCTTGTAAGCCGCATGGCCGTGGGGCGCCGCCACCGCGACGACGGGGTGGGCCACAGAAGTGAATGACTGCACCAGCAGGG